>DATDLN010000070.1:0-85216 GCA_036519295.1 Thermoleophilaceae bacterium
CGCCCACCGGCGAGGCCCCGGCGGCGCTCGGGCGAGCGGCCGGCCGCGCCGTGGGGGAGCTTCCCGCTCAGCGAGCTGCTGATCCTGCTCGGAATCGTCCTCATCCTTTGGGGGGCGCTCAGCGGTCGCCACGGCGAGGAGCGGCTCGTCGCGGGTCTCGCGATCGCGTCGCTCGGCGGCGGCGAGCTGGCCCTCCGCGAGCACCTGGCCGGCTACCGCTCCCACTCCGCTCTGCTCGCCGGAGTGGCCGCCTTCGTGGCGGTCACCGTCGTCGCGCTCGGTCTCGGGCCGGTGAAGATCTGGGTGCTCATGATCCTCGGCGGCGGGGTGTTCGCCCTGACCTTCTACGCGATGCGCGAGCTCTTCAAGCGGCGGTCCGGGGGGCTGGGCTTTCGGTAGCTTCCCCGCCGTGAACGAGCGGCGGCTGCGCATCGCGGGCCTGCACCACGTCACTCTCATATGCGGGGACGTGGAGCGCTCGGTCGGCTTCTATCGCAACCTGCTCGGCATGCGCGTGGTAAAGCAGACCGTGAACGAGGACGATCGCGGCGCCCGTCACCTCTTCTTCGGCGACGAGAAGGGCCGACCCGGCACGCTCATCACCTGCCTCGAGTACTCGGAGCTCGACGAGGGGACGGTCGGCCGCGGGTCGACCCATCACTTCGCCCTCTCGGTGGGATCGGAGGAGGAGCTGCGAGCCTGGCGCGACTACCTGACCTCGCGCGGCGTGCCCTGCACCGAAGTGCTGGACCGCACCTATTTCAAGTCGCTCTACCTTCGCGATCCCGACGGGCACCTCATCGAGCTCGCCACCGTCGAGCCGGGGCTGACCGCGGACGAGCCGCTCGAGGAGCTCGGTCGAAGACCGGTTTAAGCGGGAGTGAGCGCCCGTTCCCGGGTGGGCATCGGTCCCGCGGGGGCATCGGGCACGTGCGACCCTGGCGCGGGGACGCTCGCCTCGTCGCCCGGCGGTGCATTTTTGGCGGTCAACACCGCCGCCAGCGCGAGGCGCTGGCGCTCGGTGAGAGTTCCCACCTGCTTGTTCTCGGGGACGCTCAGCGACACCAGTAGCCTCCGGCAGCGCGTCCGGCCCCAGCGCTTCTGGCTCATCAGCAGGTCGCTGATCGACATGCTGTGGGCCTGCCACGGGCAGCTGAGGACGACCTCCGCCGCCGGCAGCTCGCCGGCTGCGATCTTGCGCTTCATCCGAGCCCGGGCAAGGCGTACCCGGTTGGCGTACTCGAGAGCTCGCAAATGCTGCTCTTGGCCAGCGCTTACCGTGGCAGACTCGCCCATCAGACCTCCCCGCACTCGGTGCGTTCTAGCGGATGCAGTTCCCCGGCGGCCTCAGTTCCGGAGGCTGGAAGGGGGGAGAGGGATGGGACCAGCATCGCGTGCTCGAAGATCCGAGCCGCCGCCGGAGTCCACTCCTCTCGGACCTCTCCCGACCACCTAAGGCCGGGCCCCAATAAACCCTTTCACGGCGCGAGCGTCAACCGAGAACCGCCCCGCTCTCTCGCTAAGAGCGTGGTTTTTTTGTGCGCCAACGGGATTGGGCCGGGGCGGGATGAGCCGGGGTCTCCGGGTGGGTATGTTCCAGTGAGGATGCGCTCCACGAAGATCGTCGCGACCATCGGTCCGTCGTCCCGCGAGGTCGCGGTGCTCGAGCGGATGATCGCCGCCGGAATGGACGTGGCGCGGCTGAACTTTGCCCACGGAACGCCGGACCAGCACGCCGAGACCGCGGAGGCTGTCCGCACCGCCGCGGCGCACGTCGGGCGCGAGGTTGCCATCCTCGGCGACCTCCCCGGCCCGAAGCTCCGCCTCGGCCCGGTGGCCGGCGGAGTGGCGGAGCTTGCCCGCGACGCCCGCGTGGTCCTCACCCCGCGCGAGGTGGAGGGGACGGCCGAGCGCCTGCCGGTGGCGTGGCAGGGCTTCTCCGAGCTCGTCGACGAGGGCGACGTCTGCTACCTGGCCGACGGCGCCGTGCGCCTGCGGGTGGACCAGGTGGCGGACGGCGAGGTGGTGACGAGGGTCGAGGTGGGCGGCAGCGTCGCCTCGCGGCAGGGACTGAACCTCCCGAACGTGACGGTCTCGCTGCCCGCGGTGAGCGAGGACGACATCGCCCTGATGGATGCGGGCCTCGACATGCGGCTCGACTTCTTCGCGCTCTCGTTCGTTCGCCGGCGCGAGGACCTCGACCCTGTGCGGGAGCACCTCCGCGAGCGCGGCGTGCCGGACGTGCCGCTGATCGCGAAGGTCGAGAAGCCCCAGGCCGCGGCCAACGGCGAGGAGATCATCGACGCCGCCGACGGCATAATGATCGCCCGCGGCGACCTCGGCATCGAGCTGCCGATCGAGGAGGTGCCGCTCGTCCAGAAGCGCCTGCTGGCGGTGGCCGGAAGGCGCGCGAAGCCGACGATCACGGCCACGCAGATGCTGGAGTCGATGGTGCACTCGACGCGACCCACCCGGGCCGAGGTCGCCGACGTGGCCAATGCGATCTTCGACGGCACCGACGCGGTGATGCTGTCGCAGGAGACCGCCGTCGGCAGGCACCCCGTCCTGGCGGTGGAGATGATGGCCTCGATCGCGGAGACGGCCGAGCGCGAGCTGCCCTACGGGCGCTGGCTCGCCGAGAGGGGACCGCAGGCGAACAACCAGTACCACGCGATCGCCTTCGGGGCGGTGGGCGCCGTCTACCAGCTCGGGCTGAAATGCATTGTCTCCCCGACCAACACCGGCACGACCGCAAGGCTGATCTCGGCCTACCGGCCCAAGGCGCCGGTGCTCGCGCTCTCGCCGCGCGCCGAGGTGGTCCGGCGCTGCCAGCTGATGTGGGGCGTGCATCCGCAGCTGCACGAGGAGCCACTCGAGACGCTCGACCTGATCGAGTCCTGCGCCGAGGCCGCGATCCGCGCCGGGCTGGCGCGCGCGGGAGACAAGATCGGCATCACGGCCGGCCTGCCCGCTGGAAGCGCCGGCGGCACGAACCTATTCAAGGTCCACACCGTCGAGTAGCCGTCGCGGCTAGGCGGGGGCGCCGCGCCGGCGTTCGCGGAAGGCGCGCGCCTTCTCGATGTTGCCGCACACCTCCATCTGGCACCAGCGGCCGGAGCGGTTCTTCGAGCGATCGTAGAAGGCCCACTCGCACTCCTCTCGCGGACAGGCCTTGAGCCGCTCCCAGCGGCCGTGCTCGACGGCGGCGGCGACGATCGCCATTAGCCGGGCGATGGCGCCCTCGACGCCGGCGCTGTCCGGCACGAGCTCGGGGTCCTGGCCGGGCCGGAAGCGGACGCGCACGGCGGCGCCCCGGACCGCACGGTCGAGGCGCTCGACCTTCTCCTCGTCGAGCGGTAGGCCGTTGTTCGCGAGCAGAACGGCGCGCAGGCCCTCGCGCACGTCGAGCGCCCGAGCGAGGTCGGGCTCGCTGACCCCTTCGGCCGCGTCGAGGAGGTCGCGCTCGGCTAGCCAGCTGCGGAGCGCGTCGGGACTCTCGAGCTCGTCCTCGCCCGTCTCGCGATCGACGCTGTTGACGAAGCGCTGCACCAGGTAGAGCGGGTGCGGCGCCGTCTTCGCGGGGGTCGATTCGCCGGGGGTCATCGCTTCCACTCGAGCTTATTCGCGGTTGGAGTGCGCATAACTGACAAAGCCGGTTAGTTGGTGTTATGGTACCGCCTATTGGGTATAGATGGTTACGTGCGACGCAACCAGGGAATCCGGATACTCAGTCGAGCGGCACCATCTCGGAGCCTTCCACGCGAGCGAAGACGAGGGAGCTCTGCACCCGGGCGACCTCGCGGCGCTCGGTGAGGCTCCAGACGAGGTCGCGAAGATGGGCCATGTCGCGGACCGCCACGTGGACGATGAAGTCCGTGGTGCCGGTCAGGGCCATGACTCGCACGGTCTCGGGACGCGCGGCGCAGTCCTCGAGGAGGGTCTCGATCGCCTCACGCTCGGCGGCGCGCTGCTGAATGGACAGGATCGCCTCCATCGGGCGACCGACCGAGGCCGGTTCGACGACCGCGCTGAAGCGGCTGATCACGCCGCGGGCACGCAGCTCGCGTACGCGCTCCAGGCAGGTCGAGGGCGCCAGCCCCACCTTCTCGGCGAGCGCCTTGTTCGTCTGTCGCGCATCCTTCTGAAGCTCGCTGAGTAGCGCCCGCGTAACCGAATCAAATTCGAGTCGATCCGCCATCACACACACATCCTTCGATGAGGCGTCTGTTTCTCCATACCACGGCTAGCGTACTCGCCTCCATGCCAGAATCACCGCGCACCAGTGCCCGTTCGCCGCGCCGCCGCGAGCGCTGGTCCGGCTACCGCGCCGGTGTTCGCGCCGTGCTGCCGCTCATCCCGGCGGTGGTCGCTTTCGGCGCCTCGTTCGGCGTCCTCGCCCAGGCCGCCGGGATGGGCGCCCCCGCCTCGCTCGTGATGTCGGCCACCACCTTCGCCGGCTCCGCCCAGTTCGCGGTCGTCTCGGTGCTCGGGGCCGGCGGAACGGTCACCGCCGCTATCGTCGCGGCTGTGCTGCTGAACGCCCGCTACGGGCCGATGGCGCTGGCGGCCGCGGACGTCTTCCGTGGCGGGCGCCTTCGCCGCCTGCTCGAGGCCCAGCTGCTGGTGGACGAGAGTTGGGCGCTCTCGAACCGGGACGGCCGCTTCGACCGCAGGGTCATGCTGGGCGCGGGCGCCTTCCTCTACCTCGGCTGGAACGCCGGCACCGCGATCGGCGTGGCCGCCGGCGACAGCCTCGCGGATCCCGCGACCCTCGGTCTCGACGCCGCCTTCCCGGCGCTCTTCCTCGCGCTCCTCGCCCCCCTCCTTCGCTCTCGCACGCCGGTGGCCGCAGCGCTGCTCGGCGCGGGCATCGCGCTCGCGCTGACGCCGATCACCCCGGCCGGCGTCCCCGTGATCGCCGCGACGGCCGCCTGCCTCGTGGGCCTGACGCGGCCCCGCTCCCTCCCCGCGACCCCGCCGGCCGGCGAGGGTAGCGGGCGACATGACGGCCGCGCGGAGCCGGGCTCGCCCGCCCGGCGCCCGGCCTCCCGCGACGCCCGACCGCAGGAGGCTTCGACGTGACCGTTATGCGCTCACTCCCTCACCTCCGCCGGGTTTCGGCGGCTGCAAAGCCGCGCCCGGCGGCGTCCTCGGTGCTCGCCGATGCCTCCGGCATCGACTGCGCCCTGCGTCCTTGCCGGTCTTGCTTTTCGCTCGCCGAAACACCACCGGAGGCTCCGTCGTGAGCTTTATGCGCTCACTCCCTCACCTCCGCCGGGTTTCGGCACCGGAGGCTCCGTCGTGAGCGCCGCCTGGATCGCCGTTCTCGTCGTGGGCGTCGCCACGATCGGGCTCAAGGCGGCGGGCCCCGTGTTCGCCGGCGAGCGTCAGCTGCCCGTGAGCGCATCGCGGGTGGTTAACCTTCTGGCTCCCGCCCTGCTGGCCGCGCTCGTGGCCACCCAGTCCTTCGCGAGCGACGAGTCGCTCGTCATAGACGAGCGTGGGGCCGGCCTGCTGGCCGGCGGAGTGGCGGTCCTGCTCCGCGCGCCCCTGCTCGTTGTGATCCTGGTCGCGGCCGCGACGGCCGCGGGACTGAGGGCAATCACGTGACCTCTTTGCGCTCACTCCGTCGCCTCCGCCGTGTTTCGGCGGCTGCAAAGCTGCGTCCGCCGGCCTCCTCGGTGCTCGCCGATGCCTCTTGCATCGACTGCGCCCTCGATCCTTGCCGGACTTGCTTCTCGCTCGCCGAAACACCAGCGGAGGCTCGGTCGTGACTGCGCGCGGCTGGGCCCTCTTCGCGGCGGTCTCGGTGATCTGGGGCATGCCGTACCTCTTCATCAAGTTGGCGGTGGACGAGATGTCGCCGAGCCTCGTCGCCTGGTCGCGACTGGCGATCGCGGCGGCGGTACTCCTGCCGATCGCCTGGAAGATGGGCGCCCTCCGCGGGCTCCGTGCCCGCTGGCAAACCCTGGCGATCTTCGCGGCGGTGGAGATGGCGATCCCCTGGCCGCTGATCGGCTTCGGAGAGGTCCGGATCTCGTCCTCCCTGACGGCGATCCTGATCGCCGCGGTGCCGCTCGTGGTCGCTCTGCTCGCCCTGCGCTTCGACCACTCCGAGCGCCCCACGCGCACCCGCCTCGTAGGCATGCTGGTCGGCTTCGCCGGCGTGGCCTCCCTCGTGGGCATCGACATCGGCGGGCGCGGCGCCGAGCTCGTCGGCGCCGGCGCGATCCTCCTCGCGGCGGTCTGCTACGCGATCGGTCCGATGATCGTCAAGCGCCGGCTCTCCGACGTCGACCCGCTCGGCCCAGTGGCCGCTTCGCTCGGGATCGCCACACTGCTGGTCACGCCTTTCGCAGCCGCCGACCTGCCCGAGACCACCCCATCGGCGGAGGCGCTCGCCTCGGTGGCCGTGCTCGGCCTGGTCTGTTCGGCGCTCGCCTTCCTATTCTTCTTCCGTCTGATCGCCGAGGTCGGCCCGGGCCGGGCGACGATCATCACCTACGTCAACCCGGTGGTGGCGCTTGCTCTCGGAGTGGCGATCCTCGGCGAGAACGTGACCGCCGGAGCCGTCGTGGGTCTGCTGCTGATCCTCGCCGGCTCCTGGCTGTCGACCGACGGCCGTCTGCCTCCCGGGCTCGGCGCGGTCGTTGCCCGCCTGCGCTGGCGTCGTGGGCGGGCGTCCACGGAAGTTGGCGCGATGCCGCTCCCCCGCGAAGAGCGCATAGCAGGGCGGGCGAGCGGGTAGGACGTAGGCGTCCCCGATACGGGGCATGGTGAACGGGCGCCCGGGGCAATAGCCTGGCGCACGATTTCGGGCGGAGGGATTGCCGTCTACACCTCAGATGGGGAGGGACGAATGTCATTACGCGGAGCAGGCGTCGCGCTGGCGGCGCTCGCCACGCTGGCGCTCGCCGTCCCGGCCTCCGCGGCCGCGGACCGGCTGAACGCCACCAGGTCAACGCAAAGGGCGCAAAGCAGCTGCTAGAGCTGGAGCGTCAGGGCTTCGACATCAGCGAGGGGCAGCGGCGGGGCGGCCTCGAGATCGTTGCGACCGCCCTGCGGATCGACAGGCTTGCCAAGGCCGGTCTGCGGGCGAAGCTGCTGCGCAATCGGCGCGGCCAGACGGCCCAGCGGGTTGCGGCGGCGCAGGCCGCCGGCGGCTGGCAGGTCTGGCGCCCGTATGCCCGCACCGACGTGGAGCTGTCGGGCGCGGCCGGCAACCCGACCAAGAACCTCGTCACGCAGCTGAGGGAGCTGGCGGACCGCTACGACCGGATCACCGAGCTGGTCACGATCGGCCACTCGCTCAGAGGCCTGCCGATCTACGCCATGCGCGTAACGAGGAACGCCGACCGGGTGCCCGACGGCCGGCGGCCGGCGGTGCTCTACTCGGCGCTCCAGCACGCGCGCGAGTGGCTGGCCGGCGAGGTCAACATGCGCACCCTCAAGCTGTTCGTCACCAACTTCGGTCAGAGCGGCGTGGCACTTGGTACCGACGGCCAACCCGTCGAGGGTGTGTCGGCGAGGGAGATCACCAGGCTGCTGAGCCGGAACGAGGCCTGGTTTATCCCGGTCGCCAATCCCGACGGCTACGACTTCACGTTCGACCCCGAGAACCGGCTGTGGCGCAAGAACCTGCACGACATCAACGGTGACGGGCAGATCACCTCGGTCGACGGCGTCGACACCAACCGCAACTTCCCGACGCGCTGGCGCTACGACGACGAGGGGTCGAACACCGACACCTCGAGTGAGACGTACCGCGGTACGGCGCCGGCCTCGGAGCCCGAGACGCGGGCGTTCCTCTCGCTCGTCGACCGGGTGCATTTCACCTCGAACAAGAACGACCACACGTTCGGGCCGCTGATCCTGTGGCCGCCCGGCTGGCAGGTGGACACGCGTTTCGCCGAGGAGCCGATCTTCACAACGCTCGCCGGTGACGACGACAACCCGGCGATCCCGGGCTTCGACCCGGACGTCGGGGCGGAGCTCTACACCACCAACGGCGAGACGAACGACACGCTGTACCAGCGGGACAGGGTGCAGTCGTTCACGCCCGAGGGGACCCCTGCCGCTTCCGGAAGCGGCTTCGTCTTCCAGGACGTGGAGGCGGACGTGCAGGCCGACTTCGAGAAGCACGTGCAGTTCTCGCTCGATCTTTTGCGCTCGGCGGCGACTCCGGATCGGCCGGTCAGCCACCTCGGCAACGAGGCGCCGGACTTCGTGCTCGACAGGTTCGACGTCTCCTTCGGCGATCCGCAGACCGTACAGGTCAACGCGCGCCGCGATATCGGCCGCATCACGCTCAAGTACCGCATCAACGGCGGCCACGAGCGCTCCGGCCGGACGACCGAGTGGCAGGGCGGAGAGAGGTACGGCGACGAGGGCGACTACTGGTACCACCGCGTGGCGCGGCCAGGTCCGGGGGACCGACCCGGGCGACGGGGTGGAGGTCTGGTTCGTCGCCGAGGGGAACGCCGCGGCCCGAGAGATGACATCGAAAGCCGCTCGTTCACCTATTCGGTGAGATCGGATTCGGACGCCCGAGTGCTGGTGCTAGCGGCGGAGGACTGCACCGGGAACTCGGCTCTCCCCGCCTACCCGAGCACCAACGGGCCCTTCTACCTCGACTACTACACGAACGCGCTCGACGCCAATCGCATCGCGCACGACGTGTACAACATCGACGCGGAGGGTCGGAAGCCCCCGGACCCGCTCGGCGTGCTGAGCCACTACGACGCTGTCATCTGGTACACGGGCAACGACAACGTGACCCGCGCGAGCGCGCAGCCGGGCGTGGCTGGGCTCGAAGCGCACGAGACGACGATGGCGGTGCGCGACTTCCTCAACGAGGGCGGTCGCCTGCTGTTCACCGGCGTCAACGCGGGACGCCAGTACGACCTGGTTGAGTATCCGCCGGCGGGGCAGCCGCTGTCGTTCTGCGACGGCAACCTGCTCACGACCGAGTGCCAACCGCTGAGCAACGACTTCCTCCAGTACTACCTGGGGTCGTACGTGCGCAGCGACGGCGGCGGCCTGAACCCGGCCGGCGGCGTCTTCCCGGTCAGGGGTCTGGCCGGTGGTCCGTTTGACGGGTTGCCGGACCTGGGGCTCAACGGCCCGGACAGCGCGGGGAACCAGGAGGGTGACGGCCTCGGCACGTCGAACCACCTGGTCACCTCGAGCATCCTCGACCCGGCGACGTACCCGCAGTTCGCGAGCGACGACCCGCCGATTGAGTGCTTCCGGGCGGGGCGCCGTTCGATCCGCACACGGGGACGCATTACATGTACTCACAGAACGCCAATACCGGGTACAAGCGCCTGACGCGGACGATCGATCTGGGCGGAGCGAGCTCCGGCGAGCTCTCGTTCTGGACGTCGTTCAACACGGAGAACGGCTGGGACTTCGTGTTCGTCGAGGCCCACCTGGTCGGCCAGGACAACTGGACGACGCTGCCCGACGCGAACGGTCACACGACTCAGGACGTGGGATCGAGCTGCCCGTCCGGCTGGATCGAGCAGCTCCACAACCACCTGGGGCACTACCAGACGTTCGTCCCGAATGGCCCAGGCGACGCGGACGACGACTGCACTCCGCAGGGCACAACCGGTGCGTGGCATGCGGCCACCGGCAACTCGGGTGGCTGGCAGCACTGGCAGGTGAACCTGGATCAGTTCGCAGGACAGCAGGTCGAGGTGTCGATCGTGTTCGCCACCGACTGGGGCACGCTGGCGGTGCCGGGCGCGCTGGTCGACGACACGACGGTCACCGTGGGCGGCAGCACCCTCGCCGAGACGTCCTTCGAGACGGACCTCGGCGGCTGGACGGTGCCGGGCGCCCATCCGGAGGGCCCCTCGACCAACCTCAACGACTGGATCCAGTCGGAGAGGATTCCGTTCGAGGACGCCTCCATCACTCAGACCGACGACACCCTCTACTTCGGGTTCGGGTTCGAGGGTCTGAATGGCCAGGCGAACCGGAACGAGGTGATGCGACGCGCGGTCGGCTATCTGCTGCGGTAGCCGGCGCGCGACGCGCGGATGCGCAGGCGGGCCGCCTTCGGGCGGCCCGCCGTGCGTCTGGGGCCGTGTCGGCCGCGCCCGGCGGCGGGCGCCCGGCCGTGATCGGCCGGCTCAGCCGAGCAGCTTCGGCCGCCTTGTGTCGTGCCCCGAAGGGCGCTGGTCGCGCCAGCCGAGGAGCGCGGCTAGTGCGGCCGGCAGCGCCAGTGCTGCCGAGGCCACGGCGACCCCCACTGCCAAGGAAGTCGTGTGGTCGCGGGCAAAGCCGGTGGCCCCGGCTGGGTCGGCCGCCAGTGCGGCGAGGACCACGAGTGCCGTGCACGCCGCCGCGCCCAGCGCGGCCGCAGCCAGCCCCCCGGCGGCCGTCCGGTCGAACGCTCGCCCCACGGCCGTGGTGGCCCAGCGGTCGGTTGCGGGGAAGCGGCGGTCGGCCTCGCTCAGCGCCGCCGCCAGAACCAGAGCCCAGCCCGTCGCGAGCAGGTAGCCGCCCACGACGTCGCTGGGGAAGTGCCAGCCGCCGGCGACCACCGAGGCGCCCACGGCGAGCGCCAACAGCGCTCCGAGGAGCGCGGCCGCCGGCCGGGCGCGGCGGGGAGCGGCGAGCACCGCGGCGAGGGCCAGCGACATGGCGGCGGTGGCGTGGCCGCTCGGGAACGCCTCCGGACCCAGCGTGAAGTCGAGCCCCGCGGCCTGCGGACGCGGATGCGCAAGCAGCTCCTTGAGCAACTGGCCCGACACGCTCGTGAGAGCGATCAGCAGGAGCACGGCCAGGGCGACCCGCGGACGCCCGCGCGCCGCGGCGAGCCCGGCGAGGCCGAGGGCCATCAGCGCCACCGCGGGTGGGTCGCCGAGCCGCACGAGCCACGCGGCGAGGGTCTCGCGCCATCCGTCGTCCGCCGAGACGAAGCCGGTCAGGCCGGCCAGGTCGAGCGACCGCCCCGGATGCCACAGGTAGGCCGCCGCGAGCACGAGCACGAAGAGCGCCGCGCATGCGCCGGCCAGCAAGAGCAGCGATCTCGTGCGGCGATCCATGCCTCCGACCGTAGCTGACCACCCGCGCGGGCGGGTGAAGTCGCCCCTTCCTACGGCTGGATCCGCACGATGCGGTCGTCTCCGCTGCGTGGGCGCCCGCGGCCGTCGCGGTTCGAGGTCGTGACCCACAGGGAGCCGTCGGGCGCTTGCACGACGGTGCGGATGCGCCCGTAGCGTCCCCGTAGCCGCGGGCTCAGCTTCCTCACTCGCGAGCCGTTCAGGCGTACGCGCAGCACGTCCTCGCCCCGGAGGGCTCCGATGTACATCGTGCCGCCCGCGATCGCTGCCCCGCTCGGTGACGCCGCGGAGGTCGGCCAGGTGACCCGTGGATTGGTGAAGCGTCCACCGTCCGTGGGCCCTCTGCCCTCGACCTCGGGCCAGCCGTAGTTCCGCCCCTTGCTGATCAGGTTCACCTCGTCGAACTCGTCCTGACCGAACTCCGTGGCCCACAGGCGCCCGCTTCGATCCCAGGCGAGGCCCTCCACGTTGCGATGTCCGTACGACCAGACGAGCGAGCCCGGGAAGGGGTTGTCGCTCGGGGCGCTGCCGTCGGGGTTCATGCGCAGGATCTTTCCGTTGAGGGATCGCAGGTTCTGCGCCAGGGCGCTGTGTCCGGTCTCCCCGACTCCCGCGTACAGCTTGCCGTCGGGGCCGAAGGCGATCCGGCCGCCGTCGTGGATCACCCCGCGACGAAGCCCCGTCAGCACGGGATGGATCCCGCCGCCGAGCCGGAAGCGGACGATCCGGTTGTCGCTCGCGCTTGTGAAGTACGCGTACACCCAGCGGTCGCTCGCATAGCTGGGCGACAGCGCGAGTCCCAGCAGGCCGCCCTCGCCGCTGTTCGTGTCGACTCCCGGCATCCGCATCACGACCCTCCGGCGCCGGCCGTCCGGCGATATGCGAAGGATGCGGCCCGTGGTCCGCTCGCTCACCAGGGCGTCCCCACCGGGCAGGAAGGCGACGCCCCAGGGCACGCTCAGGCCCGTGGCGATCGTCCCCGCCGTGCTCGAGTCAACGGGCTCCCGACCTGCGTCGTCGCCACAGGTGGCGATAGTCACCGCCAAGAGCAGGAGTGCCAGACCTCCGAGAGCGCTGTGTTTCATGCTGCTCCGTATGGTGGCTGGCGACCGCTGCGCTACGAACCCGAGCGGACCTCGTCCCCTCCGGCCTCGGGCGCCGCCGCCGGCGGCTCGCTCGCGACCGGTGGCACGGTCTCCGCCACCTCGTCCTTCACCCGCTCGAACACGCCCAGCGCCCGGTCCAGGTGCTCGCGCTCGTGCGTCGCCATCACGCTGGTTCGCAGCAGCGCGCCGCCGCGCTGGACGGCGGGGTAGATCGCGACGTTCACGTAGACGCCGGCGTCGTACAGGGCCTTCCAGAGCAGCACGGCCTCCCAGTCGTCGCCCACCAGCACGGGCACGATCGGCGTGATCACCTCGGAGCCGTCCGGTAGCCGGTTTGCGTCGAGCACGTGGTAGCCGAGGTCCCCCAGACCGTCGTGGAGGTAGCGTGCGTTGTCGAGCACCTTGGCCATCAACTGAGGGCCCTCGTCGGAACGGATGATCGCGAGCGCGCCGCGGGCCGCGCCGACCGCGGCCGGTACCGCGGCGGCCGTGAACATGAACGAGCGCGACTGGACGCGCAGGAAGTCGATCACGTCCGCCGGGCCGGCCAGGAATCCGCCGCACGAGGCGAGCGACTTCGAGAAGGTGCCCATGCGCAGGTCGACCTCGTCCTCGACGCCGAACGCCTCGGAGGCGCCGGCGCCGCGGGCACCAAGTACCCCGACGCCGTGCGCCTCGTCGATCATCAGCCGCGCGCCGTGCTCGCGGCAGAGGGCCACGATGTCGGGTATCGGCGCCAGGTCGCCCTCCATCGAGAAGACGCCGTCCACGACGACGAGCACCCCGCCGCCATCGGACTCCGCCCGCTGGAGCATCGTCTCGAGCTTGTCGAGGCGGTTGTGGCGGAAGGGCCGGATGCGAGCCCGCGACATCGAGACGGCGTCGAGGATCGAGGCGTGGTCCCCCGAGTCGCAGATCACGGTGTCGCCGGGCTCGAGCAGCGTGCCAATCGCGCCCGTGTTCGCCAGATAGCCGGTGGTGAAGACGAGCGCTCCCTCCTCCCCCATCCAGTCCGCCAGCTCCTGCTCGAGCTCGAGATGCAGCGAGAGGGTGCCGTTCAGGAAGCGCGACCCCGTCAGCCCCGTGCCGTAGCGCTCCAGCGCGTCGCGGGCGGCCTGCTTTACGCGCGGATCGCCGGTCAGCCCGAGGTAGTTGTTGGAGCCGAGCATGATCCGCTCGCGCCCCTCCATCTCCACGACCGGGCCGGCGGGGCCCTCGAGCACGCGGAAGTAGGGCATCAGGTCGTGCTCGCGGGCGGCCCGCAGCTGCTCCAGCCGCTCGTGGCGGCGGGCCTTCTCGAAGAGATCGATGGCGGTTGGCATGTAGGGTGCCGCGCCGTGTCCGTGGAGGTCCGACCGGTGCGGTCGCGCGGGGACCGGCGCGAGTTCGTCGAGCTCCCGTTCCGGCTGCATGCTACCGGCACCCCCTGGATCCCACCGCTCAGGATCGAGCGCCGCCTGTTCTTGAGCCCTCGGTTCAATGCCTTCTTCAAGCACGGTCAGGCCGAACTGTTCCTGGCACGCCGGGAGGGACGCGTGGTTGGCCGGATCAGCGCGCAGATCGATCGCAATTTCAACGCGTTCCATCACAACGCCTGGGGCATGTTCGGGTTCCTGGAGCTCGAAGAGGACCCCGAGGCCATGCGGGCCCTGCTCGACGCCGGCGCCGCGTGGCTGCGCCTGCGCGGGCGCGAGCGCATGGTCGGGCCGATGGACTTCACGATGAACGACGAGAGCGGGGTGATGATCGAGGGCTTCGAGCGCGAGCCGCTCGTTCGCCAGCCGTGGCAGCCGCAGTACTACCAGCGCCTCTGCGAGGAGGCCGGGCTCGAGAAGGCGATGGACCTTTTCATGTGGGAGCTGCGTATCTCGGACCGCGACAAGATCCTGCCGATAATCCGCAGGCTGTCCGACGAGCTCGAGCCGAAGCACGGCATCACGATCCGCAAGATGAGCCGGCGGCACCTGCGCCGGGAGCTCGACTCCTTCGCCGAGATCTACAACGAGGCCTGGTCCACGAACTGGGGCTTCGTCCCCTATTCCAAGGAGGACCTCGACGCCTACGCGCAGGAGCTCCACCTGGTCTTCGATCGCGACTGGTTCATGGTCGCCGAGAACGCGGACGGCGAGACGGTGGGAGTGGCGATCACCATCCCGGACATCAACGAGGTGCTGAAGCGGATGGGAGGGCGGATCCTGCCGTTCGGGTGGTGGCACTACCTGCGACGGCACACGATCGTCGACCGCTGCCGCATCGGCTTCCTCGGCGTCAGGCCCGCCTACCAGCACACCGGCGTCGCCGCCGGGCTCTACATGGAGCACTTCGCGATGTCCGAGGCGACCCGGATCAAGTGGGGCGAGGCCGGCTGGGTCCTCGAGACGAACAAGGGTCTCAACCGCGGCATGGAGGCCCTCGGCGCACGAATTTGCAGGAAGTATCGGATGTACGAACGCGCCCTCTGAGCGCACCTATACACTCGCCTGCGATGCCCGAACCGCCCGCACTTCCCGATCCTCAGGAGGACGAGCTCGACGTCCGCCCGCTGCCCGTGCTCGCCGAGCCGCGGCCGGTGGAGCGGCCGCGCGACGCCTCGCTGCCCGCAGCGGTGGCGGCTGCCACTGGTGGGTTCCTGCTCGGTATCGCCGCCTTCGTGCTCGTTCGCGTGCTGCGCCGGCCGCGGTCGGCGGCGGCGCTTCGGCTGCGCAGGGGCGCCAGGCGCGGCAGGCGCGTGGAGGTGGCCGCCTCGCGTTCGTTTCTAGTCGACGTCCACCTACTGAGGGACCGATGACCGACAAGCTTCAGAAGACCGACCAGCAGTGGCGCGAGGAGCTCGAGCCGGAGCGCTTCCACATCCTGCGTGAGGCCGGCACGGAGCCGCCCTTCACCGGCGCATACACCTACTCGAAGGCGGACGGCATGTACCGCTGCGGCGCGTGCGGGAACGAGCTGTTCAGCTCGGGCGCCAAGTTCGACTCCGGCACCGGCTGGCCGAGTTTCACCGAGCCGGCGGTGGCGGACGCGGTCGAGCTGAGCGAGGACCGCAGCCTGGGGATGGTCCGCACCGAGGTCCGGTGCAGGCGCTGCGGCAGCCATCTCGGCCACGTGTTCCCGGACGGGCCCGGTCCCACGGGGCAGCGCTACTGCATCAACTCGCTGGCGCTGAATCTCGACGAGCGCTAACACCGGTGGTCGCGGTCGTGACGGGCGCGGCCCAGGGGATCGGCCGCAGCGTGGCCGAGACGCTTGGGGCGGAGGGATATGCCCTGGCCCTGATCGACCTCCGCGAGCCGGCCGAAACGCTCGCTTCGCTGCGCACGAGGGGCGCCGACGCGCTCGGGATCGCCTGCGACGTGTCGGCGGACGCGGACGTGACGGCCGCCGTGGAGCAGGTGCGCGAGCGGTTCGGCCGCGTAGACGTGCTCGTCAACAACGCCGGAATCTCGTGCATCGCACCCGCCGAGGACACGTCGCCGGAGCAGTGGAGGCGAGTGCTCGAGGTGAATCTGACCGGCCCCTTCCTCCTCTGCCAGGCGTTCGGGCGGATGATGCTGGAGGCGGGCGCCGGCTCGATCGTCAACGTCGCGTCGATCGCCGGGCTGCGCGCCGTCGCCGATCGCGCCGCCTACAACTCGAGCAAGCACGGCCTGGTTGGGCTGACCCGCACGCTGGCGGCCGAATGGGGTGGCCGGGGCGTGCGCGTGAGCGCCGTCTGTCCCGGGTGGGTGAAGACCGGGATGGACGTCGCGGACCAGGAGGCGGCCGGCTACGTGGACACCGACATCACCGAGCAGGCGCCGATGGGGCGCTTCGCCGCTCCCGATGACGTCGCCGCGGCCGTCGCCTTCCTGGCCGACCCCGCACGCAGCGGCTTCGTCAATGGAGTTGCGCTACCCGTCGACGGCGGCTGGACCGCCGACGCGAGCTGGACCGCGCTCCGCCTGAGCAAGCGCCGAGGCTGATGGCGGGCTTCGAGGTGAAGGCGATCGGCAGGGTCGAGTCTCCCCTGACCGATGCCGCATCGGCCCCGAAGCAGGGCGACGAGGGGGCGCCCAACGCCTGGCTCGTGTTCGACGGCACGGTGCTCGACGCACTGGAGGGTCTCGGCCCGGGAGACCATGTGATCGTCCTCACCTGGCTCGACCGTGCCCGGCGCGACGTTCTGAGCGTGCATCCGCGCGGCGACACCTCGAGACCGCAGCAGGGGGTGTTCGGCACCCGCTCCCCGCACCGACCGAACCCGATCGGGTTGCACCCGGTGGAGATCGCCTCCATCGCCGGCAACCGAGTCCTGGTGCGCAATCTCGAAGCCCTGGACGGAACGCCGATCGTCGACGTGAAGCCGGTGCTCAGCCCGGAAGTCGGCGAGCGTTGACCCGCCTCAGAGACCCGAGCCCGGCAGCAGGTGGTTGTCGTAGGAGGCGCGCGCGTCGGGCGGGCGCTCGAGCAGGCGGTTGTCCTTCATCCACGCCGCGAAGGCGTCCCACTGCTCGGGGTCCTGCCAGCCGAAGGGCTTCCCGCGCGGGGGGAAGAAGAGCGGCAGCGTGACCTTGACGGCCGCCCGCTGCAGCTCGGGATCGAGATCGGGGTTCGCCTCGAGCAGGCCCTCGATCGCCTTGTCGGGGTCCTCGCGCAGGTCGCGAGTGCCCCGCGAGAGCGCGCCGATGAACGCGCGGATCTTCTCGGCGTTGCGATCGAGCGAGCGCTCGTTTGCGACGAGCACGAGCTCGTTGTAGATCGGCACGCCGGCCTCGTCCATGCGGATGATCCGCGGGTGCTTTCCCTTCAGCCGCAGCTCGGTGCCCTCGTAGTTCCAGAACGCGCCCAGCACTGCGTCGACCTTCCCCGTGAGCAGGGCAGGCGTCAGGCCGAAGCCGACATTGCGCTCCTTCACGGTGTCCGGCCTGACGCCGGCCTCGAGCAGGATCGTGTGCAGGTACGCGGACTGGTAGTCGATCCCGGCGGTGCCCACCGTCTTGCCCTCGAGGTCGGCCGGCCCCCTGATCTTCCCCTCCGGCAGCGAGATGATCGAGGTGAGCGGCTTCTGCACGATCGCGCCGACGCTGACCACGGGCAGGCCCTGGTCGCGCGCGCGGAACACCTCGGGCTCGTACGAGATCGCCAGGTCCGCGCGTCCGGCGGCGAGCTGCTTGAGCGGCGCGGCCGGGTCCGGCGGCTGGCGAATCGCGACGTCGAGTCCGGCCTCCTCGAAGTCGCCGTCCGCCTGGGCCGCGTAGATGCCGGCGTGGTCGGCGTTCGGGAAGTAGTCGAGCATCAGCTCCAAGTGCTTCGAACCCTTCGGCTCGAGCACGTCCTCCTTCTCGCCGCACCCCACGAGGACGGCCAGGAAAAGCATGAGCAGGAGCGGCAGCGCTCGTCTCATACGGGCCGCTCCTGTCGGTTCCAGGGGCAGGCGACGCGCTCCGCCAGGGCGGCGAGCGCGAACAGCGCCACCGCCATCAGGGTGAGGATCACGATGCCGGCGTAGACCCGCGGGGTCTGCAGCTGGTTGTTCCCCAGCAGCACGAGCCGGCCGAGGCCCTCGTCCGCGCCGGCCCACTCTCCGAAGACGGCCCCGATCACGGACACGGCAGCAGCGATCTTCAGGCCGCTGAAGAGGTATGGAAGCGAGGCCGGCAGCTCCACGCTCCCGAGCGTGCGAAGGCGCGAGGCGCCAAGGCTTCGCATCAACTTGAGGAGCTCGGGCTCGACCGAGCGCAGGCCGTCGAGCAGGTTGACGGTGATCGGGAAGAAGCAGATCAGGGCCACGATCGCGAGCTTCGGGCCGATGCCGTAGCCGAAGGCGAGCACGAAGATCGGCGCCAGGACCACCACAGGGATCGCCTGGGAGGCGACGAGCAGCGGGTAGGTGGCGTCGCGCAGCGGCCGGAACAGGTGCATGGCGACCGCGAAGAGCACACCCGCCGTCGCCGAGACCGCCAGCCCGAGCAGCACCTCTTCCAGCGTGACGAGGGCGTTGTCCCAGAGCAGAGACCAGTCGTCCCGCAGCGCATCGAAGGTCTCGACGGGGGAGGCGAGCGTGAGGTCGTCGACCGAGTGGAGCGAGGCCACGCCCTGCCAGGCGGCGATGAACGCCGCGAGCAGCGCCGCCGTGAGGAAAAAACGCCTCATCCGCCGAGCGCCTCCAGCGCCGCCCGGCGCAGCTCGACGACCCTGGGGTCCGTGAGGCGGCGGGGCCGCGGCAGGTCGACGTCGAGCGTGGCGACGATCCGGCCCGGGCGAGCCGACATCACCGCCACGCGGTCGGCCAGGAACACCGCTTCCTCCACGTCGTGTGTGACGAGCAGCGTGGTGCGGGGCTCCCGGGCGAGGGCGTCGGCCAGCCACTCCTGCATCGAGGCGCGGGTGATGGCGTCGAGCGCGCCGAAGGGCTCGTCGAGAAGGAGCACGGGGCGGCCGGGGAGCAGCGTGCGCAGGAAGGCGACCCGCTGCCGCATCCCCCCGGAAAGCTCGGCCGGGCGCGAGCGCTCGAACTCGGCGAGGCCGAAGCGCTCGAACAGCGGCTCCGCCCGGCGCCGCGCCTCGGCTCTCGGCAGGCCCTGGCACTCGAGCGCCAGCGCCGCGTTGCCCAGAGCGTCGCGCCACGGGAGAAGCAGGTCACGTTGGGGCATGTAGGCGCAGGCCTCCCGCCGGCCGGCCGGGTCGGCCGCGCCGGCGGCTACGACGCTGCCGGCGTCGGGCTGCTGGAGCCCCGCCACCAGCTCGAGCAGGGTTGACTTCCCGCATCCCGACGGGCCCACGACCGCGAGCACCTCACGGGGACGCAGGTCGAGCTCGAGCCCTTCCAGGGCCGTGAGCTCGCGGAACCTCCGGTTGACGCCCCTCAGGGCGACCCCGGTGTGCTGGTACGAAAGAGGCTCCTTCGCGGGAGCCTCGGCTTGGGTCTGCATTGCTCCCTCCGCGGGCATTACCCCACAGGTTCGAAGGGTCAGCGCCGGGAGGCAACTTCGCCAAGGACGCTATCTCAGCCCGCTTGCCCGCGAGCCCCCCTGACTTGTCTGCGCAGCAGTTTAGAGAAACCGTTGTGGGCCTTATGGTCCACCGAGGGTTCGAATCCCTCCCCTCCGCTACAGCCGAGGAGAGCGCTCGGCCGCCATCGGGGCGCTCAACCGCAGATCTGGAGCACGACCTTGCCGCGTTTGCCGGGCCTCGTGAGGCGCTCGAACGCACGCCGCGCCTCCGGGAGAGCGTAGACCGAGTCGACGGTCGGCCGAACCGTGCCGTCGTCGACCAGTCGGGCGAGCTCGACCAGCTGGTGGCGGCTGGGCTCGACAACGAAGTGGGTCGCGTCGGCCTGCTCGCCGAGGGCGGGCGGCGGCTCTTCGGCCACCGAAACGATCCTGCCGCCCTCGCGCAGCGGCCCCGCTGAGCGCGCGAGCGCTTCGCCGCCGACCGTGTCGAAGACGAGATCGATCGCTGCGACCGCCTCTTCGAAGCGCACAGCTTTTCGGTCGACAGCCTCGTGCGCTCCGAGCGCGAGCACATCGTCGACCGGTGCGCTCGAAGAGGTCCCGATGACGTAGGCGCCGCGCCAACGCGCGAGCTGCGTCGCGAACCGGCCGACCCCGCCCGTTGCGCCGTGGATCAGGAGGCGCTCTCCCTCGCGGAGCCGGCCGTGCTCGAACAGTCCTTGCCACGCGGTCAGGCCCGCCAGCGGGATCGCGGCGCTCTCCACGTCTGCGAGCGTGCGCGGCTTTGGCGCGAGGAACGATGCCGGCACTGACGTGTACTCGGCAGCAACGCCATCGCGGTCGAAGCTCGTCAAAGCCCAGACGGTGTCGCCGACCGCGAGATCGGCCACGTCCGGCGCTAGGGCCGCGATCGCACCTGACAGCTCGTACGACGGGATCGCGGGCAGACGCTCGAGCGGCCACTCGAGCTCGTCGCGCGTGATCGAGGCCGCGTGGACACGGACGAGCGCCTCGCCCGGGCCCATCCTCGGCACTTCAATCCGGTCGAGAGCGAGCGCGTCGAGGCCTCCTGGCGGGTGCAGCCGCACCGCCCACATCGTGTCGGTTGCGCTCACCACGGCAGATCCTCGAGCGTCGATATCGAGTACCTCCACGATGCCGACTCGGGCTCGGAGCGAAAGCGAAGCGCTGCGCCTGTTCGCTCACGGATACAGGTTTGGGAGGCCATGGCCGAGCTAGCTCCTGACAGTGGGCTCCGGCAGGTGCGCTAGGCGACGGAGGAAGTCCAGGGCGTCCGCGGGCGGCAACTCAGAGAAGAACTCGGCGTCCACTGCCTCCGCGACTGCGATTGCCCGCGGCGCGAGCCGTTTCCCCCGCGGCGTGGCTCGCAGTCGCCGCGCCCTGGTGTCGGCGGGGTCGACCTCGCGCTCGATGAGGCCCTTCTTTTCCAAGGCCTTCAGGACCTGCGAGGTCATCTTGATGTCGGTGCCGGCCTGCGCCGCGAGGCGGACCTGGGTGGGGTCTTCGCCCTGGTCGTTCAACCACCAGGTGCAGGCGAGCAAGACGAACTGCACGTGGGTGAGGTCGAGCGGCGCGAGCGCCGCCGCGACGCTGCGCTGCCAGCGGAGTGTGGCGCGCCAGAGCAGAAACCCTGGGCTCTCGCTCGGGTGAAGCGCCATCAGCGCTCGGCCCGTTCGACGAGCGCGGCGAGCGTCTCGGGGAAGTCGCCGCTGATCTGAGGTCCGAGTTCGGGGCCGACGCTGTCTGCCGCCGGGCCGCTGATCTCCATCCGGTAGGTGACCCGGTTGCGGCCGCCTTCGAGGCGCTCGACGCTGTGAATGGTCCGTACCACGACATCGCCGAGGTCGGCCTCGTCGACGAAGGACTGGGGCTCGGCCGCATCGGAGATCCGCAGCTCGACCGGGTCCTGGCCGGCTGGGGTCATCGTGATCGTGCTGCCGGGCGCGAAGGGCCCCGAGATCACGATGTGCTCGATGTCGGCGTTCCACTCGGGCCAGCCGGCGACGTCGGACCAGAGCCGCCAGATCGCCTCGGGCGAAGCGGTCGTTTCGATGCTTTGCTCGTTAGCCCACATGTGCCCTTCTCCTTTCTGGAAGTGAACCTCCGCCCGAACCTGAAGCGGCGGCCACGAAGATGAGCGCGTAGACAGTCTGTATGAAGATCATCTGCGTACAGACTAGCACCGACGACCTGATCAGAGGTGCGCGACAGGCTCGGGACGCCATGCGCCGGCGACAGCGGGCGCAAGCGCAACGCCGCAGGGATCAGCCCGGGTGCAGCTCCGCGATCGCGTTCACGAAGCCCTCGAGCTGCCTGGTGGTCCAGCATTCGAAGACGCCGTCGCAGTGCGGCTCGTATGCCGCCATGACCGAGTCGCCGTAGTTCCAGTAGAGCCGCGGCTCGGGGTTGATCCAGAAGGTGCGACCGGCTCCCTGCGACACGCGCGCGAACACCTGCGCGTGCGGCTCGCGGCCGTTGGTGCGCGCGTCGCCGAGCACGATCACGGTCGAGCGCGGGTCGAGGTCGTCCACGACCTTGTCCAGGAACTCGAGCCACACCCGCCCGTAGTCCGTGTAGCCCGAGACGTCCGCGACCCCGGCGTCGGTGGCGATCCTGCGCGAGACCGCCTCGAACGAACGCTCGCGCTCGAACACGTCCGTGACCTCGGAGATTCGCTCCACGAAGACGAACGAGCGAAGCTTGCGGAACTGGCCGTGCAGCGCGTGAAGCACCGAGAGGAAGAAGACGCTGGCGCTGGTGACGCTCGTCGACACGTCGCAGAGCACATAGAGCTCCGGCCGCCGCGGGCGTTTGGGACGGTACTTCAGCTCGAGCGGCACGCCGCCGGTCTGGAGCGAGGCACGCATCGTGCGGCGCACGTCGACCTGCCACGAGCGGCGCCGGCCGCGGTGCTCGCGTCCGTGCGAGGCGAGCCGCCGCTTCAGCTGCGCCACTACACGATGAACCTGCGAGAGGTCCTGGGCCGGGTTCGACGGCAGCGCGCGGTCGAACTCGCGCAGGGGCTTTGCCGGCGGCAGGGACTGCGTGCGCTCGATCATCTGGCGCTCGAGCTCGCGGCGCACGTGCTGCTCGAACTCCTGGAGGCCGTCGCGCGGCACCGCGTCGGGGTCGAGCGCCTCCCCGCCGGTCTTCTCGGCCTTGAGCCCGAGCGTGCGCCGTATCCTCTGGACGTCGACGCCGATCACCCCCGACCCCTCGCCTTGGCGTCCGAACGCCGCGATCGCGAGCCGGGCCAGGTCGCGCATCTCGCCGTCCGAGCCGGCCCGGATCGCCTCGCGGATCCGCTCGCGGAGGGCGTCCAGGTCGAGGTCGGCCGCACCCCGAAAGCGCGTCTCGGTGAGCCCCCGCGCGACGGCCTCGCGCTCGACCACGCGGAAGAAGAAGCGGTCGAACAGCACATCGAGCACGTGCCGGTCCTCCTGCGACTTGGCGAGAGTGGCCGCCAGCGACTCGTGGAAGTCCTCCCGCGAGGTCCAGCTCACGGCGTCGAGGGCGTGGATGGCGTCGAGCAGCTCCGACGTGCCCACCGCAACGCCCTCGCGACGGAGCTCGTCGGCGAACTCGAGCAGCCGCGGCGCCATCCCGGCGGGGCCGCTCGCCGGCGGCATGCCGCCGTAGAGGGCGGGGTTAGCCCGCCTGCCGCTGCTGTCCGACGAGGCCATCGCCCAGCTTGACCCCCACGCGTTCGGCCACCAGGTCGAGGTCGGTGCGGTGCTTCACGATGATCGACATCGTCCTTTCGAGCACGGCCCGATCGACGTCCTCGGCGCCGAGAAGGAGAAGCGCGCGGGCCCAGTCGATCGACTCCGCGATCGAAGGCGGCTTCTTCAGGTCGAGCGCGCGGACCATGTGAATCACTTCGACGAGCTTGCGCGCGATCTGCTCGTCGAGCTCCGGGGCGTGCAGACGCACGATCTCGAGCTCGCGCTCCACGCTCGGGTAGTCCAGCCAGAGGTATAGGCAGCGCCGCTTGAGCGCCTCGGTCAGCTCGCGCGAGTTGTTGGACGTGAGCAGCACGAACGGCCGGGTGCGCGCCTCAACCAAGCCCAGCTCCGGGATCGAGATCTGGAAGTCCGAGAGCACCTCGAGCAACATGGCCTCGAACTCCTGGTCGGTCTTGTCGATCTCGTCGATCAGGAGCACCGCTGGGCGATCCGTGGAGATCGCCGTGAGCAGCGGTCGTGAGAGCAGGAATTCCTCGCCGAAGATGTCGTCCCTGACCTCCTGCCACCCCGCGTCGGCGGCCTCGGTCTGGATCCTCAGCAGCTGCTTGCGGTAGTTCCACTCGTACAGCGCCTTGGCCTCGTCGAGACCCTC
The DNA here is from genome assembly GCA_036519295.1 of Thermoleophilaceae bacterium. Taxonomy (GTDB): domain Bacteria; phylum Actinomycetota; class Thermoleophilia; order Solirubrobacterales; family Thermoleophilaceae; genus JACVRW01. Next base: position 23,470 of record DATDLN010000070.1, read on the forward strand.
GTAGCACTGGAGGCGGATCAGCGTGCGGCCGGTGGCACGCGAGACCGCCTTGGCGAGCTCCGTCTTGCCCACGCCCGCGGGCCCCTCGACCAGGACCGGCTTGCCGAGCTTTCCCGCCAGGTAGGTGACGAGCGCCGCCGATTCGCCCGCGAGGTAACCAACGTCCGCCAGCCGGCCGCGGGCGTCCTGGATCGACTCGAACTCGCCGCTCACCGGACGAAGGATACTTTCGCCCTCCTTGCGCGCCTCGCTGCTGCTTGCCATGTCGGACTTCCTCGATCCGGGACGCGGGCCCGACCAGAGCGGCGACTTCCGGGTCTCGCCGACGTTCTTCATCGTGGTGTTCGGGCTGGGATTCGTGCTGGCGGCCTTCGGACATCTGGTGAAGTCGCGCGGGCTGATGGCGACCGGGGTGCTCCTGGTCTTCCTCGCCACGGTGCTCCTGCCGATCGCGTACGGCGTATCGAAGTGAGCGCTCAACCGCCGGCGCCGGCTCCGAGCGCGGAGAGCACCGCGGCCACCGCCGGACGATCAGCCGCTCCCGTGCGCACCGCGGCGAAGAGGCGACGGCGCGGCAGCCCGCCCACCGGCTCGACCAGCGCGACGCCGGGGGGAGGGGGGCCGGCCAGCGCGGGCACGATCGCGACTCCGGCGCCGGCCGCAACGAGCGCGTAGGAGACGTCGAAGTCGTTCGTGCGGTGGGCGATGAGCGGCTCGACGCCGACGCGGCGGCAGGTGTGCACCACGGTCGCGTGACAGAACGTGGCCTCACGGCCCGCGATCCAGCGCTCGCCCGCGATCTCCTCGATCGGCACGCTGCCCGGCGGCGCGCCCGCGGCCGGATGTCCGGCCGGTACCGCGAGACGGTTCGGGTCGTCGGCCAGCACGTGCCGCTCGAGCCCGGGGTCGGACTCGATCGGGGCGAAGTCGTACTCGGCCGCGAGGGCCAGGTCGAGCTCGCCGAGCTTCAGAGCCGGCAGGCTCTCCGAGGGCTCGAGCTCACGCGTGCTGAGGCGCAGATCGGGGTGCCGCTGCGCGAGCTCCCCGAGGGCCGTAGGGAGCAGGCGGTTGTGGATGCTGTTTATGGCGGCCAGGCGGACCGTTCCCGCGACCTTGGTCGTTACCCGCTCGACGGCCGCCTCGGCGGCCTCGAGCGCATTCAGGACGGCCTCCGTCCGGCTCACCAGCTCCTCACCAGCGGGTGTCAGCCGGCGCCTACGACCGTTGCGCTCGAGCAGGGCGACGCCCGCCTCGCGCTCGAGCGCGGCGATCTGCTGCGAGACGGCCGGAGGCGTGTAGCCGAGCGCGTCGGCGGTGGCAGCGATCGTCCCGCGGGCGGCGAGCTCGCGGAGCACGCGCAGGCGGCGAACGTCGAGCATAGAAAGCGCAGCTTACGCTCATGAGAAGAAATCGCAACTGGACCTTTCGATTCTCCCCTTCGATCATGGTGTGTATGCGGTCCGTCCACGTCGCTCTCGCCGTTCTCGTCGCGGCGGTCTGGGGCCTCAACTTCGTGATCATCGAGGTCGGCCTCGGCGACTTCCCGCCGCTCCTGCTGTCGGCGCTGCGCTATCTGCTGGCGTCGCTGCCCCTCCTCGTTCTGGGGGGCCCGCGGCCGGCGCCGTGGCGCTGGATCCTCGCGGCGGGAGTCGCGATCGGGCTCGTTCAGTTCTCGCTGCTCTTCATCGGTATGGACGTGGGCATGCCGGCCGGGCTGGCCTCCGTGCTGATGCAGAGCCAGGCGCTGTTCACGATCGCCTTCGCGGTGCCGCTTCTGCACGAGCGGATCGGCGCAGTGCAGGCGGGCGGGGTTCTCCTCGCCGTCGCGGGACTGGCGCTCGTCGCCGGCGGGCTTGACGGCGGAGCCACCGTGCCCGGCTTCCTGCTCGTGCTGGGCGCGGCCGCGGGCTGGGGCGCCGGCAACATATGCGTGCGGGCGGCGAAGCCGGACGATCCGCTGCGGTTCATGACGTGGATCTGCCTGGTGCCGCCCCTGCCGCTGCTCGCCCTCTCGTTCGCGGCGGAGGGGCCCGACCAGATCGGCGCCGCCCTGTCCGGGCTCGATCTCGGCGGCGTCGGCGCCGTCGCCTACATCGCGTTCGTCGCGACCACGGTCGGCTGGGCGGCGTGGGCGTCGCTGCTTGGGCGCTATCCGGCCGCGGTCGTGGCGCCGTTCTCGATGCTGGTGCCCATATTCGGCCTGGGTTCCGCCGCGCTGCTGTTGGGAGAGCCGATCACGTTGCGGCGGCTGGTGGCCACCGCCCTAGTCGTCGGGGGAGTCATGATCACGCTGCGTGCGTCGCGCGCTCCGCGGGCGGCGAAGCCCGTCGGCGCGGCGGCTCCGGCTCCCAGTCGAGCCTAAGTGCGCCGCAGCGACTCCGCGAAGCCCCGCCGCCAGCTCGGGTGGGCCGGTCGCCAGCCGAGCTCGCGCTTGGCCTTGGCATTGGAGGCGCCGCGCATGCTCAGCGCGTACATGCCTACCCCTTCGCCGCCCACCAGCTTCGCCAACCACACGGGCACTCGCAGCGGTCGCTTCGCGCCGGCGGCCTCGGCGAACACGGGCAGCCAGTCGCGCATCGGGGCCGGCTCGTCGTCGGCGATGTTGTAGACGCCGGGCGCGCCGCGCTCGACCGCGATCACGGTGGCATCGGCGGCGTCGTCCAGGTGCACGAAGGAGGACATGCCCGTGCCGCGGCCGACCACCGGCATTCGGCGACGGCGCACGTCCCTGGTGGTCGAGCCGTCCTCGCCGTAGTAGCTGCCCGGGCCGTAGAAGAAGCCGTAGCGGAGGACCAGGCCCTCGAGGCCCTCGGCCTCGAGCACCTGCCGCTCCATCTCCGCCATGGCGCGGACCCCCTCCCCGAAGGTGCCCGGCAGGTTTTCCATCAGCGGAGCTTCCTCGCTCTTCACCCGTTCGCCGGTGGGCGCGTAGGCGAAGGCGATGCTCTGGCAGACGAAACGGCGCGCGCCCGCCTCGCGGGCGGCCGCCAGGAGGATGCGCGTGCCCTCGGTGCGCAGGCGGTTGGTGGCCGAATAGGCCTCCTTGTCACGGAAGTCGAGCCGATCGGGCAGCGCCGTCAGCTCGTGCACCACCGCCTCCGCACGGGCCTCGACTACGGCGGAGCGCACGGCGTCGGCGTCGAACACGTCGCAGACGACCGCCCGCGCGCCCGCCGCCCGCACACCCTCGGCCCGTTTCTCCGAGCGCGTCATGCCGGTGACCTCATGACCCGCGGCGACGAGCTTCGGAAGGAGTGGGCGGCCGATGGCGCCTGTGGCGCCGGCCACGAAGACTCTCATGCCCAAAGGTGTCTACCACTTACCATCCGTGAGGATGATCCAAGTCACGCTCTACACCGATGCCGCCTGCCCCTGGGCCTACTCCGCCAATCCGGCGTTCCGCGTGCTCGAGTGGCGTTTCGGCGGCCAGCTCGAGTGGCACCTCGTCATGATCGGCCTGCGGGAGGACGCCCGGCAGCTCGTGGCGCGCGGGTTCGACCCGGCGACCGCGGCGACGCGCCAGATGATGTTCCGGCGCCGCTACGGGATGCCGTTCGCGTCCGCTCCGAAGGATCGCGCCGCTGGAACCGGGCGGGGCTGCCGCGCGGTCGTCGCCGCCCGGCTGCTCGATCCGGGAAGCGAATGGCGCGTCCTGCGGGCCCTTCAGCTCGCGAACTTCACGACGCCGCTGCTCCTCGACGACGACGAGCGGATTCGAGCGGCGCTGTCCGCCGTGGAGGGGATCGACGCGGACGCGATCGTCGACCGGCTCGACGATCCCGAGGTCGCGAGGGCCTACGAGGCCGACAAGGCCGAGGCTCGGAGCGCCGCGGGTACGCCCGCCGAGGCGCAGGGAAAGACCTCCACCTCCGACGGGCCGGTCCGGTTCACTGCGCCCTCGCTCGTGTTCGAGCGGGACGGCCGGCGGCTCGTCGCCGGCGGGTGGCAGCCGATCCTCGCCTACGACGTCCTCATCGCAAACCTCGAGGCGGAGCTCGAGCGCACGCCGCCGCCGGACTCACCCGAACCTCTGCTCGAGCGGTTCCCACGCGGATTGACCACGGCGGAGGTGGCCGCGCTCCTCGCCCCGGGGCCTGACTACGTCCCCGACCACGAGTCCGCCGAGCAGCTCCTGGTCCGCCTCGTGGCCGACGGCGGCGCCGTACGCCTGCCGCTCGGTCAGGACGCGCTGTGGAGGGCGGCGGGCTCGGTAGAGGACCCGGCCACGGTGGGAGACGCGGCGGCGGTCGCCTAGCGCCTGGCGCCCAGGCCCACGCCGTCCCCGATCGGCAGGACCGAGGCGAGCCAGCGCTCGCTGCTCATGAGCTCGGCGTTCAGCTTGCGGGCCGCGGCCAGGGAGTCCGCGCTCCACTGGGTCTCGGCGTCCCCGGGCAGCGCCACCTCGCCATACATCAGGAGGTTGTCGACCACCAGCAGCGCCCGCTCGGACAGCTTCGGCTCGGCCAGCTCGATGTAGCGCGGGTACTCGCCCTTCGAGGCGTCGACGAAGAGGAGGTCGAAGGGCCCCTCGAGGCCCCCGATGACCTCCAGGGCGTCGCCCTCCACGAGCTCGACGCGGTCGGCGACGCCCGCCCTCACGAGGAACGCGCGCGCCTGCGCGACGCGGCCGGGGTCCCGCTCGAGCGTGACCACCCGCCCACGGTCCAACTGCTCGGCCATGTGAAGGGTCGAGTACCCGATCGCCGTGCCCACCTCGAGCACGGCGGGGTCCAGGGCCCGGCAGAGCAGGGCGAGGAGGCGACCGGTCTCCCACTGCACGATCGGCACGGAGTCTCGCTCGGCGACGGCCTCCATCTCCGTCATTACCTCGGAGCGCTCCGGCCGAAGCTCCTGCAGGTAGCGCTCCACTCGCTCGTCGAGGATCCGCATGAGGCGGCAGGGTACCCTCCGGACATGCCAGGCACCGTGGAGGGAATCCACATCGCGCCCGAGTTCGAGCGGCTCCCCGAGGCCGTCGAGGCGGTGGAGGTCACGGCCGAGGGCGTGCGGGGCGACCGCTACTTCGGCGAGCGAAACCTCACCCTCATCGAGGCGGAGGCGCTCGAGGGCCTGTTCGAGGACAGCGGCTTGGAGCTCTCCGCCGCCGAGTCGCGCCGACAGGTGCTCACCCGCGGCGTCCGCCTCAACGACCTCGTCGGCAAGCGCTTCAGCGTGGGCGAGGTGGAGTGCGTGGGCGAGGAGTGGTGCGAGCCCTGCGGCCACCTCGAGGGCCTCACCCGGCCGGGCGTGCTCCGCGGCCTCGTCCACCGCGGCGGCCTGCGTGCGGACATCGTGCGCGGCGGCCGGATCGCGGTCGGTGACGAGGTCATAAGTCACGATCCCAGCCTGGTTGAGGAGGCTTGATGGCGGAGTTGATCGAGGTTCCCTCGGGGCTCGAGGGTGTGATCGCGTTCGATACCGCGATCGCCGAGCCCGACCGCGAGGGAGGCTCGCTGCGTTACCGCGGCGTGGACATCGAGGAGCTCGTCGGGCGGGTGCCGTTCGAGAAGGTCTGGGGTCTGCTCGTCGACGGCGAATACGAGCCGGGGCTGCCGCCGGCGGAACCGCATCCGCTGGCGGTGCGGACGGGCGATCCGCGGGCCGACCTCCAATCGGCCCTGGCGATGCTGGCGCCGGAATGGGGCCTGCGGCAGCTGATCGACATCTCGGACGAGGAGACCCGCGCGGACCTGGCGCGGGTGTCGGTGATGGCGCTGTCGTTCGTGGCTCAGTCCGCCCGCGGGGCTGGGCGGCCGCCGATCCCTCAGCGCGAGATCGACGAGGCGAGGTCGATCCCCGAGCGGTTCCTGATTCGCTGGCGCGGAGAGGCCGATCCGCGCCACGTGAAGGCAATCGACGCCTACTGGATCGCGGCGGCGGAGCACGGCATGAACGCGTCGACGTTCACGGCACGGGTCGTGGCGTCGACCGGCGCCGACGTGGCGGCGGCGCTGTCGGCCGCCGTCGGTGCGCTGTCGGGACCGCTTCACGGCGGCGCCCCGTCGCGGGTGTTGCAGATGCTCGACGACGTCGGTCGCGGCGGCGACGCCGAGCGCTATGTGAAGGACGTGCTCGACCGTGGCGAGCGGCTGATGGGGTTCGGCCATCGGGTCTACCGGGCGGAGGATCCGCGGGCGCGGGTGCTGCGGCGTACGGCGCGTGAGGTCGGGGCGCCGCGGCTGGAGGTGGCCGAGCGGCTGGAGGCGGCGGCGCTCGCGGAGCTCCATGCCCGCAAGCCCGACCGGGTGCTGGCCACCAACGTGGAATTCTGGTCCGCGGTCGTGCTCGACTTCGCCGATGTGCCGCCGGAGCTGTTCACGCCGCTGTTCTCGTGCGCCCGGGTCGGCGGCTGGGCGGCCCACATCATGGAGCAGAAGCGCGAGGGCCGGCTGATCCGGCCGAGCGCGCGCTACGTCGGCCCGCCCCCGCGCACGGCCGACTCCGTCAACGGCGCCGGCCCGGCCTGATGGAGGCATCGCGCGCGGGTACGTCGTCTGCGCGCACCAAACAGCTCGTACTGGTCGCCGCCATCCTCGGCACGACCGTCGTCACGGTCGACTCGACCGTCGTCAACGTCGCGCTGCCGGCGATCGCCGACGACCTCGGCGGTGGGCTGGCCGGGCAGCAGTGGACGTCGAACGCCTACCTCGTCACGCTCGGTTCGCTGCTCCTGATCGGCGGCTCGCTGGGCGATCTGTTCGGCGAACGCCGGGTGTTCGCGCTCGGCGTGGGCGGGTTCGGCGTGACATCGCTGCTCTGTGCGCTCGCGCCGACGATCGAGCTGCTGGTGGTGGCCCGGGCGCTGCAGGGGGTGTTCGGCGCACTGCTCACGCCCGCCGCACTCGCCGCGATCGTCACGGTGTTCCCGCCCGAGGAGCGCGGCAAGGCCGTGGGCGCTTGGACCGCGTGGGGCGGGATCGGCACCGTCCTGGGACCGCTGATCGGCGGTCAGCTCGTGGACACGGCGTCGTGGCGCTGGATCTTCGCAATCAACGTCCCGGTGGTCGTCATCACGCTGGTCCTGGCGATGAGGGTGGTGCCGGCCGGCGCAAAGCGGCCGGACGCGCGGGTCGATGTCGTGGGCGCGACGCTGTGCGCGCTCGGACTCGCCGGGATGACCTTCGGCCTGATCGAGCAGCCGCTGCGTGGCTTCGGCGACCCCGCCGTGTTCCTGCCGCTCGTGCTGGGGGCCGCGCTGTTCGCCGGCTTCATCGCCTGGGAGGAGCGCACCTCGCACCCGATGCTCCCATTGGCGCTGTTCAGGCGGCGCAACTTCGCGATCGGCAACGTCGAGACGTTCTCCATGTACGCGGGACTGGGCCTCCTTTTCTTCTTCCTCGTGCTCTATCTCCAGCAGGTCGCCGGGTTCAGCGCGCTCGAGGCCGGGACCGCGAGCCTGCCGGTGACGATCGTGATGTTCCTGCTCTCCACGAGATTCGGCATGCTGGCCGACCGCTACGGACCGCGCTTCTTCATGGGGGTTGGTCCGCTGGTGGCCGCGGCCGGCCTGGCGTGGTTCCTGCGGCTCGACGCCGACGTGGACTACTTCACTGATCTGCTGCCCGGATTGCTTGTGTTCGCGCTCGGGTTGTCGATGACGGTGGCGCCGCTCACGGCCACCGTGCTCGCCGACGCGGACGAGCACAATGCCGGGATCGCCTCGGGCGTCAACAACGCGATCGCCCGCGTGGCGGGCCTGGTGACGATCGCGGCGGTGGGAGCGCTCGTGGCGGCGTCGTTCGGCTCGGCCCTGGACGACAAGCTCGGCGCAATGGCATCGCGACCCGACGTCGCCCCGGCGGTCGCGGACGCCAAGAAGCAGCCGCTGGCGGAGGTCGTCCCGGCGAGCGCGCCGCCGAGAGTGCGCGCCGTGGTGACTGCTGCCGCCCAGGACGCCTCCGTCACCGCCTTCCATGTCGGGATCGGGATCGCGACCGGTCTGGTTGCGCTCGGCGGGGTGCTGGGTTTGGTCGGGATCCAGAACCCACGGCGCCGGGTCGCGGCCGGAGAGTGCCCGGGCGGGCAGTTGACCGGCGTTCCGAGGGAGGGCGCTCGTCAATCGCCGTGCGATTGGCAGCGCCAGGCGCAGGAGTGCGGGGAGCCGGTGGCGGCCTAAGAGCTGTCTCTAAGGCACGTCGACCTCGAGCTCTCCGCTGCGCGACAGCGTCACGAGGACCAGCTGCACGCCGCCGGACGGGTACAGCACGCTGCAGCGGACCGTCATCCGGGGCTCGATGCGGCGGGGGCATCGTACGGCCGCCGCATCGTCGTCGCGGAGCGAGATCAGCCTCGCCTCGGCGCGCTGCTCGGCGGACCGCGCGGACGCCGGGTCGGGCGGGGAGGGAGCGGGCTCGGCGCGAGCCAGCAGGACCGCGCCGACTGCCGCCGCCGCCACGGCTGCGCCGACCGCGAACGGCGCGAGCCGGAGGCGTGGGAGGCGCCGCCGCTCGGCCTCGAAGAAAACGAAGCCGCAGGCGCGGCACCTCGATGCCGCGGGTGGCGCCTCCGCGCCGCAGCGCGGACAGCTCGCCGTCGGCGTCGGTGCGGCGGCCTCGTGCACGGCAGCGCCCACCCTAGCCGCCGCGACGACCCGCCGGTTAGCATGCGCTCGTGGCCGGACTCGATCGCCGGGAGTTCCTGGCGGGGGCCGCAGGAGGGCTACTCGCGGGGACGCTCCCCCTGGACGCGGCGGCGCTGTTCGCCGAGCCCGCGCTCTCGAAGCTGGCAGCGCGTGCGCTCCGCTCGGCGGTGCGCGGGCGGGTCTACTTCCCGCGCTCGCCCGGCTACAACGCGGCGCGCCTCGTCTACAACGTGCGTTACGACGGCGCCCGCCCGGAGGCGGTGGTGCAGCCGCTCGACACCCGCGACGTGGCGGCGATCGTCCGCTGGGCGAACCGCTCCAACGTGCGGTTGGTGGCGCGCTCGGGCGGTCACAGCTATGCGGGCTACTCGACGACCTCGAGCGGCGTGGTGGTCGACCTGTCGCGGATCAGCGGGGTGCGCGTTTCGAACGGCCGCGCCACGGTTGGCGCCGGAACGCAGCTCATCGACGTGTACGCGGCGCTCGCGCGTCGCGGGCTGCTGGTGCCCGCCGGGTCGTGCCCCTCCGTCGGGATAACGGGTCTCGCCCTCGGCGGCGGCCACGGCCTGTCGGGACGCCGGTTCGGGCTGACTACCGACAACCTGCTGGGCGCCACGATCGTCACCGCCGACGGCCGCATCCGGCAGGTCGACCAGAACAGCGAGGAGGATCTCTATTGGGCCTGCCGCGGAGGGGGCGGGGGCAACTTCGGGATCGTCACTTCGCTCACGCTCCAGGCACACCGCGCGAGGGGCGCGGCCTGGTTCTTCATGAGCTGGCCGTGGGCGGCGGCCGGGCAGGTGCTGGCCGCATGGCAGGCGTTCGCCCCGAACGCTCCGCCGGCGCTCACATCGATCCTCAGCCTGGCCACCACCGGAGGAGCCGGCGCTCCCCGTGTCACCGCGATCGGGCAGTTTTTCGGCTCCGAGGCGGCGCTGCGCCGCGTGATCCGCCCGCTCACGCGCATCGGCGGCGCCAACCTGTCCGCCGGCAGCTCATCGATGATGGCCCTCGCGCTGCGGTGGGCCGGCTGCGTGGACGAGAGCTTCCGCGCGTGCCACACGCGCGGAACGAGCCCGGGTGGCCGGCTGCCGCGGGAGTCGTTCTTCGCGAAGTCCGACTACTTCAGCCGGCCGCTGCCGCCTCGGGGGCGTCAGGTGATGATCGACTGGATCGAGCGCCGCCAGCGCACCCCCTCGCTCGGCTCGGGCGCCCTCCTTTTCGACGCATACGGCGGCGCCTACAACCGCCCGGCGGCGGACGCTACGGCGTTCGTGCACCGCGACATGCTGTTCTCGCTTCAATATTTCGCCGCCGGCGGCCCGGCCCCGGCCACGCGCGCGTGGATCAACGGCGTCTGGCGGGCGGTGCGCCCCTTCGCCTCGGGTCAGGCGTACCAGAACTACATCGACCCGCAGCTGACGAGCTGGCAGCGCGCCTACTACGCCTCGAACCTGGCCCGGCTGCGTCAGGTGAAGCAGACCTACGACCCGGACTTCAAGTTCCGCTTCAAGCAGGCGATTCCACCGGCGGGGTAGCGCCCGGCCGCGGCGCGGCACCGCGGCGAACCGGACCCGTGCCCCTTACGCAGCCCCAAGGCGGCCGGTAGCGACAACCACCCGCCGATCCCGGCGGCGGCTCGGACGGAGGTCACGGCTCGAACTCGGGTGGCGGCAGCGGCTCCGTCTCGTCATTCGAGGCGGTGCGGGATCGCCTACGCTCGGGGCGAGTCGCGCGTGGGGGAGGCTCCGGCTCCTGCTCCGCCGGCGTGGCGACCGTCGCCGGCAGGTCGTCGGCCGGGCGCTTCGCCCGCTCTCGCGCTCCGGCCAGAAACAGGATCGCCGCGCAGGCCAGCGCGAGCAGATTCTGGCCGAGCGAGCGATCGAAGAGTCGAACCACGATCAGCAGTCCCGCCCAGATGCCGGCGCCGGCTATCACCGTGCCGTCGCCGAAGGGAAGGTGGAACCGTTTGCCCTCGGCCCGCGCGCCGAGCAGTGCGAGTACGCCGAGCGCGATCAGGATCTCGGCCGCCTCGACGAACGAGAACGGGCCGAAAGTGCTCGCGATCAGGAGCAGGGCGCCCACCGCGGCCGCCTTCTGCTCGAGATTCAGCAGGCGGAACGCGCGGAGCGCGCGGCTCAGCGTCTCAGCCATCGTCGAGCGGGCGCCGTCCCGCGAAGCCCGCGTCCGGCTCGTGCCAGAAGCCGATCTCATCCTCGCCCTCCTGCCAGCAGAGATACACCTCGCGCCCCTCGCGCAGCGCCGGGAAGTCCACCAGTCCGCGGTCGAGGTCGCGCAGAATGACCTCGAGCTGGCGCAGTTCGACCATGGACTCGCGCAGCTCGAGGAAGCCCTCCGAGACGGTGCGGCCGGGCTTGCCGCCGCCGTTCGTGGTACCCGCCTCGGCGAGCGCCTTCCGCGCCTCCCGGTCCCCCAACCGATCCCGCGCCGAGCGCATGCGCTCAATCAGGTCGGCCACCCGAGGCAGTAGGGCGCTCGCCTCCTCGAGGGTGTAGTGGCGCGCGTGGAGCACGGTTCCGGCAGCGCCGCTCAGGCCGGCGCGCGGGAGCTCTCGCGGATGCGGCGGTCGAGCAGCCGCGAATCCGCGTCCGAGACGGCCCGCAGCTGACCCTGGAAGGCGAGCTGCCAGTGCTCGGCCGGCCACTTGCGAACGTGCTCGAGCTCGCTTGCCAACTCAACCGCCGGCACGAACTCGTCCTCCTCCAGCACGGTCTCCGGCTCGGTCTCGAAGCGCCACGGATAGGGGTCGGGGTTGGTGGGCTTCCCGGGCCAGATCCGCGAGCGATCCTCGTACATCTCTCCGGTCACCCGGACCATCCCGCCGAACGCCTGCACTCCGGTGACGAAGAACACGATTCGGTCCCCCGGCTCGATCTGCTCGGCCATCCGCCGGCGGCGCTCCTTGGCTCCGATTACTCCGAAGCCGCGCTCCCGCGTGGCTCGAAAGTTGGCGAGCGATCCGGTCAGAACCCACGTCTTGGCCACGCGGCAGAAGGCTACCGCTACCCCCTGTACTGTTCGGGATCGCATGGGAGAGAAAGAGCCCGACCTGATCGGTCCGGACGACGTCGCCTACCGTCTGGATCTCACTCCGTCGCAGCTCAAGATCACCTGGACGGCGTTGAAGTCCTTCCTCGACGACTTCGGCCACGACGAGCGCGACGTCCTCGAGATCGCCCGCGAGGTGCTCGCGAAGCTGCCCGACGAGCACGCGATCCGCAGCATCGAAATAGGCAAGGGCCGGCGGTAACGATCCTGTGCCCCCCGATCTGACCCGACGCGACCTGATTCGCGCCGGCGGCGCCGGTGCGGTCGGCCTGACCGTTCTCGGGGCCAGCGCCTGCGACAAGGACGAGGCCACCGGCGCCCCGCCGGCCCGCCGCGCGCAGTCGCCCGCGGGCGCCATGAACGTGGTCGTGGTGGTCATGGACAGCCTGCGCGCCGACCATATCTACGGGCCGCGCGCCCGCACAGCGACGTTGGACGCCTTTGCGCGCGAGTCACTGCGCTTCCGGAACGCGTACCCCGAGGGGATGCCCACGATCCCGGCGCGCCGGGCGATCATGTCCGGTCGGCGCACCTTCCCCTTCCGCGGCTGGCATCCGTACAAGGGACTGCCCCCGCAGCCCGGGTGGGAACCGGTGGGCAGCGACGGCGAGATGTTCACGGAGTACCTCCGCGGGCGCGGCTGGACGGTCGGCTACGTGACCGACAACCCGCACCTCCTCCTGCCGGTCCACAAGCGCTTCCGGGCCAAGTTCGACCGCGTCGACCTGGTCGAGGGCCAGGTGCCGCTGCGGCGGAAGCCGAAACGCCGCGTCTCGCAGGCGGAGGTGGACCGGCACCTGCCGCCGTCGATGCGCGGAAGCCGCGCCGAGCCGCGCATGAGGGCCTACCTGTCCGCGAACCCGCGCGACCGCCGCGAGGACGAGTTCCTCGCCGCGCGCGTCTTCCGGCGGGGCATGTCGTGGATCGAGTGGGCCCGGGCCCACCAGCCGTTCGCGCTCGTGATCGACTCCTTCGACGCGCACGAGCCGTGGGACGCGCCGCGACGGATCATCGACATCTACGGCCGGCCGCGAAGTCGCAGCGTGGAGCCCATCCAGCCGTTCCCGACGCCGGCGGCCCACTATCGAGAGCTCGATCTGACGCGCAGCATCCTGCGCCGCATGCGCCAGCTGTACGCCGCGGAGGTCACGCTGGTCGACACCTGGCTCGGCCACTTCCTCGACCGGCTTGCAGGGCTCGGGCTCGCGCAAAACACGCTGGTGGTGCTCCTGAGCGACCACGGCGTGCTGCTCGGCGAGTACGGCTGGGTGGGCAAGCGCTACTCGGAGATGCACGAGGAGCTGACCCACGTGCCGTTCATGATCCGGCACCCGCAGGGCAAGGGAAAGGGGGCGACGAGCGACTACTACGCGTCCACGCACGACGTCGGTCCAACGGTGCTCTCGGTGCTCGGCCAAGGGGTCCCTGACCACATGGACGGCGTCGACCTCTCGCCGCTGCTCGACGGCCGGCCGCCGGCGGTCCGCCGGAACTACCGCACCGCTTCCTACAACGACCACGTCAGCGCGAGCGACGGCCGCTGGCTTCTGATCTCGGACAACCGCGGCCGCGAGAAGCGCCTCTACTCGCTGCACAGCGAGCAGGCCGACGTGGCGCGTCGAAACCCCGATCCGGTGCGGCACCTCTGGGGGCTGATCGAGAAGGACGCCGGCCCGAAGGGCCTGCCGCGCTTCAAGGACTAGCCACCCCTCCACGCCGGCTGCCTCGCTCGCGCGCGTACAGCCGGTGAAGCTTGAGCGCGAGGTGCAGCGCGAGCCGGTCGGACGGTCGATCGAGGTCGCTGTGCAGCAGGTCGAGTGCCCGGCCGACGGCGGCTGGGAGCGGCCCAGGCTCCGGGGTCGCCGGCGGATCTAGCGGCCGGCTGGCGAGATCGTCGAGCGCCCGCTCCAGCTGGTCAGTGAGGTCGCTGTCGTGTTCCCTGTCGTAGGCGAGCAGCGGGCCGATCTGCTCGTCCACGAAGGCGAGCGCGGAGGATCGGTCGATCGCGGCGAGGAGCTCCGTGAGCCTGCCACTCATGGCTCTGGCGGGGCGGAAGGAGATGCGAGCCTGGCGATGTATCCGGCTCTCTCCACAAGCACCTCCACCTGCCGTCGAATGACGAGCCGAGTAGAAGCCATCAGCGGCCGAAGCCGCGGTTTATGGAGAGCCCTAACGCTCTGGAGCGAGCCTCATCGCTCATGCGGGAGCATACCGGGCAATGTCGGTCGCCGGCCCGTTCGACTACGCCGTTCTCGGAGGTGGGACGGCGGGGTGCGTTCTGGCGGCGCGCCTGAGCGAGGATGCGGGGACATCCGTCTGCCTGGTGGAGGCGGGTCCGGACTACGGTCCCTATCAGGACGGCCGCTGGCCCACGGATCTGCTCGCCACCTTCTCGCTCCCCACCTCGCACGACTGGTGCGACGACCAGGGCGCGCTTCGCTCGGCTCGCGTGCTGGGCGGCTGCTCCGCCCACAACGCCTGCTTCGTCGTCCGCGGCGCCCCGGAGGACTACGACGAGTGGGGTGACGGCTGGACATACGCGGAGCTGGCGCCGTACCTGGACCGAGCGGCCGGTGCCATCGGCGCCCGAGCGCCGACTGACGACGAGAGGACGCCCTGGGAGCGCGCGGTGCGAGAGGCCGGGGCCGAGCTCGGGATGCCGGTTGTCGAGGAGATGGGTGACGAAGTGGGCGCGGAGGGCCTCGTCAGCTTTCCGCTCAACGCCGTTGACGGCGCGCGCTGGAACTCCGCCTTCGCCTACCTCGATCCGGCGCGGGCACGGGACAACCTCGACGTTGTGCCCGACGCGCTGGTCGACCGGCTCGAGCTCGCGGGCTCGACCGCCGGCGAAGCGGTGGTCAGGGTCGCCGGAGGGGACCTCCGAGTGCGTGCAGAGCGGTTCGTCCTGGCGGCGGGCGCCTTCGGGTCACCGGCGGTCCTGCTGCGGAGCGGCATTGGACCGGCGCAGCACCTCCGCGAGCTGTCGATCCCCGTGCATCACGAGTTGCCGGTGGGCGAGGGCCTCAAGGACCACTTCGGCATGGGGATCCTCTTCGAACCCCGCGACCGGCTGCGGCGCGAGTCGACCGACTACGCCCGCCGCCACGGGGCCGTCGCGACGACCGGCCTCCTCAAGCTGCGCAGCCGGCACGCGGAGGACGGGATCTGGGACGGGCACTCCGTCCCCTTCACGGGCTGGCAGCAAGACGTGCACGGCGCGCGCACCGACGAGATCTACGTCAGCATGTCCTCCCACGCGATGAAACCGCGCTCGACCGGGAGCGTCCGGCTGCGCTCCCGCGACGCGGCGGCGCTGCCCGTGGTCGACGGCGCCTTCTGCACCGACGCCGACGGCCACGACATGGAGGTGATCCTGGACGGTCTGCGTCGCGTCCGCGAGCTGGCCTCGACCCGCGCGATGCAGGCGGTCGTGTCAGGCGAGCTCGCGCTGACGGCCTCGATCGAGGACGACGAAGGATGGCACCGGCACGCCCGCTCCGCGCTCTCCTCCTACTACCACCCCACTTCCACGTGCGGGATCGAACGCGTGGTCGATCGCGACGCCCGCGTCATCGGCCTCGACAACGTGTACGCCGGCGACGCTTCGATCATGCCCTCGATTCCGCGCGCCAACACGAATCTCTCGACGCTCGCCGTGGCCGAACGCGTAGCCGATCTGCTGCGGCGGACCCGTTAGTCGATCGGGATGTCCTCCACCTCCGGCTCGCGCCGGGGGTTGTCGAGGCGGTCGAGGTACCAATCGATCAGCGAGCGGAGCGTCAGGAGGAACTCGCGGATCAGCTTCGTAACCTGCGCGTCGAGCTCGCGCGGCGCCGCGCGGCGCAGGGCGTCCAGCAGGACGAACAGCGCGGCTGGGTCGAAGGACCGCCCGTGAGGTGGCGGCGGCGCTGCGGCTTCCCGCTCCTGGCGAAGGCGCTCAGCCCGCTCGGTGCTCATCGTCGCCCTTCTCGAACACGATCTCCAGCGCCCCGTCCTCGAAATGAGCGCCTCTCGCGGCGTAGCCCGACAGCGCCGGCGGCAGGATGATCGTCCGCTTCTGGGCCCCCACGCGCACCACCACCTCGAGCCCGATCTTCTTCAACTGGAGCTGGGCGCGCTCGGCGAAGGGGAGCGCAAGGCGCAGCGTGGCACGCCCGTTCTCGGTGGCGAGCTCCTGTGAGATGTCTTCGTGCAGGACGGCGGCGGGGTCGGCACCGTCGAACACCTCCCCGGCCAGACGGTCGAGCATCTCCGCGCCCACCACCTCGCGCTCGAAGAACGGCGCGCTGAGGACCGGCACCGGCTCGAACGCCGAGCGAACGAGCTCCATTTGCTCGCGCTGGACCTCGAGCCAGGCGGCGAAGTAGCCGTCGGCCGCCTCCGCCGGCAGCACCCGGTTGACCACCACCGCGTCGGTGAGGTACCCGTACAGGTTGAGGTAGGTGAAGGTCCGCATCGCCTCCTTCACCACCATCCGGTCGGGGCTCGTCACGAGGCGGATGGTGGTTCGCGAGCGGTCGCGCAGGATGCCGTTCATCGCGACCAGGTTGTGCGCAAGGCGCTCGACGTCGTCGAAGACGGCGTCGCCGGGCAGGGGCACGTCGAACAGCGTCCGGGCGAGCGGGGCGAGCCGTCGCTGCGAGGGCAGGATCCGCTCGAGCCACCACGTCACGACATCGGGGAACGAGAGCAGGCGCAGCGTCTCGCCTGTCGGCGCGCAGTCCACGACCAGGCAGTCGAACTCGCCCTCCTCGTGATGCCGCTTGATCCACAGGAGCGAGAACAGCTCGTCCATCCCGGGCGGCACGGTCAGCTCCTCGGCGGAGATGCGGTCGATGCCGCGCTCGGCCAGGAGGTCGCCGAGCCACTCCTGAACGCCGGCCCAGTTGCGCTCCATCTCCTCCTGCGCCCGGACCTCCTGGCCGAAGAGGTTCGGCCCCGCCGGCGTCGGTTCGCCCAGCAGCTCCACCTCGAGCGAGTCGGACAGGCTGTGTGCGGGGTCCGTGGACAGCACGACGGTGCGGAGCCCGGCGGCCGCGCAGCGACGGGCCGTCGCGGCGGCGACGCTCGTCTTGCCCACACCGCCCTTGCCGGTGTAGAGGATCGTGCGGGGCGCCATCAGGGCGCGGAACCTACTACTCCACCGCGATCTCGCCCGTTGCGCTGTCCTTCTTCCCGAGCCCGGTGCGCAGCTCCTTGGCGCCGAGCTGGACCGTGTAGAGGCCGGGCGAGGATGGCCGCCAGGCGAATGAGCCGTTCCCGCGGCTGAAGGTGGCGAGCCGTTGGAAGGCGAGCTGCCCGCCCTTGTAGACCTTCACCTCGACCGCCGAGAGCTTCGACACCGTGAACCGGATGTTCGTCCACTGGCGGGTGGCGGCGACGTCCGGGCCCGTGAAGCCGAGCTCGGGCGGGTCGACCTGATAACCGCGGTAGCGGCCTGCGTAGTCGCAGTAGGTCTGCCCGAGCCGGCGCGTGCACATGCTCTGAAGGAACTCGCGCAGCAGCTCGTGGTAGTCGCGGGTCGATTCGTTCCCGGCGTAGGAGTAGCGCGACCAGTCGCCCACGTCGCTGAGCGGCACCTCCGTGCGCGCCTCGGGCTCCGCCTGCTGGTAGAGCCTCAACGCACGGGTGTCGCCCGTGAGCTTGTAGAAGTCGTAGAGCCCGATCTCCGACTGGAGGAAGGCGTTGAAGATGTAGAGGCCCGGGGCGAAGGAGTACTGGAGGTAGTGCACTCCGCCGCGGGGACCGGTCGTGCGAACGCCGGTCGGCGGCGGCGTCTCGAACGCACCGAGCGCGCGGCGGCCGGTCTCCGTGTACGCCGGCTGATCCAGCAGGGTGGCCGCCCGCGCCAGCACCTGGATCCCGGTGGCCTGCGCCATCCCGCTCATCCAGGGCGGGGCGCCTCCGCCGAAGTGGAAGAGGTACTCCCACGCGATGAACCCGCGCCCGCGGTCGACCGCCAGGTAGGTCATCTCGTCCAGCAGCGTGCGCAGGGCCTGCTCGTCGCAAGTGGGCTGACCGCTCTCGCAGAAGCCATGCAGGTGTGTGGCCTTCTTGAAGGTCGAGAGCGGATGGATCTGGAGGCCCTCGCCGGGGAAGTACTGGAAGAGGATCTGGCTGCCGCGAAAGCTGACCTGATCGCCCGCCGCGGGGTAGGGAAGGGCGCGCCAGTACTGGCGGTTGCGCTCGAGCTGGAGGAATGCGGCGCGCATGCGCGACGGGGTGAGCTGACGCGACAGCGCCAGTGCCTCCACCGAGTCGACCACGTAGCGCAGCTGCGTGTCGCGGGCGCCGCTCAGCTTGCGCAGCGTGCGCAGCGACAGCACGTACCAGCGCTGCCAGCGCCGCTGGTCGGTCGCGGCGATGCCGCGCGCGCGCAGGGCACGTGTGAGCGAGCCGTAGACGGCACGCTGCGCGCGCCGCCGGCCGGCGGCGGATCGCGCGACCCGCCAGGCCCTTGCCGCCCGCGCGTCGGCGCGCGATGAACGCGCGGACGCGGCCGTGGCCAGCCCCGGCCTTGTCCGCCCGCCCTCCGGGCCGGCAAGCCGGATCTCGGCCCGCGAGGGCACCGCCGGGTCGTTCACGCGCTCAGCGTGATTGCCGTCGACGACGATGACCTCCCCGGCCGCGGCGGGCCCGGCCACCAGCAGTGTCGCGGCAAAAGTTGCCGCAAATGTGCGCCTGATGCACCTCATCCGGTTCTCCAACGTGAATGGTGACGGTGAGTTGCGGTGCCGCGCCCAGTCCGCCCACTATCCTGCCCGGCGTGCGCCGTCTGTTACCGCCGCTGCTGTTCGCTCTACTGGCGCTCGCTTCCTGCGGTGGCGGCAACGATAGGGGGGACGTCGAAGGGCTGGTCGATACGGCGTTCAGTCAGGAGATGGACAGCGCCGATCTGAAGCTCGATGCCGAGGTCCAGCTCGAGGGCAGTCCGGTGTTCGACCACCCGCTGCGGATCCAAGCCTCGGGGCCATTCCGGACGAACGAGGGCAAGCTCCCCTCGGTCGACCTCGAGGTCGAAATCGGCAGCGACGGCGGCGGCCAGACCGTGACCACGGGCTTCCTCTCGACCGGCAACCGGGCGTTCGTGAAGTTCCAGGACGTCTACTACGAGGAGCCCGCGTCCGAGGTGCGTCGCGCGAACCGGACCTTCGCCCACAACCAGCGTCGGCACAGCTCGCTGCGCGCGCTGGGCCTCGACCCGCGCTCGTGGATGCTGCTCGCCGAGGACAAGGGGGAGGAGGAGGTCGCGGGAGTCAAGACCCGCCACCTGTCCGGCGTGCTCGACGTGGAGACCCTGCTGGGCGACCTGAACCGCTTCGTGCGCAGGTCGGGAGCGGCCATCGGCGGTGCAACGGGACGGCCGCCGCCCAAGCCGCTCAGCCAGGAGGACATCCGGAAGATCGGCGGGGTCGTCGACGACCCGAGCTTCGAGGTCTACGTCGGCAAGCGGGACCAGATCGTCCGCCGGGTCTCCGGCAGGATCGAGTTCGATGTGCCGCAGGACCGCCGACAGGAGTTCCACGGCCTCGAGGGCGGCAAGATCCAGTTCTCGATCGAGTTCCGGGACGTGAACGGGGACCAGGAGATCGAGGCGCCCCGCAAGGCCCGGCCGCTGTCCAAGCTCACCCGCTCGCTGGGCGGTCTCGACGCACTGATCGAGCTCGCGGGCGGCGACGACGCGCCCACAGATCAGGGCGACCTCGGAGCGGAGGAGCCGGACGTGAGGCCGCCGAGCGGCAACGGCGGAACCGAGCCTCCGGCCGACGAATCCGGCACGGGGCCCGAGGAGGCCTTCCGCGAGTACGCCGAGTGCCTCGACGACGCCCGCCCGGAGGACACCGAGGCGCTCCAGGCCTGCGCCGACCTGCTCCAGCGACCCTAGGTCAAACCGGCGCCGCGATCTTCCTGAGATCGCGGTCGGGATCGATCGCCCGGCGCTCCGCGATGGCAGCGAGCTGCTCGTCGATCCCCCACCGGTCCGGCAGCTCGTCGCCCTCGTGGTCTGGAGTGCCGCCCTTCAGCAACATCGAGCCGCGGTTGTCGCCGATCGTCCGGATCTCGTCGACCTCGGCGTCGGAGAGGATCCGCTCGGCGGGCACGCCGGCCAGCTCCTCACGCTTACGCTCGATCGGCTTCGCGTCGGGGCCCGGCTCCTGGATCAGCGTCGGGACAACGCACTCCACTCCCGGATGGGCGAGGTTCCACGCGCAGGCGAGCTGGAGCATCGTCAGCTCATGGCGCTCGGCGAGCGGGCGGATGCGCTCGAGCTTCTCGCGCCCCGCCTCCACCCAGCCCTCCGGACGGAAGGTGCGGTGATCGTGCTGCGGGAACCGGTGGCCGGGGAGGACGTCGTCGTGGAACAGGCCGCCGTAGTCCACCACGCGGGTTATCAGCTTGACATCGTGCTCCGGGGCGGCCGCCACGGCCAGCTCCCCGGGCCAGGGCTCGAACGGGTTCAGGATCAGCATCGCCCAGTCGATCAGCTCCCCGTAGCGCTCGAAGCAGCCGATCAGGTCCAGAACGAAGCCGTTCGCGGGGCCGGGGGCGACGCCCAGGCCGCGGGTCAGGCCCTCGTCGCGCAGCTCCCGGAGCGCCTCCCAGACCTCGGGCGACTCGAACCCGCGCCGGTCCGGGTTGTGCAGGAGCAGCAGGTCGAACGAGTCGGCGCCGATCCGTTCCAGGCTGTCCTCCGCGGCCATGCGGACGTAGTCGCGGTAGCCCTCGGGGCCCCGCAGGCTCGGGTCCGTGAGGCGCGGGAAGCCCTTCGGCCCCTGGCGCTCCCCCGTGTAGAAGTCGTGGCCGATCGCGCCGACGAGCTCGTAGTCCGATCGTGGGACCCCCCCGAGCGCCCGGCCCAGCAGCCGGTCCGCCTCGCCCTCGCCGTAGACGTCGGCCGTCATCACGGTCCGGACGCCGGCGCCGGGACGGAGGAGCGCCTCGAGGCGCTCCTCCGGGATGGGCTCCCCGAAGCGCATGAAGCGCCCGCCGCTCCAGGTGCCGATCGCCACGTGACCGTGCATGCCCTCACTCTAAGGTGCTGGTGGTGACGGCCGCCGACCTCACGCTCCTCGTCGGGCTGATCGTCGCGGTGTTCGTCCTCCTCGGGGTCGACCTTCACTTCTTCGGGCGCGGCCGCGGGGCGAGCTTCCGCGAGGCGCTCATCTGTCGATCGGCTGGCTCGTCATGTCACTGCTGGCGATCATCCCCGTGCTGCTCCCGAAGGGGGGCGAGAAGGCCGTTCTCTACACCACGAGCTAATCGAGCAGTTCCACTTCGTGATCTATCCGCTCGGGGCGGCCCTGGTCGTGCTCGCGTACCGGGTCTTCCAGGGGGTCAGGAGAACGTCGACCCGGACCCCAACTTCATGGTCCGGCTGGTGCGCCGGTTCTACCCCGTCACGGGCGAGTTCCACGGCCCGCGCTGGTTCATCGAGCGCGACGGCCGGCGTTACGCCACGCCGCTCTTCCTCTGCCTGTCCGCGATCGTGTTCGCCGACCTCGCCTTCGCGATCGACTCGATCCCGGCCGCCTTCGCGATCACCCGCGACCCGCTGATCATCTGGATGGGGAACGTGTTCGCGCTCCTCGGGCTGCGGGCGCTGTTCATGCTGGTGGAGAGCCTATCGCGCGCTTCCGCTACCTGGACGAGACGATCGCGATCGTGCTCGGCCTGGTCGGCCTGAAGCTGCTCGTCGAGGACCTGGTGGAGATCGGGCCGCTCCTGAGCCTTGCCGTGGTTACGGCCTCGTTCACGATCGGCATCGTCGCCTCGATTATCGGCGACCGCCACGATCCTGACTTCGAGCGCCACAGGGAGGAGCGCGTCGAGTCGGTGAAGCCGGAGATCGGCCCGGAGCCGTCGGCGCCAGCTGATCTCGAGGAGCGCGCGCGCTCAGTGACGTTGATTAGGAAGAGTCGCTCGCGGCGCGCCAGCCGAGCAAACCGGCGAAGCCGAGCAGTCCGGCACCGGCCGCCCCGTCCACCGCGCCGAGCAGGCGCGGGCCGAAGCGACCACGCACGACGGTCACCAGCAGCGAGAGCCCGCTGAAGGCGGCGAGCGTTCCGAGCGCCACGCCGCCGAGCATCAGCGCGGCGCCCGCGGCCGAATCCGCCGCGTCGCCCACGGCCGCCGCCGAGGCCGCGCCGAAGATGGCCGCCCAGGTGGCGATCGTGAGCGGGTTGGAGGCGGTCGCCGCCAGCGCCGTGGCGAACGCCCGTGCCGGCGTGGCCACCTCCTCCTCGGCCTCACCGCCGAGCCGGACCCGGAAGGCGGCCCAGAGCGTCCGCGCGCCGATCGCGCCCAGCACGAGTGCTCCCACGACGCCGAGCACGATCCGCAGCGCGTCGACCTCGAGCAGGCTCGCGACCCCGGCCAGGCCGAGCGAGGCATAGAGCAGGTCGATCAGGGCGGCTCCAGCGCCGATCGCCACACCCGTCGCGAACGCGCCACGCAGCACGGAGCGCACGCAGAGGAGCGACACCGGCCCCGGCTGTGCGCCGACGAACAGGCCGAGTCCGAAGCCGACGAGGAGCGAGCCCACGGCCGGGATGCTAGTCCGCCGGGGCGCCGGCGGAGCGCGCCCGGCCCAGCTGGCGTTCGAGGGCCGCCAGGCGATCGTCCCACTGACCGCCCACCTCCGCCATCCAGGCCATGGCCTCGGACATGGGGGCGGGGGTCGGCCTGAAGAGGACCTCCCGCCCGGAACGGCGCGCCGCCACCAGGCCGGCGTCCGCGAGCATGCCGAGATGCTTCTGAACCGCCTGGCGGCTGACCGGCAGGCGGCGCGCCAGGTCGGTCGCGCTCGCCTCCCCGCCCGAACCGAGCAGCGCCAGCAGGCTTCGGCGGGTGCCGTCGGATAGGGCGGAGAAGACGGCGTCCGCGGGGTCGACCGCCATCAGTGCAGCGACCCGGCGCCGGCGAGCATCTCCGGCATTCCCGGTCGCGGAACGCCGAGCTCGGTGGCAAGGTCGCGGCCGTAGGCGTCGAGCAGCGCGAGCGGGCGCGACTCCGTCACCCGGATCAGCGTGCCCTCCTCGACCTCGCGCAGCTCTAGCTCTACCCGGCTCGCCTCCTCCTCGGGCTGGCTCCACCAGAACACCAGCCTTCGCGGGGCATCTGCCTCCTCGACGAACCCGGTGCGGTCGCCGGCGCGCACATCGCCCGCGGGTCTCAGCTCGATGGCCGCGTCCTCCCCCAGCCACTCCGGCTCGGTGAGGGAGCGCCATACCTCCTCCCTGGGCTCCGGCACGACCAGCTCGCGTTCGACGGCGTGTTCCATGTGAACCTCCGGGATCTCCGGGACCTGCAACCACTCGGTTGCGCTATTCTCGTGCAACCAGACGGTTGCAGTCTACCGAAGGAGATCCCTCATGCAGATCGGTCGCGCTCACAGCTCGCTCGTCCCGATGGTCCTCGAGCAGACCTCGCGCGGCGAGCGTTCGTTCGACATCTACTCGCGTCTCCTGAACGAGCGCATCATCTTCATCGGCCAGCCCATCGACGACGAGCTCGCGAACCTGGTGGTCGCTCAGCTCATCCACCTCGAGTCCGCCGACCCCGACAAGGACGTCGCCGTGTACGTGAACTCACCGGGCGGCTCGCTGCACGGGGGCCTCGCCATCTACGACGCCATGCAGTACGTGCGCCCGGACGTGCAGACCATCTGCTACGGCATGGCCATGTCAGCCGGCTCGCTCATCTTGGCAGGTGGCGCCCGAGGCAAGCGGCTGACCCTCCCGAACGCCCGCATCCTGATCCACCAGCCGAGCTCCGGGTTCCAGGGGCAGTCCTCGGACATCGAGATCCACGCCCGCGAGATCCTCGAGCTGAGGCGGCGCCTTGAGGAGATCTACGCCCGCCACACGGGCCAGGGCACGGAGCGGATCCACGACGACATGGAGCGCGACCGCTTCTTCAGCGCCGAGCAGGCCGTGGACTACGGGCTGGTGGACCGCATCATCACTGAGCGGGAGCTGCGCCGGACGCCGTCGGGCTTCGCGCCGGCCGCGGTCGGATAGCGCGACCCACTTGCCATTCTGGGGCGAGTGAGGAAGGCCCTGCTTCTCCTCGCCCTCGGCGTTTCACTGCTCGCAGCCTGCGAGAGCGGCGGCGACGGCGGGAGGACGGCCTCCGCACCGTCGCGCTCGGAGGAATCCGAAGGGTCGGCGGCGGCGTCCGAGGAGACGGGCGCGGCGGTCAGCAAGCGCGGGCTGCTGGAGCACCTTCGCGCTCTCCAGGACATCGCCGATCACCACGGCCACACCCGCGCCGCGGGCACCGGCGGGTACGGCGCGTCCACCGATTACGTGGTCGCGCGACTGCGCGAGGCGGGTTGGCGCGTCCGGCTCCAGCCGGTGAGGTTCCCGTTCTTCCGCGAGCGCTCGGCACACCTCGAGGCGGACGGGCGCAGCCTGCGCTCGGAGCGCGACTTCCGCGTGCTGACCCACTCGGGCGCCGGACGCGCCTCGGGGCCGGTGCGCGGAGCCGGCCTCGGTTGCAACCGCGAGGACTACGACGGCACGGGTCGCGGCGGCGTCGCGCTCGTGCGGCGTGGCGAGTGCTTCTTCCGGGACAAGGCCCTGAACGCGCAGCGGTCGGGAGTGGGGGGCGTGCTCCTGGTCGATCCCGCGGCGCGCGGCGAGCCCATCAGCGCGACTCTCGGCGGGCCGGGCGTGCATATCCCGGTGGTGGTCCTGGGCGCCGAGGCCGCCCGCGTCACCCGGCCGGGAACGCAGGTGCGCCTCGCCGTGGACGCCGTCTCCGAGCGGCGCGTGACCCACAACGTGATCGCCGAGACGGGCGCGGGTCCCGGTGACCGCGTGGTGATGGCGGGCGCTCACCTGGACTCGGTCCCGGCCGGTCCGGGCATCAACGACAACGGCAGTAGCGTGGCCACGCTCCTCGAGGCGGCCGAGGCGCTGGGGCCGCGCCCGCCCGGCGCCCGCGTTCGGCTCGCGTTCTGGGCCGGCGAGGAGCTGGGGCTCTACGGCTCGCGGCGCTACGTTCGCTCGCTCTCCGCGCGCGAGCGCGGCCGCATCGCCGCCTACGTGAACCTCGACATGGTGGGCTCGCCAAACGCCGTGCGTGAGGTGTACGACGGCGCGCCGCCGATCGAGCGTGCGCTCCGTCGCGCGCTCCGGCCCCGCGTGAGGAGCGAGCGGCTGGGCGCCTCCTCGGACCACGCTCCGTTCCGGCGCGCCGGGATCCCGGTGGGCGGCCTCTACACGGGCTCCGCCGAGCGCGGACCAGGCGGCCGGCCGCGCGACCCCTGCTACCACCGCCGCTGCGACACGATCGACAACGTGGACCGCCGGGTGATGCTCGAGATGGCCCGCGCCGCGGCGCAGGCGCTGCGCGCCCTGTCCCGTCAGGCGCGGTAGGCGCTACCTCGCCCAGATCGACCACCCGAGTACGAGGTGAGGCGGCGTGTCGGGGCTGGTCCGGGCATGGCTACTCCGTTCGGTTGCTTCGGGTGGCCGCACCCTATTGGCAACTTAGGCCAGCATCTGTCCCCAAACTCCCAGACCATCCCCGGCGCAACGGAGACCTCCTCCTCACGAGGTCCGACTTGGGCGCTGAGGAGATGGGCGGAATACTTGCGGCGTGTCGACACTCGGTTCGATTGTTGACTGCAACGTCCACCTGTGGGACCAGCGGGACAACCCGCTGTTCTGGCTGACGGACCGCACCCTTGTGCGCGACCTGATCGGCAACTACGACTCGCTGCCCGACGTGTACACGCTCGGCGACTACGAGCGTGAAACCGCCGGGTTCGATGTGCGCGGCATGGTGTGGTCAGACGCCGGCGCCGCGGATCCTGTTGCGGCGGCGGAGTGGGTGTCGAGACAGCACGAGGAGCGAGGTCTCGTAGCGGGGATCGTCAGCCTCGGCGATCCCGCGGACGCCGGCTTCGGCGACCTCGTCGAACGTCTTCGCAGGATTCCCCTTGTGCGGAGCATCAGGGTGCGGGTTGCGGCGGGATTGGTGCGAGGCACCCAGAACGAGTCGACGCTGCTCGAGCAGCCCGCCGTGATGGACCACTTCGCGCTGATGGCCCGCCACGGCCTCGTGGCAACCATCGAGGCCGCGAGCGACCAGCTGGGAGTGGTGACGCGGCTCGCCCGTGAACTGCCCCACCTCAAGATCGTGGTCGACCACTTCGGTTGGCCGACCGACCTGAGCGACCCCGGCCGGCGGATCCACCTCGATCGCCTCGCCGAGCTGACGGCGAGGCCGAACGTGGCGACCCGCCTCGACGCGATCGGCACGATCTTCGGGGCCTGGACGGCCGAACGAGTGCGCCCGTGGCTGCTCGCGACCGTGGCTCTGTTCGGTCCCGACCGGTGCATGCTCGGTTCCGATCTGCCGATCGAGCGGCTGCGTTCCGGCTTCGAACGCCTGTACCGGGCCTATGACGAGATCTTCGCCGGGCACACGCCGCTCGACCGCGAGATGCTGCTGCGGGCCACGGCGGAGCAGTGGTACGGGACCGGATGATCGCACCACCACCCCCGCGACGGGAGTTGCGCCGGCCGTCTGGGCGAGGCGACCGGTGCACAGAAGCGCGGCAGGCGTGCTCGCCTGGGTCGCTTTTCTAACGAGACTAGCTGGTTTCGAAAGTGTGCTACGGTTATTTACGAAACCACTGAGTTCTGAAAGTCGCAGATGACCGATAAGAGGGAATCCGGCACGCAACGTTCGATGGGTCGGCCGCGGGACGAGCGCGCCGATCGCGCCATCCTCGACGCCACGCTCAAGCTGATGGCCGAGAACGGCGCTCACGATCTCCGCATGGATGACGTGGCCGGCCGCGCGGGCGTGGGCAAGGCCACGATCTACCGCCGTTACCGCTCGAAGGACGAGCTGATAACGGCCGCCGTCGCGGGGCTGGTCAGCGAGATCGCCATTCCCGATACGGGGTGGACCCGCGCCGACCTGCTTGCCCTGATGCGGAGCGCCGTGGGCGTCTATCGCGGGTCGGTGGAGGCTGCCGTGATGCCCAGCCTGGTAGAGGCGATGAGCAGGGACGCCGAGCTCGCTCGCTTGGTGCGCGAGGGGTTCCTCGCACGACGGCGCGCGGCGCTGCGCGTTGTCCTCGAACGCGGGATCGAGCGCGGGGACCTGCGCGGCGACCTAGACATCGAGCTCGCCCTCGACGTGCTCGGCGGACCGCTCTTCTACCGGCTGCTGGTCACCGGCGGCCCGATCGACGAACAGCTCGCCGATGGCGTCGTGGAGCTGATCCTCCGCGGCTTCGCACCAAAGACGAAATCCTCCAAAAGCAAGCAGGAGACAAGATGAAGATCCACGCAATCCAGACCGGGACCGTCGCCATTACTACAAGGTGGCGGGAAGGCGTGGGCCATGGCCGACGTCGGCTCGTAAACACGCTCCTTGACCGCGAGTGGACGGAGCCGCTTCCGATCTTCGCCTTCGCCATCGAGCACCCCGAGGGCGTGATCGTCGTCGACACCGGCGAGACGGCCCGCGTCTCCGAGCCGGGCTACTTCCCGCGCTGGCAACCGTTCTTCCGGTTCGCCGTTCGCGAGCAGGTGCAGCCCGAGCAGGAGATCGCCCCTCAGCTCGAGGACCTCGGGATCCTGGCCGCCGACGTCCGCCGCGTCGTCATCACCCATCTCCACACCGACCACGCGGGCGGCCTGCACCACTTCCCCGACAACGAGATCCTCGTCTCGAGGGCCGAGCTCGACTACGCGGCGGGGCTGCGTGGACGCCTGCGCGGCTACCCAAACAAGCGCTGGCCCGCCTGGTTTCGCCCCACCCGCGTGGACCTACCGGCCGATCGGTTCGGCCCCTTCCCCGCGAGCATGGCGCTAACGGAGGCGGGCGACGTGACCCTCGTGCCGGTCCCGGGACACAGCCCCGGCCAGCTCGCCGTTGTCGTGGAAGACGGCGACCACGCGGTCTTTCTCGCAGCCGACAGCTCCTACACCGAGGACGCGTTGCTTCGCGGAGTTGTGGACGGCGTCGCCCCCGACGAGGCCGCCGAGCGGCTCACACACGAGCGGATCCGCGCCTACGCAGGCAACACGCCCACCGTCTACCTGCCGACCCATGACCCCGAGACCGCAGCACGCCTGGCAGAGCGCCGGCCAATCGGAGCTGCACGGGAGGAGGCGATCGCGTGATCAGCTTCGACACCAACATGCGCGTCGAGCACCCGATCGAAGACGTCTTCGCCTTCGTCTCGAACCCAACCCAGTTCCCGCTATGGAACTCGGCCGTGCAAGCGGTTCACCGTACCTCGGGAGAGACCGGCGAGCCAGGCTCGACCTACTCGATGGAGCGCGAGCTGCCGACCGGCCAAGTGGAGAACGCGCTCGAGGTCTTCGCCCGCGAGCATCCCAGCGAATTCGGGATCCGCACAACATCGGGGCCGACGCCTTTCTCCTATCGGTACCGATTCACCTCCGACGGCGCCGACACCGTCGTCCACCTCGACGCCACCGTCGAACTGCCCCGGGTGGCAGCCGTGCTCGGGCCGCTCGCGGCGCGTGGGGTCAAGCGAGGCGTCGACGCGAACCTCGCCGCTCTCAAGCGCACCCTTGAAGGAGGTGGCGCCGGCGCATGATCCGCCCGCGTGAACGAGAGCCAGGTGGCCCCACCCTTCGCGACATGCGAGCGGGTCACCGACCGCATCGGACAATTCCGCAAGGACGACCAGCGGTCCGGCTCGTTGCCCTGATGGAGATGTCCCGGGTCGCCTATCGGCCCCTCTCCAGCAGAGCGAATCTCGGGATCACTACCCCGTCCATCCACGCCAGTCTCAGCCGTGTCGATCGTCCTCGATCATTTCCAGGATGCATAGGAGCTCGACGAGGCCTGCGAAGGTGCGGGGATCGTGACCGGTCGTAGTGGCAATGCGCTGGAGTCTGTAGCGCCATAGCTCAGGCGAAGTAGAAGACCAGCCCCAACACGGCATACAGCGACAGGAGCTGCACGCCCTCGAACCAGTTCGACTCGCCCTCCTGCGTCACAAAGTTCGCGATCAGGACCGCGAAGAGCAGGCCGCCGAGCTCGTAGCCGTTGAAGACCAGCGCCATGGGGTTGGGGCCGAACACGAACGAGAGGAGGACGAGAAGCGGCGCCACGAACAGGGCGATCTGGGCGCTCGACCCGATCGCGATGTTCACGGCCAGGTCCATCTTGTCCTTGGAGGCCACCAGCACCGCGACCCAGTGCTCCGCGGCGTTGCCGACGATCGCGACGATGAACAGGCCGACGAAGAACTCGGACAGCCCGATGTCCTCCGACGCCTCGCTGATCGAGCCCACCAGGATCTCTGCCATCACGCCGACGAGGAGCGCGGACACGGCGAGGTAGATGGCCGCCTGCCTGACCGGCCAGTGATGCGCCTCCTCCTCTTCGGCCTCCTCCTGGTAGGGATTGAACACCGCGCGGTGAGTCCGGAGCGAGAAGAACAGCCCGGCCACGTAGCTGATCAGCAGGATGATCGCCACGCCGAACGAGAGCTTCTCGAGGTCGGACCCGAAGTCCACGCGCTCCTCTCCCACCGCCGGGAGGCCGCCGCCGTGGATGAGCTGGAACACCGCTGGGAGGATGAGGGCGGCGAGGGCGAGCAGCAGCATGGCGCACTGCGCGTTGGCGGCGGTGCGGCTGAAGGTCTGCTTGTCGCGGGGCAGGCCGCCGACCAGCATCGCCGCCCCCAAGACCAGCAGCACATTGCCCATGATCGATCCGACGAGGGACGCCTTCACCACCTCCTGCAGCCCTTCCAGGAGTGCGAAGAAGGCGATGATCAGCTCGGGCGCGTTGCCGAAGGTCACGTTCAGCAGGCCGCCGATGCCGGGACCGGTCTTGGCCGCGATCGCCTCCGTCGCCTCGCCCATGACGGCCGCGGCCGGGACCACCGCCAGCGCCGCGGCCGAGAACACGAGCACCGGGTTGGCGTGGGCGAGCTCCAGCACCACCGCGACCGGGAAGAAGATCCCCAGGTAGTAGACCGGGCGCATCCGCGCCGGAACACTACGGGGTACCCTCGGACGTAGGAGTGATCGACCACGTCAACAACCTGAAGCTCCAGCACCTGGTCGAGCTCTCGAAACTGGGGGACCGCTGCGCCGGGATCGAGGACGAGATCGAGCGCTGGCTGTCCGAGAACGACGTGGTCTTCGCCGGCCGTACGATTCCGTTCGTGCTCATGCCCCACTTCGTCTCCCCGGGCCAGCTCCGGCGCGTCCGGCGCGCGGTGGCCTGCCTGTCATCCGTGCTCGACCGCTTCTGCGACGCCTATGCCGACGACGGCCGCCTGCGCGACGAGCTGGCCGTGCCCGCGCGCGAGGACGCGCTGATCCGCCTCGACCCCGGTTACTCTCGACCGCTGCGGATCTGCCGCCTCGACGCATTCCTCCAGGGCTACGAGGTGAAGTTCCTCGAGTTCAACGCCGACTCGCCGGCGGGCATCGGCTACACGGACGTGCTCTACGAGGGGCTCCGGCAGGCGATCGACCTGCCCGGCGTGAGGGCAGAGTTCGAGACCGCGTACACGCCGATGCTCCCGCTGCTGATCGACACGCTGCTCGGTGCTTACCGCGAGCTGCGCGGCGAGCGCAGCGAGCTCCCCGAGACGCCGCGGCTCGCGCTC
The DNA here is from genome assembly GCA_036519295.1 of Thermoleophilaceae bacterium. Taxonomy (GTDB): domain Bacteria; phylum Actinomycetota; class Thermoleophilia; order Solirubrobacterales; family Thermoleophilaceae; genus JACVRW01. The sequence continues at coordinate 53,748 of DATDLN010000070.1, forward strand.
GTGGACGCGGAGGGCAGCCCGTCGGTGCCCGAATTCCGGATCATCTGCGCCGCGGCAAGGGCCGGCGGGATCGAGGCGCTGTGGGGGACGCTCGACGACGTCACCTACGACGGCACCCACCTGAGCGTGAGGGGCGAGCCCGTGCACCTCGTCTACCGCCGCGCCCTGCTCGAGGACCTCCCCGAGGGAGACCTGATCGCCGCCGCGCGCGATCGCCGCGCCGCCGTCGTCAACCCTTTCAGGGCGCGGGTGGCCAACAACAAGAAGCTGTTCGCCCTGCTCCAGGACCCGCGCTTCGCCCACCTGGTCGAGGAACGCGAGCGGCGCGTGATCGACGAGACGATCCCCTGGACCCGCGTCCTGCGCCCGGGGCGCACGAGCTACGGCGAGTGGGTCGTCGACCTTCTGCAGTTCGTCTCCGACAACCGCGAGCGGCTGGTGCTGAAGCCGGCGTCCGACTACGGCGGCCACGGCGTGTCGCTCGGAATGGAGACCGACCAATCGCGCTGGGACCAGCTGATCGAGGAGCATGTCGAGGACGGCGACTTCGTCGTCCAGGAGTACGTGCCCGTGCCCGAGGAGATGTTTCCGACCGTGGAGGACGGGCACGTCCAGATGCGGCTGAAGCGCTTCAACATCAACCCGTTCGGGATCGGCGGGCGATACGCCGGAATGATCACCCGCATCTCCGACCAGGCCGTTATCAACGTGACGGCAGGAGGGGGGCTCCTGCCCAGCGTCGTGGGCCGCCACCGCCAGCGCCTCTTGGCCGAGGACGAAGAGGAGGAATCCGCCAGTGAAGAGCTCGTCTAGCCGCAAGCACTCGGCTCGGCCGAGTGCGCGCGGGTCAGCTAACAGACCGCTCGGGTACGACGTCGACGACAACGCCACCCGCTTCTCGAACTACTTCCACGTTCTCCGCGAGCTGGTGCACTTCACGAACGGCTGGCTGCCGCTCGAGCCCAGCTGGCCGCGCAAGTACGCGCTCGGCGACCACGTGCACGACGACGCCCGCGCACTGAGCAAGATCAAGCGGCGCCTCTACGAGCTGCGGAGCCCGAGCGACTACCCGGGCTCGCCATCGCCCGAGCTCGAGGAGCTGCTCGACCGCATGGCGGCCGCCGACTCGCCCGGCGCATACATCGACGTGGCCTACCTCGAGGCAAAGCCTCAGCTCGCGGCCGCGATGCAGACGCATCTGGAGAACCTCGATCCGGTGGCCGACGAGCCCTCGTTGCGGCTGCTGACCCAGATCCTGGAGCGCCAGGGGAGGCACATGGCGGAGCTGGGGAAGACGGTTTCCTGGCTGTCGTACGACCTGGGCGAGTACCCCGTCCGCCTCCGCACCGCCCCGCGCGACCTACGCATCCTGGCGCCGCTCGTGGAGCCCGCGCGCGACGACTTCGTCGAGGTCACCGAGCACGGCGATCCATACCTCACCCGCGAGCTGTACATCAACGGCGCCGAGAACCACGTCCCGATCGAGCCCGAGGAGCAGCGTCACTTCTTCCACGGGCTGATGGACGCCGAGTTGTCCGCAGCGGAGCTGATGGCACGCAACTCGCACGAGCATCCCGAGATGCCCTGGGACTTCCACGTCGACATGGCGCGCCAGACCTGGGACGAGGTGCGCCACGCCAAGGTGCACGACCTGCTCATGAAGGAGGAGCTCGGGTGCGCCTGGGGCGACTACCCGGTCGGCTTCTCGTACTTCAAGTCGATCTACGCCTACGACCTCCTCGGCCGCCTCTGCCTCTTCAACGGCACGTCGGAGCAGCGCGCCATGTGGCGCCACTCGCACCGGCGAAAGACGCTCATGGAGCTGGGCCGGCAGCGCGTCGCGCTCGTGTTCGACTACCTGCTGGCCGACGAGGTGCCGCATGTTCACAACGGCGTTCGCTGGGGCGCACACCTCCTCGGCGGGAGCGAGAAGGCCTACCGCGACAAGGTGCGGGAGCTTCGGAGCGACCTGGACGACACGGGCGTGCCCACGGGCACGCCCGCCTGAGCGGCTCTAGTCCTCGGGCTCCTCGTCCTCGTCGAGGTCCGGCTCGTCGCCGTCCTCGACGGCGGCCTCGCTGACGGCGCGGCCGTCGCCGCCGTGATAGGCGGCCTGAAAGCTCTCTAGCAGCTCGTCGCGCCGCGCTTCGTCCACCGGAACCTCGTCCGAGACCAGCACCCAATCGGCGCCCTCGAACTCCTCCAGGTTGAAGATCTCGCCATCGATCGACGGCGAGTCGTCAACGACGATCATCACCTCGGTCTGCGGGTTCAGGTAGCAGCCGGGACGCAGCAGCGCATCCTCGAGCTCGAACAGTCGGTCGTTGGCCATGTCGAGCCCACCCTATACCCAGAACGGGGGCGAAATCATCCCCCTAGCGCACGAAGCTGGCGATCGATCTCGGCCTCGACGTCGAGCGGCTCCTTGCCCTGGCGCCGGCGCCGCTCGTTGCGGGCGATCACGAGCTGACGCACCTCCTCGCGGAGCGTCGGGTCGTGCTCGGGCGAGCCGCGCATCAGCGCCGCCAGCTCGGCGTCGACGTCCAACGGAGGCTCGCCGCGAGCCGCGCGGCGCGCCGACTTCGCCTCGAGCATCTGGCGAATCTCCTCGCGCGCCTCGGCGTCTGATCCAGGACGTGGCGCGGACGGAGTGGGCCGCTCGCGCTCCATGCTGAGCTCGCCCATCCCGATGCGCCGGTAGAGGCGGCCGCTGCCCCAGTAGCTGACCACGGCGACCACGATCGCGACCGCGCACGCCGCGATCAACACCGTGCCGAAGGCACCCATGGCGAACAGTCTGAACTGCTGTAACCTCTTTGCAAGAGGATTGACTGACGAATCAATCGGGTGGCCGAAAGCCGCTCGGGGGCCAAGGAGCAGCAAGCAAAGTGGTCGATTTCAACCTCACCGACGAGCAGAAGGACATCCGCGAGCTCGCCCACGACTTCGCGGAGAGGGAGATCCGTCCCGTCGCCTGGGACCTGGACCGAGACTCCACCTTCCCGCACGAGATCGTGCAGAAGGCATGGGAGGTCGGGCTCATGAACTCCCATATCCCCGAGCAGTACGGCGGGCCCGGCCTCGACTATCTCACCGGTTGTCTCATCGAGGAGGAGCTCGGCTGGGGCTGTTCCGGCATCGGCACCACCCTGATGTGCAACGGCCTCGCCACCGCCCCCGTGGCCCTCGGGGGTTCCGACGAAGTCAAGAAGGAGTACCTCGGAATGCTCACCGAGGAGCCCAAGCTGGCCTCCTTCTGCCTCACCGAGCCGGACGCCGGCTCCGACGTGTCGGGCATGCGGACCACCGCCGTGAAGAAGGGCGACAAGTACGTCATCAACGGCACCAAGTGCTTCATCACGAACGGCTCGCACGCCAGCTGGTACACGGTCTATGCGAAGACCGACAAGGAGGCCGGCCACCGCGGCATCTCTGCCTTCGTGGTCCCGCGTGACGCCGGCGTGGTCGTCGACAAGAAGGAGGACAAGCTCGGCCAGCGCGCCTCCGACACGGCGATGATCTCGTTCAACGACGTCGAGATCCCGGCGGGCAACCTGATCGGCGAGGAGAACAAGGGCTTCAAGCTCGCCATGATGACCCTCGACCGCACGCGCCCGGGGGTGTCGGCTATGGCGGTCGGCATCGCCCAGGCCGCCTTCGAGTACGCGCGCGACTATGCCAAGGAGCGCGTCCAGTTCGGCGTGCCGATCGCGATGCACCAGGCGATCCAGTTCATGATCGCCGACATGGCGACCAAGGTCGAGGCGGCCCGCCTGCTCACCTGGAAGTCGGCCGTGCTGCTCGACAGGGGCGAGCGCAACACGCTTGCCTCCTCGCACGCCAAGCGCTTCGCCGCAGACTCCGCGATGGAGGTGACCGTCGACGCCGTGCAGGTCTACGGCGGCTACGGCTTCATCAAGGAGTACCCGGTCGAGAAGCTGATGCGGGACGCGAAGATCATGCAGCTCTACGAGGGCACGTCGCAGATCCAGCGCCTCGTGATCGCCCGCGAGGTCCTGATGCCGCGCCGGGTCGAGGAGCCCGCGCCGGCGGCCGCCTGAGCAGCTCGGCGCGAAGGTCCCCCGGGCAACTCCTGTCAGCATTGGGCTGCGTGAGCAGCTCGAAACGCGAGCGCAGCCGCCAGGCTGTGCGCGATGCCGTCTCCCAGGCGGGAGGTCTCGAGGCGGCGGTTTCGCCGCGGGCGCGCCCACAGGATCCCTTCACCGGCGAATTGCGCCGCCGGGACGTGCTCCCGCTGCTCGTCCTGCACCTCATAGGCCAGGGGCCGAGCTACGGCAACCAGCTGATGGAGCGGATCGCGGGGATGACCGAGGGCGTCCTGTCGGTGAATCCGAACACGATGTACCCGCTGCTGCGCCGGCTCGAGGAGCGGGGCTGGATCGAGGGGAAGTGGGAGCACCCGGAGCGCCGCACTCGCCGCTACTACTCGCTCACCGCCGACGGCCGCGAGGAGTACGAGCGGCTGGTCGATGAGGTGCGGCCGTTCCTCGACTCGGTCAAGGCGTCGATCGAGGAGATCGTGCGCGAGGTCTACGGCCGGTGAGGACCGCCAGGGCGGAGGCGGAGGTCGTGCTGACCCCCGAGGCCGCCCTGCGCCTGTGGACCGACCCGACGCGGTGGGCCACCTTCGTCGAAGGCTTCGCGAGCGTGATCGAGCAGGACCCGGGTTGGCCGGGTGAGGGCTCTCGGCTCGTTTGGGAGTCGGTTCCGGCCGGCCGCGGCCGGGTGACCGAGAAGGTCGTGCGTGGAGCCGCCGCCGACCGCTTCGCCACGCAGGTCTTCGAGGAACGGCTCATGGGGGTGCAGACGTTCCGAGCGGCCGAGAGCGAGGCCGGCTCGCGCGTGGAGCTGAGCCTCGAGTACACGCTCACGAAATACGGGCCGCTCGGCGGCCTGGCGGACGCCATCTTCATCCGGCGCGCGCTCCGCGACGCCATGAGCCGCACCCTCTCTCGCTTCGCGGTAGAGGCGGAGGAGGAAGCCGGGCTGCGGTAGCCTGCGCGGCCGTGTTCGTCTTCAAAGCCGCCGCCGTGGGGGCGGGGACCATGGGCGGGGAGATCGCCCAGGTCGTCGCCGCCGCCGGCATACCGGTCGTCCTGAAGGACGTGAAACAGGAGTTCGTGGATGCGGGCCTCGCGAAGGCCCGCGAGGTGACCCAGGCCCAGTTCGCGGGGCTGGTCGCGAAGGACAAGATCTCCCAGGAGGACGCCGACCGCCAGCTCGAGGAGGTGCTCGGCCGCATCACGGGCGCCACCGATTACGAGGGCTTCGGCGACGTCGACTTCGTGATCGAGGCCGTTCCGGAGCGGATGGAGATCAAGCAGACCGTCTTCGGCGAGCTCGACGAGCTGACGCCCGGGCACGCGATCCTCGCCTCCAACACCTCCTCGCTCTCAGTCACGGAGATGGCCGAGGCCACGCTCCGCCCGGACAAGGTTTGCGGCTTCCACTTCTTCTACCCGGCGTCGATGATGCGCCTGATCGAGGTCATCGAGGGAGAGGAGACCTCGGAGGAGACGCTGCACGCGGCGGCGACCTTCGCCCAGGCCATACGCAAGACGCCGATCCGCTGCGGCGAGGTGCCGGGCTTCGTGGTCAACCGAATCCTGAACTCGGCGGTGTCCGAGGTCTGGCGCGTGACCGAAGAGGAGGGGCTCGAGGTCGAGGAGGTCGACAAGCTGATCAAGGACTCGGGCACCGTCCCCATGGGGCCCTTCTTCCTCACCGATCTGCTGGGCCTCGACACGGTGCTGCACGTGGCCGAGCACCTGCGAGAGTCGTACGGCGAGCGCTTCTACGTCTCGTCGCGGATGAAGGAGCTGGTGGAGGCGGGCAACCTAGGCCAGAAGACCGGAAAGGGTTTCTATGAGCACGGGAACTGAGCCTCAGGCGACGGCGACCCTCGTCGACCGGATGGGTCTCAAGACCCTGGTCGAGTCCTGCCTCGTCCTGGAGGAGGGCGTCGCCTCCGCCAAGGATGTGGAGATGAGCATGATGATGGGCGCGGGCATCCTGCCCGGGCCGTTCGCGCGCGCCGACGAGGCCGGGCTCGACACGCTGCTCGAGCAGCTCGAGCGCGCGCAGCGCGACTGGGGCGACGCCTTCGAGCCGCCGGCCATACTGCGGCGGCTCGTGGCGCAGGGCCGGCTCGGCAGGAAGTCCGGTCAGGGCTTCTTCCCGTACCCGCAGCCCGACCCCGGCGACCAGCGCGAGACCGTGTTGCTCGATACGCGTGGAGACATCGCGATCGCGTGGCTGAACCGCCCGCCCGCCAACCCGCTCTCGCCCAAGGCCGTCCGCGACCTGATCTCGGTCTGGGAGGAGGTCGAGGGGAAGGTGCGGGCGTTCGTGATCGCGTCGTCGAACATCTTCACCTTCAGCGCGGGAGCCGACATCAAGGAGTTCACCAGGATGTCGCCCGACGCCGAGGGCGCCGACCTCGTCGAGTCGGCCCATCGCTTCATGCGCGGCATGGAGCTTTCCTCGACGGTCACGATCGCCGCCGTGAACTCGATCGCCTTTGGCGGCGGATGCGAGCTGGCCATGGCCTGCGACTTCCGCATCGCGGCGGAGTCGGCCACTTTCGGCCAGCCCGAGATCAACCTCGGCATCATGCCCGGCTTCGGGGGCACGCAGCGGCTCCCGCGGCTGGTCGGCGAGCAGAAGGCGCTCGAGATGAACCTCGTCGGCGATCCGATCGACGCTTACGAGGCGCACCGCGTCGGGCTTGCGAACCAAGTGGTGCCGGACCACGAGCTGTTCGACACGGTGCTGGCCTGGGCGCGCAAGCTCGCCGGGCAGGCCCCGCTCGCGATCCGCGAGATCAAGAGGGTCTCCCACCGCCCCGACCTCGACGAGGGGCTGGCCGCCGAGGGGGAGGGATTTGGACGCGTCTTCGGATCGGAGGACGCGAAGGAGGGGATCTCCGCCTTCCTGCAGAAGCGCCGCCCGAAGTTCGAGGGCAGGTGAGCACCACCTCCACCGCCGCCGCCCGGGTGGCGGACCTGCTGCGCGGTGCCGAGCGCGCAGTGGTGCTGACCGGGGCGGGCATCTCCGTCCCCTCCGGCATCCCCGACTTTCGCAGCCCCGGCAGCGGGCTGTGGGAGAACCACGACCCGATGGAGGTCGCGCACATCGACGCCTGGCGGCGCGACCCGGATCGGTTCTGGAGCTTCTACAGCCAGCGCTTCACCACCCTGACCGACAAGGAGCCGAACGCGGCGCACTTCGCGCTGGCCGAGCTCGAGCGCCGTGGGCTCATCCGGGGCGTCATCACTCAGAACATCGACCGGCTCCACCGGAGGGCCGGCACCGAGCGCCTCATCGAGGTGCACGGCTCGATCGAGTGGAGCGTCTGCCTGAGCTGCGGGGAGAGGGTCCGGATCGACCGCGTGATCGAGCTGCTGGAGGCCGGCCACGGAGCGCCGCGCTGCCCGACCTGCGGGGTCCCACTCAAGCCCGAGGTCGTGCTCTTCGGCGAGCTGCTGCCAGAGCGGGCGCTTGCCGAGGCGCAGGACCTGGCGATGGCGGCCGACCTGATGCTGTGCGTCGGCTCGTCGCTCGAGGTCTACCCCGTCGCCGGCCTACCCGCGATGACCCGCGGCGGCGGCGGGCGGCTCGCGCTGATCACGCAGGGGCCCACGCCGTACGACGGCGACGCCGAGGTCAAGCTGGACGGCGACGTGGTCGAGGAGCTGCGGGCGGTCCTCGCCGCGCTCTAGAGCGTGGATCCCGAGGGCAGGGTGGCGCTGGTGACCGGCGCCGCGGCGGGCACCGGCCGAGCGATCGCGCTTCGACTGGGCATCGAGGGTGCGGTCGTAGTAGTCGCCGACATCGACGCCGAGCGCGGGCAGGAGACCGTACGCATGGTGGAGGCGCGAGGAGGCCGCGCGAGGTTCGTGAGGGCGGACGTCACCCACGACGATGACGTGCAACGAATGGTCGCCTTTGCCGATCAGGGACGCGGCGGTCCGCAGATCCTCGTCAACAACGCGGGCGGGGGCGGCCATGTCGAGCCGCACTTCCCCGACGCGACCCCATCGCAATGGAGCGCGACGCTTGATCTGAACCTGCGCAGCGCGATGCTCGCCACCCAGATCGCGGTCGACCCTATGCGCACGGGCGGCGGCGGGGCAGTGGTGAACGTCGCCTCGACCGCGGGGCTGGGTTTCGCCGCCTATCAGTCGCCGGAGTACGGCGCCGCGAAGGCGGGTCTCATCCGCTTTACCGCTGCGCTCGCGGAGCTGCAAGAGCGGATGAACGTGCGGGTGAACTGCGTGGTGCCCGACTGGATCGCGACCCAGCGAGCCCAGGACGAGCTTGCGCGGATGACGCCGGACGAACGCGCCGCTGCGCCGCCGCCGGTGGCAATGGAGGAGGTTGCTGACGCGGTCGTCGAGCTCGTCCGTGACGACGGCCTGGCCGGCAGGGTGATGGTGCTGTGGGGCGGTGAGCCTCGCCGGCTGCTGGACACAGGTTGACGCGATCAGCCGGCTGATTGTTCGAGTGAGTCCTGCCGGGCGGCGGGACCGGCGAGGTGATTCCAGCCCGCCGGATGCCGCGGCGCGTGAAGATTCCGGGTCCGAGACGTAAACGTCAGCGGCCCAGGCGGCGGCGCCTGATGGTGGCCTCCATCGCGGCCACCGCTTCCTCAAGCTCGGCCGTGGTCCGCCCCTCGAGCGCCGCGCCCGCGGCGCTCCTGATCCGATCGCGCTGATCGACTGGGGCCCCCTCGCCCAGCTCGGCGATCAGCGCCTCGAGCGCTATACGCGCCTCGAGCGCCGCCTCCCGCTCGCGCCCCGCGTTCAGGTCCACCCGGGCGCGCAGTACGTGCTCCTCCGCCAGGAGCGCCTTCTCGCGCCCACCCAAGAGAGCCGCGAAGCGCTCGTCCGGCGCCTGCATGGAGCGCCGCGGTCGCCTCGCCCCGGCGCGCGGCAGTTCGACTGCGTCCGCGAAACGCCCCTCGGCCACGGCCTCGCCCGACCCGTAGCCGACCCGGCACGCCAACGCGTGGTCCGGCGACACGTCGGCGGCGTACGGGTCGCCCGCCGCCGCTCGCTGCGCCGCGCGCGCGCGGTTCACCACGCGGAAGGCGGCTTCGACCTCGGCCCCGACGGCCTCGTCGTTCCCGCGCAGGACGGCCAGCCAAGACTCGGCCTCCTCGCACGATCCGAACGGCTCCGGCCGCACGACCGTTGCCCGCGCCGTGGGCACCGGCTCGGGATCCGCGCTCTCGACAGGCCGCGGCCGCCGGCCCCGGAGCAGCCGCCGCTCGGGAGCGGCGAGCGTTCGCAGCACGAGCACCGCCTCGGTCGGGCCGTCCTCGCGCCCGCGCACCAGGTAGCGGCCGTCGACCGGGCCCAGAAGGAAGCCGAACTCGACTTGGACGAATCCGAAGGGAGCGTTGAGGGCCGGCTGGGGTGCCGTCGAACTACTCGCCCGCGTGCGCCGTGCTCGCGCGACGGTCCTTCCTCGCCGGCAGCGAGTACTTCGACGGCTCGGTCGGCACGACCGGGTTGTCGATTTCTCCCAGGCGGGAGATCAGGTCGGACCACTGGCCGGGCCCCAGCACGGCGAACGCCTGCTTACCGAGCTTCTCGTTGGCGCCGAACATAGGCTGGAATCCGACGTGGATGTGGTCGTTGTGGTCGGCCATGGCGAGGGTGGCGCCGCCGATCTCGAACAGCGAGATGATCTGCGCGGGCGCCATCGTGCCCTGCAGCAGCATCAGCCGTCTGACGGCCTGTTCGGTGATGCCGCCGGGCTCCTGGTGGCCGATCACGGGGATGCCGTTCAGCTCGGCGATGTCGACGGCATTGCCCGAGCTGTGGTGCGAGACGTTGCCCGAGCTCGTAAGGTAGCTGTGGCCGCACTTGAGACTCGTGACCGTCGGCCTGAGCCCCGACTCGGCCAGGTAGGCCAGGGTGGCCAGCACGCGCCGGTCGATCTGGCCCGAGCGGATGTCGTCGCGACCGCAGTCGTAGATCTCGATGCGCTCGTCAGAGAGCACTCGGCGCTCGAGCAGCGGCTTCGGCAACAGAAGGATCTGGCCGATCGACAGCGACCCCGCCTCATCGTCGCCGTAGAGCACGTTGCGGCCCGAGGCGCGGTAGATGGCCGTCGCCTCGAGCAGCTTCCAGCCGTCCAGGATCGGCTTCGGGTCGATCCGCGGGGCTCCCCGGCCCGCCGGGCGAATCGAGAAATCGAGGTGCGCCGCCTGGCCCGGCACCGTGTGGCCGATCCGGCCGATGATGGTGCCGCCGATCACCCGCGACCCCTTCTTCAGGCGGCGGAAGCGCACCTTCGAGGGGTCGAGGCCGAACGGGCGCGAGAAGTAGTTCTTGTACGTCTCGAAGCCGCCCGCCCGCCGGGCCTCGGCGTCAAGCAGCTGCTCGAGGCCGCCGGCTTGGCGGGCGCCGGGCAGGTTCGGATGGGCGAACAGGCGCTGCTTCACGGGCGCCGCTGCGCTGGGCCGCTTGTCTGGGGCGGCGCCGCGGTAGCGGGCCGGCGCGCGGTCGGAGTCGTCGAGCTGGCGGCCCGCCGAGGCCGGAGCATCGGGAGGCGGATCGGCCGGGTCGTTCGCCTTGAGCGCCCGCGCCGAGCGGTCGGGATCGAAGGCGTCCGCCTTCGGCACCGGGTAGACGCGCGAGACCTCGCCGAGCTGGGCGTAGGTGAAGCGGTTCCCGTAGACGTCCTGGAGCACGACGTAGCGGCCCAGGCGATCGCTGCGTCCGACCTTCTTGATCACCCCGTCGTTCACCGCCACCACCGGAGCGCCACGGCGGGCAAAGATGCCGATGCTGCGCCGCGTCTCGCTCGACTCGACGAGGTTGGCGGCGTTTTCGCCCCGGCTCACCCGCCCCCGCAGCGCCCGCTCGGCCAGGTCGTCGGCGTACCGGGCCCGCGCGTAGACGGGGAAGCGGCCCTCGGTCAGGCCGGTCAGCGAGCCGATCAGGTCGGCCGGCACCCCCGCGATCAGCCGCGCTCTGAGGAGCACCGAGTCGACATACCAGTCGGCGTGGTTGTAGGCGAACAGCGCACCGCGCACGTCCTCCGCGTAGCCCGCCGCGGCCAGATAGCGCGCCGCGGCGAAGATCGCGTCGACCGGGTTGTACGGATCCTCGCGGCCGTCCTTGTTGCCGTCCGTGCCGTACGTCCGCCAGGTCGCCGGCATGAATTGCATCCAGCCGACCGCCCCCGCCGACGACACGTTCAAGTTGCGGCCGTAGTCCGTCTCGATCTCGTTGATCGCCGCCAGGACCTCCCAGCGAATGCCGTACTCGATCCCCGCGGCCTGGTAGATCGAGAGCAGGAACGGCGGCACCCGGAACTTGCGGATGATGAAGTTCGGCACGCCGGTCGCCGACGACGGGCCCGGCAGCACGTCGACGAAGCCGGGGTTGTCGGGCGTCGGCGTGCCGTCCGGCTTGCGCAGCGGAGAGCGGCGTTCACGTCGGCGTTCGGGCGAGCTCTCGTCGGTGTGCTCGGGCTCGACTCGACCTTCGACCTTGCGCACCTTCGCCTTCTTGCGTTCCACCCGCACCCCCGAGCTCGTACGTTCCTGCGGCGAGCCGCCGCCGGCGCGGGGCGACTGGGGCGCCGCCGGCTCCTCGGCCTTGGGCGCGGGTTTGGGCGCGGTCTCCGTCTTGGGGGCGGGCTGCTCGGGTTCCTTCGGCGCGGCCGGCGTGGTTTCCGTGGGCGTCGGCGCGGGAACCGTCTCGATCGTCTCCTGCGCGGCCTTGGGAGGTGGGACGATCTCGCCGGGGAGCTGCATGTCCTCGATGGTGCTTCCGGGTGGGACGTCGACCGTGATCTGCACGGTCTCGCCGGTGGGCAGGCGCACCCAGACCTTCTGGAGCTCCGCGAAGGCGGGCATCGTGAGCGCGGTGAGAGCAGCCACGAGCGCAACGCCGGCGGCGACCAGGAACGTGAGAAGCCGCGTCTTCATCCTTGCCGTATCCGGTGCTCCCTCGGTACCCCGCCTCTGGCGGGACTGACGGGACGGAAAAGCGCGCAGCAAGGCTTCTCCGCCTGCCGCAGGCGAAACGCTACTTGGTGGCTTTCTCGTGCGCAACGTCGAACCGCGAGATCTGGCGTGAGTTCCCCGGGAAGCCCGGCCATGGAAGGCATCCCCCGGGCGGTGTTGGAGTCCACCCTTGTAACGCCCGACCCTAACCAGAACTTCAAATCTGCGCTCGCTTCATTCTCCAGCGGCGGCGGACTTCAAACGGTTCAGTTCAACTAGAGGCTCAGAGTAGTGGACGGGGTAGGTCCGGTGGACGCCCGATCGAGTAGGCTGCCGCGACCAATGGCCGACCCCGACGACAACGAGAGCTTCATCGACCGCCTCTCGCGGCAGGGCGAGGAGGCCCTCGGCAAGATCGCCGAGGAGCTGATCGCGAATCCGGTCATCAACGGTGCGATAGCCCGGGCCTTCGAGGCACGCGAGAAGGCCGTGCTCGCCCAGGAGGCGGCGATGGGGGCGCTCAACATTCCGTCGGCTGCCGACGTCGAGCGGGTCACACGTCGCCTGCGCTCACTGTCACAGCGGCTCGAGGGGATCGAGGACGCCATCGACCGGCTGGAGGAGCGCCTGGCCGCGGCCTCTGCCGGATCGCCCGACGAGCGCCTCGCGGCGATCGAGGAGCGCCTCGACGAGATCGGGCGCGATCTCGGCGCGCTGCGCGAGTCCGTGGCGCCGAGCGAGGGGACGGTGCCGCGGGCGCAAGAGCGCCTGACGGTCACGGATTCGTGAGACCTCGCCGCGCGGGGTAACCTCGCGGACCGATGGCCAAGCGACCCGGCAAGCCGAGCGACGTACCGGAAGCGCTTCGCGACGCCGTCGAGCGCACCGTCGAGGCGACGCTCGGCTCCGCAGGCCGCGGCCGCGACGCCGCTCAAGGAGCGCTCGACGACCTGGCCGGCACGGTCGAGGAGCTGCGCCGAGGGGCGGAGGACCGGCTCAGCCGCAGCCGCCGGTCGGTGGCCGAGGCGATCGAGGGGCGGCGGCTCGCCACCTACGACGACATCGGCGAGCTGAAGGCCGAGCTGCGCGCGATCGGCCGGCGGCTGGACGCGATCGAGGAACGGCTGCCGGCCAAGCGGACGCGCTCCGGAGCGAAGTCGGCGGCCGGTACCACCGGCAAGCGCTCGGGCAGCGCGAGCAAGCGCAGGACCTAGCGCCCACGATTCCGTGCAGGGCCGCGCCGGAAGTTGACGCTTCCGAAGGGTGTTCTACCGTCAGTGATGATGCGCCGGCAGCGCATCCTGTTCGGGCTCGTTCTAGCCGCTGTGGCGTCGACCGCTCCCGCGAAGGCGGCGCCCGATGACCCCTACCTGGTCTACGTGGCGAACCGTCAGGTGGCGAAGGGGCAGTCGGAGTGGCCGGTGATCCTCCGCGCCGACGCCACCACGGGCGCGATCAGCGAGCTCTCGCGCAACGGCCCCCAGGGCGACCTCTTCCTGCACCCCTATGACCTCGCGGTGGAGAGCGACGGGAGCCTTATCGTCGCCGACATGGGCCAGTTCGCATCCGACGACGCCACTCCCGACGGCGCCATCGTCCGGGTCGACCCGAGGAACGGCATGCAGAGCCTGGTGTCACGCGGCGGCGCGCTGGTCGATCCGGCCGGTGTGGCCGTGGCGTCCGACGGGGCGCTGTACGTGCTCGAGAACGTGGGCGTGGGCGGGGTCCGGGGCGTGATCCGGATCGATCCCGTCAGTGGTGCCCAGACCGCGGTAACCCAGGGCGGCGAGCTTTGCAATCCATTCGGCATCGCATTCGAGCCGGGCGGGGACCTCGTCGTCGCGGACTACGGCACGCTAGTCCTGAACAACCGGCCGATCGTCGAATGTCCCCGGGGCACCGGCTCCCTTGTTCGCGTCGAGCGCGCGACCGGCCGCCAGACCATCCTGGCCGAGGGGGATCTCCTTCGCAGTCCCTTTGGCCTGGCGATCGAGCCCGGCGGACGCATCCTCGTCGCGAACGAGGGTGTGACCGCCACCGCCGCGGTCGTCGCCGTTGATCCGGTGACCGGCCGGCAGAGCGTGGTCGCCTCGAACACCGGCGGCGACGTCTTCCGCCTCCCCGAGCGCATCGGGCTCGCGCCCGACGGCCGGCTGCTCGTGACCGATTTCGAGCTCGCGGATCGCTTCGGCGGGATCGTGCGGGTGGGGCCAGAGGACGGAGCCCAGACGACGGGCTGGCAGGGCGAGCTCTTCAACAACCCGCTCGGCCTCGCCGTGGTCGTCAACCGCCCGCCGACGGCGACCCTCACGGCGTCGCCCGCGACCGTGGCCGGCGGGCAGCCGGTCAGGTTCGACGCCTCCGGGTCGACCGACCCCGAAGGGCTCAGCCTGCGCTACGACTGGGACCTCGACGGCGACGGCGCCTTCGAGAGACGAACGCTGGCGCCGGCGCTGTCCCATCCCTACGCGGACAGCCGCGCGCTGACTGCCCAGGTGCGGGTGAGCGATCCGCACCGAGCCACGGCGACGGCCTCGGCGCCGCTGACGGTGGATGCGACGCCGCCGCTGCTGGGCGCCTTTGGGGCGTCGGCGCGCACGGTGCTGGGGCGCGAGCCACCGCGGCGCCGGCGGGCCGGGAGCGCATCCGCTCGTCCCAGGCGAGCAACCACGTTCCGTTACGGCCTTTCCGAGCCCGGCGCCGTCGCAATCCGGATCGACCGCGCGCTGCCGGGGCGGCGCGTGCGCCGCACCTGCCGCGCCCCCGGCCGCAGAAAGGTGCCGCGCCGCGCGCGCTGCACGCGCTTGCGCCAGATCATCGTCCTCCGCCAGCAGGCGAACGCGGGCGCAAATGTTCTGCGCTTCGCCTGCCGGGTGCGGGGCCGGCGCCTCGTACCGGGCCGTTACCGGGCGACCGCGGAGGCCGTGGACGTCGTGGGTAACCGCTCGCCGACGAAGAGCATTCGCCTGCGGGTGGTTTCAGCCCGCTAAGGGGCCGCGGCGTCTGCCACGGCGGGCTCGACCTCCGCCTCGACCCGGCCACCGGGCATTGCGAGCTGCGCTACGACGAACGCCAGGACCATCACGCCGGCCATCACGTAGAACACGGCGCGCGTGGAGAGTGCGAAGTCGTTCTGCACGGCCTCGAAAGCGCGCTGCGCCGCGCGGCCCGTGGCCTCGCCGAACGCGTCGGAGCGGGAGCCCCCGCCCGACTGCGAGAGCGCATCCGCGATCTGGTCCGCCCGTTCCCTCGGGAGGCCGAGCTCCCCGAGCGAGCTCTCGATATTCGACTTGTTTTGGAGGATCAGAACCGTCCCGAGGACCGCCAGGCCGAGACTCCCGCCGAAGTTCCGCACGGTCTGGGTGATGCCGGTCGCCTCGCCGTAGCTTGTGCGAGGCGCGCGGTTCACGGCGTCGGTGCTCGCCGGCCCGAGGATGAGGCCTACCCCGGCGCCGGCCAGGACCATGTAGATCCAGTGGTCGCCGAGGTCGAGGTCCGTGAGGCTCCCCGCCCAGAGGAAGAAGCCGACCGCCGCGAGCGCGCACCCCGGGATGACCGCCGCACGCGCACCCCTCGAGTCGAGGATGCGCCCGCCCCACTGCGAGCCGGCAGCGAACCCGCCGAAGAAGATGATGAGGTACAGGCCGGCGCCCGAGGCATCGTCGCCCAGCGAGATCTGCGCGTACAGGCTCGCGAAGAAGAACAGCGGCAGGAAGACGATCATCAGCAGGAAGAGGACGAGGTTGTCGACCGCGAACGCGCGGCTGCGGAAGATCCGGAGCTGGATCACCGGATGCTCCGTACGCAGCTCATGACGCACGAACGCGAAGAGCAAGACGAGGCCGGCGACGATGCAGATCCACGTGACCGGGCTGCCCCAGCCCCACGCGCTCGATTGCTGCAGCCCGAGCACGGCGAGTCCCATCCCGCCTGCGACCAGCGCCGTGCCGAGCCAGTCGATCGGAGCGGGATGGCGCTCGTCCGAGGGTTTCGCCAGCGCCGTGAGGATGAGCGCGATGATCGCGACGGGCACGTTGATCCAGAAGATCGAGCGCCAGGTCCACTCGGTGAGGTAGCCGCCGGCTATCGGGCCGACCGCCGTGAGCGCGCCCGTGATCCCGAAGAAGATCGCCAGCGCCCTACCGCGCTCGGCGAGCGGGAAGGCGGCAACGACGATCGCCAGTGCGGCGGGGAACATGATCGCCGCACCGGCCCCCTGGACCACGCGGAAGAAGATCATCCATGCTTCGGCGATCCCGCCCGTGGGTGTGGCGCCGCAGAGGGCCGAGGCGCCGGCGAACGTGACCACCCCGACGACGACCATCCGCCGGTGTCCTGCGATGTCGGCCAGGCGGCCGCCGAAGGCGAACAGGGCTGAGAGCGCCAGCAGGTAGGAGTTGATGATCCACTGTGTGCCCGTGGCGGAGAAGCCCAGGTCCTTCTGCAGCTCGGGGACCGCGAGCGCCACGATCGTCTGGTCGATGAACGTCATCGATACCGCGAAGATCATCGCGACGAGAACCAGCCGGCGGTTGCCCGCACTCGTCATGGTGACGCGTGCACTATACGGGCAACCACCCGCGATCGGATAGGGTCGCACCGGTGGCTCCCTTTCGCTCCGCCGAAGAGTTCCGGCAGGTCATGGACCGGACCTTCGGGCTGATGAGCGACGACCCCGAGATGGGACCGAAGCTGCGCGATGCGGACACGCCGCAGCGCTTCGAGTTCCCCGACCTCGACATGGTCGTGAACGTCACGGCCGGCGACGAGGAAAACCTCCGCTGGGAGTGGTCGGACGACGTGCCGTGGGAGCCCGAGGTCGAGATGTCGATGGACTCGGAGATCGCCAACCGCTACTTCCAGGGCAAGGAGAACATCGCGATCGCCCTCGCGCGGCGGCGCATCAGGTCGAAGGGGAACACGAAGAAGGCGCTCGCGCTAATCCCCGTCACCAAGCCGGTCTTCTCCAAGTATCGGACGATGATCGAGGCGGACTACCCGCACCTCGTGGTCTAGAAGTGCACGCCCCGTAGGAGGTAGGCCATGGCGACCGCCTCCGTCGACATCTCCTCGTCCTTCTTCTTCCCCTCCGCCGGCGCGGGCCCCGCGCCGTCCCCCTTCGCCGCCTTCGAGTCGGGGAACAGGTTGTAGGCGGTGTTCATCACGATGTCGACCGACTTCGGCGACACCGCGTAGAGCACTTCGCCGAACGTCCCGAGGCGCGAGGCGAGGCGCTTCGGCTTGTCGATCATCGCGTCGCACAGCATCTGGCCGGCCTCCTCGGGGGTGAGCGTGGGGAAGGCCTTGTAGATGTCGGTCGGCGCGATCATGGGTGTGCGCACGAGCGGCATGTAGACGGTCGTGAACTTGACGTTGTCGCCGACCACCTCCGGAGCCACGCAGCGCGAGAACGCGTCGAGCGCCGCCTTGGACGCGACGTAGGCGGAGAACCGCGGGGTGTTCGTCTGCACGCCGATGGAGGAGACGTTGATGATGTGGCCCGACTTCCGCTCGCGCATCCCGGGCAGGAAGGCGAGGATCAGCTTCAGCGCGCCGAAGTAGTTCAGCTGCATCGTCCGCTCGAAGTCGTGCATGCGGTCGTAGGAGCGCGCCACCGAGCGGCGGATGGAGCGGCCGGCGTTGTTGATCAGGACGTCGACGCCGCCGTGCTCCCGAAGCACCTCCTCGGCCAGGCGGTCGATGTCGTCGAGGTCCGAGAGGTCGCACGGATGGACGTGGGCCGTGCCGCCGCGCTCCTCGACCTGGGAGGCCACCTCCTCGAGCTTCTCGCGCGTGCGCGAAACGAGCAGCACCTCGCCGCCGGCGTCCCCGATCTTCAGCGCCGTCTCGAGCCCGATGCCGCTCGAGGCCCCGGTGATCAGGATCTTCTTGCCCTTGATCGCGCCGGCCAGCGAGTGGTCGCGGAAGAGATCCGGGTCGAGGTTGCGTTCCCAGTAGTCCCACAGCCGCGGCGCGTAGGTGGAGAGGGGCGGTACTGCGATCCCTGTCCCGGTCAGAGCACGCTGCGTGTCGCGCGCATCGAACTTGCAGTGGAAGTCGCGGTTCTCCATCGCCGCGGGCGGGATGCCCAGGTCGCGGTAGATCTGATTGCGGATCCGCTTGACTGTCGGCAGCGCCATCAGGCCGGCGCGCACCGGCTGGGGGATCACGTTCGTCATGTGCTGGTCGATCCGCATGGCGAACTGCGGCGCGTGGGCGGCCTTCGCGAACGCGTTGAGCGCCTCGCCCACCGTCATCGGCTCCGGGTCGACCAGGTGGAAGGTGCCGCCCGGCAGCTCGTCGTCCGGGAGGTGGGCGATGTGGTCCATCGCCCTGGCTACGAAATCGACCGGCACGATGTTGGTCTGGCCGCCCTGCGGCCCGGCGAGCGGCACCCATTCCGGCAGGGCGTGGCGGAGCTTCTGGATGAGCTTGAAGAAGTAGTAGGGGCCGTCGATCTTGTCCATCTCGCCGGTCTCGGAGTGACCCACCACCATCCCCGGCCGGAAGACGAGCGTCTTCGCCTCGACCTCCTCGCGGACGAGCCGTTCCGACTCGTACTTGGTCCGGTGATAGTGATGCGGCAGCACCTGGCCCCCGTCGAACATGTCCTCCTGGAACACGCCGCGGTAGTCGCCGGCCACGGCGATCGAGCTGACGTGGTGGAAGCGGCCGACGTCGTGGGCGTTCGCGAACTCGACCACGTGCCGCGTGCCATCGATGTTCGCGCGCTCCGCGGCCTCCTCGTCGGCCTCCACGTCGTAGACGGCGGCGAGATGGAAGAGATGGTCGATGCGCTCGTCGAAGCCCTCCACGCCTAGGCCCGGCTTGGAAAGGTCGCCCGGCACCGCCACGATCCGCCCCTCGGCGGCGCCGAGCCGCTGGAGGGTCGCGTCCAGCTTGCCGCGGGAGCCCTCGCGCACGAGCACGTAGATGGTGCCGTCACGCTTCAGGAGCTCGGCGAGGAGATGCCGGCCGATGAAGCCCGTGGCTCCGGTGACGAAGTAGTTCATGGCGACCTCAGTCCTCCTCCGCGTGTCCGGCGGCGAGTCTATTGACTCACCCTCGCGCGCGCGCGAAACTATCCGCCGGAAGCTCTAGGGACCGGGAGGGCGCCTGGGGCGCCACCGGCCTACGAGGCGGGCCGCAATGCCCGCACGACGGCGGCGGAGCACCACTCTGCTCCGCCGCCCGTCCCTCACCAGGGACGCTGCAAACCTTTGTCTGGCGGTGTCATCGGCCCTCGGCTTGCCCAGCAGGCCTTCGGGCCTCTTCCTTGCCAGACTCGGTTTCGCGCCCTGGAGAGGGACGACTCGTGGATGCATCTCTTTCTCTCACTGAAGCCGCTCGGCGTGTCGGGGTTTCCCCCTCGACCCTGCGCCGCTGGGCCCAGGGCGGCGTCATCCCCGAGGTCGACGGTTCGGGCCGATGGACCGTCGCGGCGGTGGCCCACGCGCGCATCGTCGCGCGGCTGCGCGAGCGGGGCCACCGGCTCGAGCACATCCGCGAGGCGGGGAGGGAGGGGCGGCTTGCCTATGGCTATATCGCCGAAATCCTCTCGGGCGACGAGCCGCCGCGCTCGCTGGAGGAGGTCGCCGACGCCACGGAGCTCGAGCCGGCCCTGATCGAGCGCTTCTGGGCGAGCATTGGCCTGCCGCCGGCCGGGCTAGAGCGTCTTCGCGAAGACGATGTCCAGGCGCTCCACTACGTCGCGTCCGTTCTCGGCGCCGGCTTCCCGCTCGTCGCCTTCCTCCAGCTCTGCCGCGTGTACGGGCTGGCGCTGTCCCAGATCGCCGACGCCGAGGTGCGCCTGTTCCACCTCTACGTTCACGAGCCGCTCATCCGCGAGGGCGTACCGGGGCTACAGATGGCCGAGGAGATGGAGAGCCTCGCGAGCGACCTCCTGCCGCTCGCGTCCCCGCTCATGGATTACGTGCATCAGCGGTTCCTCCAGCACTACGTCGAGCAGGACGTGGTGGGGCACATGGAGATGGAGGTCGAGGACGAGGAGCTCGCCGTCGGCCGCCTGCGCGTCGCGATTGCGTTCGCCGACCTCGCGGGCTTCACGCGCTTCACGGAAGAGGAGGGGGACGAGGAGGCGCTGTCGTCGATCGAGCGCTTCGTGGAACGAGTCTCGGGCACGCTCCCCGAGGACGCCCGCGTGGTGAAGACGATCGGCGACGAAGTGATGGTCGTGGGCCAGGACATCGGCGCGCTGGTCGACTGGGCCGTGGGTTTCGTGAGGCTCTTCAAGGAACGCCCGGAGCCCCGCCTGGGGATCCACTGGGGCACGGCGCTGTACCGGGACGGGGACTACTACGGCCGCGAGATCAACCTGGCGTCGCGGGTGGTCGCCCGCGCCCGCGGCGGCGAGGTGCTGGTGAGCGACCCCGTGGTCGACGCCGTCAGGGGCGCCTCGCACCTGGAGTTCGAGGAGATCGGCCAGGTGAAGCTCAAGGGCTTCGACCAGCCTCGGCAGCTCTGTCGGGCGAGCCTACGGGGGTGATCGTGGCGGGCGCCAACCCCGCGGAGCGGCCGCTCGAGGCGGCACGGGAGAGCCGCCTCGTGGGCCCCGGCCGGCCGCTGCTGGTGCTGCTCTCGGGCGGCGGGGACTCCGTCTGCCTGCTCGACGTGGCGCTCCGGCTCGGCGCACGCGCCTCGGCGCTACACGTGAACTACGGCCTCCGCCCGGGGGCGGACGAGGACGAGCGCTTCGTGCGCGACCTGTGCGCACGGCTGGGCGTGCCGCTCGCGGTCGAGCGGGTCGCGCTCTCCGAGGGTGGCGGAAACCTGCAGGAGCGAGCGCGGGAGGCTCGCTACGCGCTCGCCGAGAGGCACGCAGAGGACGACTACGCGGCCGCACATACGGCGAGCGATCAGGCCGAGACCGTCCTCTACCGGCTGGCCGTGTCGCCGGGCTCGCGCGCGCTTCACGGCATGGCGGCGCGCCGCGGGCGGCTGGTTCGCCCGCTCTTGGGAACCACCCGCGCCGAGGTGCGCGACTACCTGCGCGCCCGAGGCCTCGACTGGCGCGAGGATCCCTCCAATGCCGACCGTCGCTTCGCCCGGGCGCGCGTGCGCCACGACGTTCTCGACGCACTCCGAGAGCTCTCGCCCGCCGTGGACCGGACGATCGCCGAGACGGCGCGCCAGCTGCGGGAAGAGGGCGAAGTGCTCGACGGCGCGGCGGACGAGGCCATGGAGGCACTTGGGGGCGGCCCGGCGATCTCGCTCGACGAGCTTGGGCGCCAGCCGCCGGCGGTGCGTCGCCTCGTGCTGCGCCGGCTGGCCGAGCGCGCCACCGGCGACGAGGTCCAGCCGCTCTCGCGCGGCGAGGCGGAGGAGATTCTCGCGCTGGGCGGGCACGGAACGAAGTCGCTCGACCTCGGCGGCGGCCTGCGCGCCGTAGCCGAGTACGGAACAGTCCGGTTCACGCGCACTCCTGACGCGATCGCTCCCGATCCCGTCACGCTCCCCATCCCTGGGCACGTCCGCTTCGGCAGCTGGGAGATCGAGGCGACGCTCTCGGCTCCAGGCGACGTTGCGGTCTCGGCCGACGCGCTCGGCGCCTCGGCGACGGTTCGCGCCTGGCGCGAGGGCGACCGCATGCGGCCGGTCGGCCTGGGCGGCACAAAGACGCTGCAGGACCTGTTCACCGACCGCAAGGTGCCGCGCGGCCTCCGCCGCACCCTGCCGGTGCTGGAGGCCGGCGGGCAGATCGTCTGGGTGGCCGGCGTGGCGGTCGACGAGCGCTTTGCCGCTCGCGGGGAGAGCGCGGAACGAGTGGGTCTCAGCGCGCGCTCGAGCGCGCCCTGATACATCGCCGTCACCGAGGAGCCCAAGCCGGCGCTCACCAGAGCGGTGTTCACCGGGTGACAACGCCCAGAACGGCAACAACGACGTGCAATGGGTGAAGGTCCTCGTGGACCCGCGGGAGCGCGAGGTCTTCTCCTTCGTCCCGCAGACCGTGCCGGGCAACCGGGTGGCGGTGCCGGCGCCGTGAGGGACCGACCGGCGGAGACCCTGCTCGCCGCGGGGTCTCCGCAGGCCCGTGGCTCAGCTGTGGAACGGTTCGCCCGTCTCGAGCAGCGTCTTCAGGTCGCTGAGGATCAGCGCCCATCCGCCGCCGCCCTCCATGATGCGGGGGTCGCCTGCGACCTGTGCCGCCGTCAGCGGGGCGTCCTCGAGCTCGTGGGTCACGGTCAGCCTCGTGAGGCCGAGGTCGTCCTCCGCGATGTCCCACGTGACGCGCGTCGGTCCTTCCGCCGAGATTTGCTCGTCCCACAGGAAGCGCCACGTCTGGACGAGCTTCCGCGGCGGGTCCGCCTCCACGACTTCGCCCTCGACGACGACCTCGGGCATGCCCATCTCCTGCATTTCAGGGGTGGCGGTTGCCCGGTATGAGCCACCGGGGCGCAGTTCGTAGTCGCCTCGCCCCGGATAGCCGTACCGCTCGTTCCACTCGGGCTTCGTGATCGCGTCCCAGATTGCCTCCGGGGTCGCCTTGATGTAGACGCGGAAGACCTGCGTGGTCACCCTGGTCTCCGTCTCCGTTGTCATGCCGTTTCCTCCAGTTCGGTCTTGAGGTCTGCAAGCGCCGACACCCGGCGCTCCGTGAACTTGTCGATCCACCTGTCGTGGATGAGCCGGATCGGAACCGCGTTCAGGAAGTGCAGCTTCTCCCGACCCGACCGCCGTGTGAGCACGAGATCCGCGTCCTCGAGCACGCGAAGGTGCTTCATGGCGCCGAAGCGCGTCATCTCGAGGTCCGACTCGAGCTCCGTCAGCGTGCGGCCGTCACGCTCGAAGAGCCGGTCGAGCAGGAAGCGCCGAGTGGGGTCTGCGAGCGCCTTGAAAACACGGTCGTCGTCGGTCACGTCGACCAATGATAGGTGACCAAACGGTCACATGTCAACCGATGAATTCCCGGCAGGGCAGCCTGAGCAGGGCTAAGGAGCTAGTCGGGCGGTGGCTTGCGGTCGAGGAGGCAGAAGTCGGTCCCACCTGCGAGGTCACCTGCACCTGAGCGTCGTAGGTGTTGAGGTAGAAGCTCAGCTGACCGGGCCACGGTGGCTGCTTCACACGCCCGCTCACGTCGTTAACGAAGATGTTGTTGAAGAGGTTCTGCGAGGGCACGCCGGACGTGTCGTCCCGCTTGTCCGGGTCGATGTCGAGGAACTCCTCGTTGGTGTTTCCGAGGGCCCAGACCGTGCTGGCCGGTCCCGCCCCGTAGATGAGGTTCCATCCGCCGTTGGGCTCGTTGGCGAACGGGTAGAACGGCCCTCCGGGGTGGGCGCCCCCGTTGTTGTCGATGATCGCCTTGTTCTGGCACACGTAGCCGCGCGCGTCCGGCCCGCCCTGGTCGGTGAGGCTGAAGAGATCGAAGGCGAGAGGCAGCAGCGACTTGTGGACCTCCTTCTCCATCGCGGCCTGGATCATGTCCGCGCCGAAGGAAGTGCTGTCATCGGTCCATGTCCACGCGGTGAGCGAGTTCTGGTACGCGAGCTGCAGCTTGCCCCAGTCAGTCAGCAGGATTTCGCCGACCTTGTCGACTTGGTCGTAGAGGGTCGTAGTCGTTTGCCATCTGAACCAGGAGCTCCGACTCATCCATCTGGATCTTGTCGAGCAGCGGCGACCCGCCCGTTGCGTTCGCCAGGTCGTCCGCCAGGCTGAGGATCTAAGCCGCCGCTCCAAGGGCCTCCCCGCCGACGGGGACCAGAGACGAGCCCAGGTAGAGAATGTCGGTCAGGGGTGCCCCGGGGTCCGCGCTCGCTCTCGAGTCGGGGGGCGAGATGTTGGCCTCGACGCCCTGCGCAATGCTGAGAATGTTGGCCTGCGTGGCGGTGTCGGAGAGGCCAAGGGGCTTCTTCAGATTGGTGATCAGGTTGGTGACCCCCTGCCCGTACAGCATCTCCGTCTCGAGCTGGTTCTGCACGTCCTCCAAGTCCTGCAACGTGAAGGGGTTCGGCGGGTTCTGGCAGGACGGTGGATCGGGCGGCGGGCTGTAGTTGAGCCTCGTCAGCGCGGTCTGGATGGAGTCGAAGGCATCTCGTTCGAGTAGTTGCTCTCGATCGGTGCCGGCAAGCCCAGCGCGGCGGTGATGCAGGCAAGTGCAGCGGCATGGCCCGGCTTGTCGCTGCGGTCGGGCCACGGCACGGTGGACCGGAAAGCGATCCGCGGAAGCTGAACGTCCACCTGCGTGTTCCCAGTGGCGACTTGGGGTAGTACTGCGATCTGTTGTTGCGAGTCAGCAGTCCGGTGAGGTGGCCGGGTGTTCCGGTGGCCTGCTCGCTCGAGGTGGCCGACCAAGGGGAGAGGTACCCGGGCGGATCGCCCGGACCGACGAAGGCGTAGGTGCCGTCGTTGCCGTTGTTGGTCGGCTGGAGCATGTTCAGGTAGTAGCCGTGACCACCGGGTTGGTCTGCTGCTGGACCAGGTCGTTCCACGCACTCGCCGGGGTGAAAGCGGTGTTCGGATCGCCGTTGTCGACGCGCTGCACCGATCCGATGCTCTGGATCAGGAAGAGCCTGGTCGGGTCGTCCATGAATGAGTTCATCAAGCCGGCCATGGTGTCGAGGTTGGTGGCTTGGTCGCTGTCGCTGAGGCCGGACCCCGAGACCGCGAACGTGTCCTGGACCAGGGGGTCTGCGTTGCCGGCATCGAGTACCAGCACGAAGAGCCCGGCTTGCCCCGCGGGCAGCTGAGCCGACGTGTACGTGGCGCCGCCCACCGACATCACTACCTGTGTGGCGGTCGAGCCGGGCGCCATGGTGTCGAACGGCAGGTAGTCGGCGCTCACGAACGTGACGTTGTCGTTTTGGTCGCGCTGCAGGTAACCGAGCAGGCTGCCCTGCAGGCCTGGGTCCCTGGCAGAGCCGGTGGTGGAGCCGAGGTTCTGGTCGGCGGTGCCGGCTTCCTGGCCGGGCACGCCGATCATCACCACGACGTGCAGATGCCTCCGGCCTGGCAGCCGTCGGCGGTCGCGATGGAGGACGGATCGGGGACCCGCCTATCTCCGACACGGCGGTGTTGAGGTTGGTCAGGGCTGTGCTGTCGGCGTCGATCGCGCGCGAGTGCGACGACGACGGCGTCGTGAGGATCACGAGGTTCGAGGGGTCGAGACCCCGCAGGTAGTTGGCCAGGTCCGCGAGGCTGTTGTCATCGCCGCCGTACGAGTCGTTCTCGACCTGGCTGAGGTCGGTCCGGTCGAGCACGACGAGCTGCACCGGCAGATTGCGGTCGGGTGCGATGAAGCGCTGGTTGAGCGGTGCGCCGAGCCTCACGCCCTGTCCGATCGGGCCGGCCGCGGTGTCGATGGGGACGCCCACCGGCGGGATCTTCGGTACGGCCCGCAGGGTGATCTCGTCCGTCGAGCGCGGTCCGGCCGCCGCGGCGGACCTGGTTCCGCGGCCGGTCTCGTTTACCGTGAGCCGCAGGCGATAGGTGCCCACGCGGTCGGGAGATCGTGGCCTGGGGGTTCGGCGCGAGCCTGAGCAGCGAGCGCGTGCGCTGCGCGCGCAGGAAGCGCACCGCGTCGAAGTCGCGATGACCGCGACGGTCCCGCACCCGGACATAGAGGTTGTTGGGCCCGAGCTTCAGCGCACGGAACCGCCGTGTGGAGAGCTCGGCTACCCGGGCATCGCCCTCACGGTGGAACAAGCGCGTGATGTCGGTGGGTCCCAGCCAGGCCTTGAACGAGTGAGTACCGGGCGCGAGCCTCACCCGGATGCGGGCGCTGTCGCCCTTCACGATGCCGCCGGGTCGGGGCGACAGCACCTGGGCAAGGCCCGGCCGCAGTGTCCCGGAGAGGTAGTCGCTGTTGCCGATCTCCGCGGACGCCGTCTGGGGGACGGCAATCAGTGAGGCGACGACCGCGACGAGGCAAGCCCTCCATCGGTGGCGCCAAATGGGCGCGCGGGTGCCCATCGAGGGAAGAGGCGGTCCATGCTCCGGAGCCCGAGCTGCGTGGCGACTCTCACGCCGGCACGCGAACTCGGTCAAGGTCAGCGACGTCCAGGCCGCTGAAACAGACGCCCCTTGGGCCCAAGACCGTGGTGACGCCTAGAGCTCGGCGTTCAGCTGGTCGCTCAGGTACGCGTCCAGGTCGGGGCCGTGCGGGTTCGCCAGCACGTGCGAGACCCACGCGGTCCGTTCGTGGGCGAGCACGCCGATGTCCCACGCGCATGCGATGGGGTCTTGCGGGCGCTCCTCACGGAGCGCCGTGGGCTGTTCCCCTGACGAGAACCAGACGTGGTGATGGAGCTCGTTCTCCTCCTCCCACCAGTCGAGGAAGACGAAGTTGCTGCCCCGACCCTGGTGGACGCCCAGGAAGCCCACGCCGTACCGGTTGTCGGTTTTCGCGGGCGACGGCAGACGACGCCGCGCAATGTCGAGCGCTGCATCCACCAGCGCCTGCTCCGGCACCTCGCCGGCGTAGGCGATGCCGTAGACCTTGACCCGCCATCCGTCGAACTCCGCGACCTCGAGGCAGCGCGCGGGTCGTGTTGCGTACGGCTCCGCGAGGCGCATGGGAAGTATGGAACCAGTCCCGCGCCTCAAGCGGCCGCCGACTCGGCAACCGCCATGCCAGACGTCTCGGGGGCGCCCAGCGAGCGCGAGCGCAGGATCGCCACGAGCGTCGCGACCGCCCCGGCGGCGCCCGCGAGCGCGAACGCCGCGGCGGGCCCGGCGTGGTCGGCCACCGCGCCAGCGCTGGCCGCGCCGGCGGCGGCGCCGATCGCGATCGCGGTGGCCAGCCAGGCGAATGCCTCGGTGACGGTGCCGGCCGGGGCGGCCCGGTCGACCATCGCGTAGACGGTCGCGTAGGTGGGCGCGATCGTGGCGCCGGCGATGAGAAGGACGGCCGCCAGCGCGAGCACGCTCCCGACCGCGCCGGCCAAGGCAAGATGTCCGGCGGTCAGCACGCCCAGCACCAGCGCCAGCCCGGAGGCGCCGTGTAGGCCGCCGCCCACGCGCGCGAAGACCAGCCCGCCGGCCAGCGAGCCGGCCCCCCAGATGCCGAGGAGCGGCCCGGCCGCCGCGGCGCTGCCGAGCGCCTCGGCGGAGGCGGCGACGGCCACCTCGGCGGCGCCGAAGACCACGCCGACGGCCACCAGGACGCCCACGAGCGTGCGCATCGCGGGTGCGCGGAGAGAACCGCCGCGGGGGCGGGGGGCGCCCTGCGCCGGCCGCCAGGCACGGGAGGCGGGCTGCGCCGCGAATGCCACGGTGCCGATCAAGAGGACCGCGCCGCCGACCACCAGCGCCGCCCCGGTGGACCAGAGAGCCCCGAAGCCGAGCACCAGCGGAGGGCCAGAGATCCAGGCCAGCTCCGAAGCCGACGCGTCGAACGCATAGGCGGCTCGCACCGCGTCGGGGTCCGCCAGGAGGTCGGGGAGCAGGGTTCGCAGGCAGGCCCCAAGCGGCGGCGTGGTCAGTCCGATGCCCGTCGCGAGCGCCACTAGGACCGGGACCGGCGCGCCAACCGGCACCACGGCGACGGCCACGAGCAGCACGGTAGCCGCGAGTGCGCTGGACAGCAGCACCGAGACCTGGCCGCGCCGGTCGACCAGTCGCCCGAGCAGCGGTCCGCCGACGCCGAGGGCGACCGCGTACGCCCCGGTCACCACGCCGGCGGCGGCGAACGAGCTCGTCAGACGCTCCGCGTGGACGAGCAGTCCGATGCTGAACATGGCCAGCGGCAGCCGGGCGATGATCGAGGTGGCGAAGAGGCGTCGCGCGCCGGGCGTGGAGGCAATCGAGGTCATGGCGCCCGATGGTAGGTTCCACTGGTGCAGATACAAGATCCACTTTTTGGGCCGTGGACGAGACCAGTCAGCCGATAGAGCTTCTGGTCTCGGTGACCAGGGACGGCTCGGAGACTCTCGGGGCGCAGATCGAGGATCAGTTTCGGCGCGCCATCCGCGAGGGGGCGCTGAAGGCCGGAGCGCGCGTGCCCTCGACCCGCGACCTGGCGCGCCAGCTGGGCGTCTCCCGGCGCGTCGCGGTGGACGCCTATTCGCAGCTGGCCGCGGAGGGCTACCTGGAGCTCCGCCAGGGAGCCCGCCCCAGGGTCTCGGAGGCCGCCGCGATCGCCGGGGCAACCGAGGCCGAGGAGCTGCCGCCGGTCCGTCCGCCGCGCTTCGACTTCCGCCCGAGCGTGCCGGACGTCTCCACCTTCCCGCGGTCGGCCTGGCTTCGCTCCCTCCGCGAGGCGCTCGCGACGATCACGGACGTCGACCTCGGATACGGCGACCCTCTCGGCGTGGATGTGCTTCGCTCCGCCCTGGCCGACTACCTCGGGCGCGTCCGCGGCGTCGTCGCGGATCCGGCTCGCGTCCTCGTGACGTGCGGCTACTGGCAGGGCCTCGGCCTGGTCTGCCGGGCCCTCGCGGCCCGCGGCGCGAAGCGGATCGCGCTCGAAGACCCGAGCAACCCGGAGGACCGGGTGATTGCCGCCGGCGCGGGGCTCGAGCCGGTGCCGATCGGTGTGGACGCGGAAGGTCTCCGCGTCGACGAGCTGGAGCGCGCCCAGGCTGACGCGGTGGTCCTCACTCCGGCCCACCAGCATCCGACCGGCGTGGTGTTGAGCGGCGAGCGCCGGACGGACCTGCTGGCCTGGCTACGTGAGCGGGATGCGGTCGCGATCGAGGACGACTACGACGCCGAGTACCGCTACGACCGCGCGGCCGTCGGGGCGCTCCAGGGTCTCGAGCCGGACCGGATCGTCTACGCGGGCACCGCGAGCAAGACGCTCGCCCCGGCCCTGCGGATGGGTTGGCTCGTGGTGCCGCACGGACTGCGCGAAGCCGTCGGCGTCGAGAAGGTCCTCGCGGATCACGGGACCGCCCGCATCGAGCAATTCGCGCTCGCCGACTTCCTCACCCGAGGCGAGCTGGACCGTCACCTGCGCCGCATGCGGATCCGCTACCGCGCTCGACGCGACGCGCTCGTCGAGGCGTTGGCCGAGTCGCTCCCCGAGGCGTCCGTGCGCGGCGTTGCCGCGGGGCTGCACGCGACTGTCCAGCTTCCCGATGGTCATGACGAGCACGCGATCCGCGAAGAGGCGGGTCGCCGCCGCCTCGCGCTCGCCACGATGAGCGAGTACCGGATCGGCGATTGGGCCGGCCCCCCGACACTGATCCTCGGCTACGCCCAGACCCCCGAGCCCTCCATCCCAGCGGGCGTCCGCGAACTGGCCGAGGCGGTTCGAGCCGCGAGGGACTGCACGTGAGTCGCTCGAGGACACAGGAGATCTGGCCATGGACGTAGCGACCCCTGGCAGACCCTCTGCGAACGTTCTCCGGGTGGACGCCGATCAGGTTCTCTCCTTCCGGCTTGCCCGCTCCGGGCTGGCCGTCCGGGGCGCGCGCGGTTTCGCCGAAGCTGCGGCTTGCCCCGCCTCGGACTTCGCCTCCGACGCGGCGCTCCTGGCGCTGGCAGCGCGGGCCGAGGGCGTCTCGCGAGAGGCCTACCGCCGCGCGGTCGACACCGGCGACGTCGTCGTTGCCCACGTCGTCCGCGGGGCCATCCACGCGCTGGCGCCGGGCGACCTCGCTCTCTATGGGCGTGCCTTGATCGCCCGCGACGACGGCGAGCTTGCCGCACAGCTCGGCCGGCAGGTCCGGCGTCTCGCCGCCGAGAAGGGATTCGCCCCGGGGGAGGCGCTCGAGGAGGTGGCCTCGGCCACGCAGGATGCACTGGCGAACGGCCGGACGCTCCACAAGAACGAGCTGCACGAGGAACTCAGAGAGCGCGTTCGCGCCGAGCTGATGCCCTGGTGCCGGCGATGCGAGAGCCACCACGTCGCCCCGATGCTGTGGCGCTACGCCACGGTTAAGGCGGGCGCCCGGCTCGACTCCGAGCGCCGCTACACAAGAGGCGAGCCGGGCCCAACCCCGGCCGCGAGCGAGGCCGTCCGCCGCTTCCTCGCCTTCTACGGACCGGCGGGGCCCGGCGACTTCGCCGAGTGGGCCGGGCTCGCAAAGTCCCATGCGGGGCGCCTGTGGGAGGACGCGGCGGGCGGCCTCGCCGAGGTGCGGGTCGAAAAGAGCAAAGCGTGGCTCATGAGCGAGGACATCGGCGCGCTCGAGTCGCCAACCGCCGCGGAGGGCCTACGCCTGATACCGCCGGGCGATCCCTATCTGCAGAAGCCCAACCGGCCTCTGCTCGCCCCGGACCCCAAGCTGCGAAAGCGGCTGTTCCGGCCCGTTGCGAGCCCCGGAGTGGTGTTGAGGGACGGCCGCCTGACCGGCCTGTGGCGGGTCAACGTGAAGGGAAGAAAGGCGGTGGTCACCGTCGAGAAGCTCGGCCGCCTCCCCCGCGGGGACCTCGAGGAGGAGGCCCAGCGCGTGGCGGAGCTGCGCGGAGCCGCCGAGGCCGCGGTCGTTCCCGCCTGACCGCCCGCCAAGGCCCCCATCAGGTCGACCCCTGGACGGAGCGGCGCCGATCGGCACGTACGCGCGTCATCGCTTTCAGCGTCGCCTTTCGCTCCACGGTCCGCCGGGCCGGCACGACCCCCTGCGGTCGGAGAAGCATCACGACCACGAGGATCGCGCCGTAGATGCCGGAGCTGATCGCCGACAGGTCGAACGCCAGGCCGACCTTGCCGGGAAGGTCGTAAAGGACGTCGGGCAGCAGGTAGTAGTTGACCACCGAGAGGACGATCGCGCCGACCACGACGCCCGGAATCGATCCGAGGCCGCCCAGCACGACCATCGCGAAGATGAAGATCGAGAAGGAGAACTCGAACTGGGAGGCGTTGACGACGCCCAGATACGAGGCGAAGAACGCGCCCGAGATCCCGCCGAATGCGGCGCCCGTCCCATACGCCAGGAGCTTGGTGCGGACGATGGGGATCCCGGCGCAGGCGGCGGCCGACTCGTCGTCGCGCATTGCGATCCACGCCCGGCCGATGCGCGAGTCGCGCAGGTTGACGTTCACGACGAGCGCGAGCGCGACCAGCGCGAGCGCGAACCAGTACCACGGGCGTAGATCCAGCGCCCCGAAGCGGCCGATCAACGGGAGCTCGATGCGGTCGATCGGGCCGATGCCGACCAGCCCGGAGGTCAGCGTGCCGCCGAACAGCGCGATGCTGCCGCCGTTGGACGCGATCTGGCCGATGATCTCGCCGAAGGCGAGCGTGACGATCGCGATGTACTCGCTGCGCAGCCGCAGCGTCGGCACGCCGATCAGGGTGCCCGCCACGGTCGTCGCCGCCACCGCGAGCGCGAGGATGAGCAGGAAGTTGACGTGGATGCCGGGCGTGCCGGCCACCGAGTCGCCGACCAGGATGGCGATGCCGCGCCCGCCGGTCCCGGCGTTGACCCAGAAGCCCGACCCGAAGTAGGCCGCCGTGTACGCGCCGATCGCGAAGAAGGCCACGTAGCCGAGGTCGATCAGGCCGGCGTAGCCCACGATGATGTTGAGCCCGAGCGCCATCACCACGTAGAAGGCGGCCAGGACCATGTTGTTGAGGACCTCG
>DATDLN010000071.1:0-2654 GCA_036519295.1 Thermoleophilaceae bacterium
AACTCCGACACGCAGCCCGGCTCTATGGGATCGAGGAAGCTGTGCTTGAGGAACTCCTCGACGCCCGGCCAGCCGGTGGCGCGCAGCCGCTTGATCGCCGCCTCGAGATCGTACTCGGTGCGGCGCAGGTCGACGTCGGGGCCGAGCAGCAGCCAGTGAGCGCCCGGGCGGCCCTCGTACGGCATCCCGACGCTGCCGGCGTTCACCACTCGCCGCTCGCCGAGCCGGCGGTCGAACTGCACGTGCGTGTGGCCGCAGACGACGACGGGAGCCTCCACGCCGTCGAGCAATCGCTGCAGCCGCTCGTCCGGCGTCACGGCGGTGATCGCCTCGTCGTCGGAGCCGGCGAGCCGTGGCAGAACAGCGTGCGGGTCGAGTCCCGCCACCTCCAGCTCCACCGTGGGCTCGAACGATGCCAGGAAGTCACGCTGGGACCGACCGATCTGGCCCGCCGCCCAACCGGCCGCGCGTCTGCCCGGATGCTCCTCCTCCGGCGACATGGACGCGGGATCGTCGTAAACCTCGACGGTCCAACGGTCGGCGTTGCCTCGGACGAAGAGCGCGCGATCACCCAGCGCGATCAAGGCGTCGAGGGTCTCCGCGTTCATGGGGCCAGTCGCGGCGTCGCCGCCGATCACAATCCGATCGGGGTCGGCCGCCTCGACCTCGTGCAGGACCGCCTCCAGCGCCGGCAGGTTGGCGTGGATGTCGTACAGCGCCGCGAATCGCACCTGCGTCGAAGAATTCCATGCGCCACAGGGCGACGTCGAGGCGATGGCCGGTCGGTACATCCGGAGCACCCCATCCCGGACGGAGCACCCCCGCTCGGAGCGCTTCCGACGCTCGCTGCTGCATCCCGTGGAAGCAGGACTGCTCGCCGAGACCGACCGCGCTCTTGAGTTGGACGTTCTCCGGTCGTCTCGGCTGAAGTGCGGCCGGCTTTCGCATCCGGTGGCGAGTGCGGGAGCGAAGCTCGGGCCGGACGCGCTCTCGGATGTAGTACTGAGCGAGCGTGGGACGGACGCCGGTGCGGACGCTCGCTTGTCCGAGGGGGGACGCCCCCGCGCTTCGGGCCCTCGAACGGCGCGCCGACGGCGACCGCGCGTAGTGAGTCCGGCCGCTCTGACGGACCGGACGCCCCGCGCCGGGTGGGCGCGGGCGGTTCGGTCTCAAGCCGCTCGCGCCGCGCTCGTTTCGGTCATGAGGACCGAAGGTCGCCTCGGCCTAGACGAGCGGGCAGTTCACGACGGCCGAGGTCTTCCGCAGCGTTAGCTGGCGGGCGCTGCGCGCGCGCCTGATCTGGGCGAACGATTTCAGCACGCGCGGTTTGGCGCCCCTCCTCCAGGTGACCTCGACGATCGCCCACAGCGGTGGGTACGCGGTCTGCCCGGGCCGCACGTCTGCGACGTTGCGCTGCCCCTTGGCTCCGTTGGTGAAGCTCCACAGCGGCACGACCTCGTTGCCCGCGGCGACCTTGACCTCGCCTAGCTCGTAGTAGCGGATCGTCTTGCCTCGAGAGAACCCCGGATGGCGGACCTGACCGAACCCCAGCACCGGGCAGTTGACGACCGTCTTCGTCCGCTCGACGGTCGCCTCGCCGGCCGCCACGGCCCGCCGAACGTCTTGGGCGGACCTCAGCACCCGCGGCGTCGCGCCGCTGGCCCATGTCACCTCGTTGACCCGCCACAGCGGCGAATAGTCGGCCCTCCCCGGCACCGTGTCGATGATGTTCCGCTGCCCGTCCGCGCCATTGGTGAAGGTCCAGATCGGCGCGACCTTGTTGCCGGCCTTCAGCTTGATCGGGCCGAAGTCGAAGTACTTGACCGTCCGGCCCTGGAAGAAGCCCAGCACCTCCGGCTGCTTCTTGGGCGGGCCCGCTTCGCGGGCGGCGGCAGACGGGGCCGCCGCCGGAATCGTGACCACTGCAACGGCGACCAGGGCGATGACCCGTTTCATGTCTCCTCCTCCGTCGGAACGCCGCACCCCAACGTAGGCAAATCGCGTGGGCAGAGCCATTACAGCTCGCTTACGCCGCCCCCACGAGGCGCCCGGCAGAGGCCGTGCCGGACCAGCCTCGCAACGAGACGCGTGCGCAGAGCGGGCCGCCGCGACCGGGGAGGCGCCGACCGAGGAGGCCGCGGCCGAGGAAGCACAGGCGGAGGAGCCAGCCGCCGACGCGACCGAGGACCGCCGTCCCACACCGCAGCCGCAAAGGCGCCCCCAGCGCAGGAGCAGTGCTCCGACGAGTCGTCGGACGCTGCCGAATGTGACTCTCGCGAGCTTGCCGCGTGGGCACGCCTCAGTGTCGTATTGGCGTTGCCGGGCGGCGGCGTCCGACCGACCGGGTTGGCTCTCGGGGCGGCGGGGCTGACTCCTAGGCTCGATGTCGACCCGGTCGGGTCAGATCTGCATCGGTAGCGTCGCCCGCCGCCGCCCAGGACTTCGACGAACTGGCCGACTCGCGCCACGCGCCCGTCCGCGATCGCGGTCGTCCGCGCCTACCTCGGCGGTGCACTCGCAGGAGCGGAGGCTGGCAGTGCTGCTCGTCGACGAAAGCGGCTGCGCTTCCGATAACGGGAAGAACGTGACGGGAACAATGCCGCCCTTGTCCCGCTACATGGGGGTGGTCAGTATGCGGGAGTGGGCACGCGGCA
>DATDLN010000072.1:0-7773 GCA_036519295.1 Thermoleophilaceae bacterium
CACCCTTTCCTCCTCCCGCGCGCGGTCGCGCCGGAAGGCGACGATCTCCGTGACCGCCACGAGAACGAGCAGCCAGGCCGCCGTCCCGAGCGCCTTGCCGACGGGCGGCGCCGGCTCGTCGCCGACAAGCGGCGGAAGCCAGAAGAACGAGGCGTAGCCGAGGCCGAGCGCGAGCCACGCCGCGCGCCGGTGGCCCGCGAGCACGGCGATGACGAAGGCCACGATCGGCGCGAGGAAGACGGGTCCGCGCGGGTAGTCGAGGAGCGGGTAGACGGTCGTGCTCACGGTCGTGATCCAGAGCAGGGACCGGCAGGCGCCGTTTCACGTAGAGCGCCGCGGGCCCCACCGCGAGCAGCAGCAGAGCGAGGCCGTCGATCCCCTCGCGGCCCTCCTGGAGATGTGCGATCGAGAGCGTGCCCCCGATCGCGATCGCGCCCACCGCGACGGCAACGATGAGCTCCATCGGGAGCCGCTCGAGCCGGTCGCTCGTGGACCGTATGAAGCTGTCGAACGAACTCACCCCGAGCGATGATGGCAGCGTCCGGGCGCGAAGTCGTCCTCCCGCCGGAGACGTCGGCCCTACTCCCCGCACCCTACTGGTCTAGGCCAGTTGGCGCAAGGCTCTGTCAGCTCGGTTGGCGCGTCAGTGTGATGTCCATCCAGGGCCGCCAGTTCGAGTCGTCGTCGAGCAGCCCCCAGTGGCCGGTGATGGTGTCGCCGTCGTCGCTGAAGCTACCCGCGAACCTCTGCGTCTCGGTGCGCATCCTCCACACGAGCGCCCCTTCTTCCTCGCCGAGGGTTGCCTCGTACGCCGCCGGCCCGTCGCTGCCGAAGTACTGGGTGATGTAGCTCTCGCGGGCGGGGTCGTACCCGATGATCTCCGCCCCGTCGACCTTCTCGTCGCCGACCCGAGCGTCGACGAGATGCAAGAGGCCGAACCCGCCGTGCAGCCACTCGTACGTGTCCACCGCATCGATCTTGCTCGCCGGTGCCCCCGGGGCTTCCCTCGTCCAGCCCTCCGTCCTCCATCGGCCGACCAAGACCCCAAGACGCTCGTGCTCGTGTGCCATGTATTCCTCCCGTGGCAAAGGCTAGGCTGGGGCGATGGACGCCCTCGCCCTGCTTGCCGAGTCGAAGATCCGCACCGCCATGGCGGAAGGCAAGTTTGACGACCTGCCCGGCCGCGGAAGGCCGCTCCCTGACGACGGCATGGCGCGGGTGCCGCCCGAGTTGCGCATGGGATTCAGGCTCCTGCGGAACGCCGGCTGTCTGCCGCCCGAGCTCGAGGCGCGCAAGGAGGTGGCCAGGCTCGGCTCGCTGATCGGGGCGACCGGCGACGCGGCCGAGCGAAAGCGCCTATCGCGGCTGCGCGCGGACGCCGAGCTGCGCTACCAGCTGCTCGTCGAGCGCCGTTAGCGCTGACCGCCGCTGATGGACGCCGTCCGCAGCGGAGCGGGCGCGGCTCGAGCAGATCTTCCCGACCGGGGTCTGCGACTACACGCGGGGTGACGCGGGTCGCCCCTAATCTCCGGACGCCAGCGCGGCGCAGGCGGCCCGCTCGAATGCCCGGCGCAGCGCGCGGAAGGCCGGCTGGCTGAACATCACCTGGTTCAGCTGGGTGTTGGCGGACACGGTCGCCGAGCGCCGGCCGTCGGAGCTGGCCGCGGCGAACTGCGTGTAGCCGGGGAAGTTGCCCGTGTGGCCGTAGACGGTGCCGCACCTCAGGCGATAGCGGAACAGCGCCAGGCCCGCGGAGTTCGTGCCTGGGCCGATCGGTTCGGAGTGGCCCTCGACCCAGCGCCGCTGCTGACGACGCAGGGCGCGACCGAAGAGCTGCCCGCTCACGTACCCGCGGATGAACCGCGCGAGCTCGGCCGGGGTCGACTGCATTCCGCCCGAGGCCCATACCCACGACATCGAGCCTGCCTCGCTCACGTCCTCGGGTGGCTGCGACGAATCGAAGTCGTAGCCGTGGGCGAACGGTCGGGGCAGCTCCGGACCATTCGGCAGGCTCGTCCCCCGTAGCCCTAGCGGCAAGAACACGCCGCTGCGGAGGAGCCGCTCGTATGACCGACCGGTCGCCGCCTCGGCCATTAGTGCGACCACGATGTTGTCCGTATTCGAGTAGTTGAATGCGGAGTCGGGCGGGAAGAGCAGCGGCTCGTTGGCGACGTAGGCGATCAGTTCGGGCGGGGTGAACTGGCGGAGCAGGTTGGCTCCGATGTCGGCTTGGAAGCGTTGGTTCGAGGTGTAGTCGGGCAGGCCGCTCGTGTGGTGCAGGGCCTGCCTGAGTGTGACCGCCGCCCAGGCGGCCGGCAAATTCGGCAGCCGCTCCCCGATCGTGTCGTCCAACTTCAGCACGCCCCGCCGAACGAGCGACAGCGCGACCGCCCCGCTGAAGGCCTTGGACGTGCTGGCAAGCCGCATGTGGTCGGAGGGGCGCCAGCGCTGCTTCGTCGATGTGTCCGCAACGCCGACCCGGTGCACGAACGTGCGCCCGCCCCGCCGCACCAGGGAGATCACCCCGGGCGGGCCGCCTGGCGCCTGCACGACCTTTCGCAGCGCGCGGTCGAGTGCGCGGTCCGCCGGACCGGCGGGGGCAGCGCCGGCGGCCGGCCCGAACGTGAGGGCCAAGCCGATCGCGGCAAGGACGGTGGCCGAGCGGTGGTGCATCGAGTCTCCTCTCAGCTGGGCGGGGCCTCGGGGGCTCCCGCAACGCGGTCCTGGAAGGTCTGGTAGCGCCGCGTGTGGCGCTCGTAGCGCTTGCTCGCGCGGGCGAGCTTGCGGCTGCCGGGCTTGTAGCGGCGCCGGGCCCAGAAGGAGTCGGGCTTGGCGAGCCTGACGGCGCCGATCAGCCCGACCGGGGGGAACAGCACGCCGGCCACACCCATCACGATCTTGCCCTTCAGCACGGCGACGGTCGCGAGCGCCACAACCACGAGCAGCGTCACGATGATCGGGAGTGCGCCGTCGTCCGTCGAGAACGGCAGGAAGCCCATCAGCAAGAGGCCGCCGAGCAGGGCGGCGATCACCACCGCGTCGACCGAACGGCGTCCCTCCTCCGCCCAGTAGACGTCCTCGAGGTGCAGCCAGAGGGCGTACTCGTCGAGCGTGAGCCCTGCCCCGATGCCAAAGCCGGCGGCGAAGATCTCGACCCAGGGGCTTGGCGGCTGCAGCGCCAGAGCGAAGCCCGTGGCCAGCAGCAGCACGATCCCGAATACGAGGTGGTGCACGTGCAGCCCGCCCTCGGTCTGGACGCTGCCGGGCCACCAGGGCACCTTCGGACTGCGCATCAACCGGGCGCTCGTGCGGATGAAGAGGAATGAGAGCAGCAGCGACCCGAGAAGGATCAGCCCGGCGCGCGAGGACTCCCCGCTGAGGAAGCTTTCTCCCTCGAACTTGAGAATCACCTCACCGAGCCAGATGCAGTCACCCTATCCGGGTTACAGTGCGCAGAGCAAGGCCTTGGATTCGCATGGTTAGCCAGCCGGACGCGCGATGCTGAGCCGCCTCTCC
Organism: Thermoleophilaceae bacterium; assembly: GCA_036519295.1. Taxonomy (GTDB): domain Bacteria; phylum Actinomycetota; class Thermoleophilia; order Solirubrobacterales; family Thermoleophilaceae; genus JACVRW01. The sequence goes on from DATDLN010000072.1 coordinate 3,517, forward strand.
GATCGGACGAGAGGCATCTCGGCGGTGGTCTTGATCGTCCTGGGGGCGGTCCTTCTGTTCACGGGGACGCTCGCGTTCTATGCACGCGAGCAGGTGATCGACCGTCAGGCGTTCGCCGATCGCGCGCTCGAGGCGCTCGACGACGACGGGCTCCGCCATCTGGTCGGCCGCGAAATCGTCGTCAACGCGATTGAGCGAGGCAATGCCGACCTGGTGGCCGCCCGGCCGCTCCTCGAGTCCGTGGTCGACGCCGTGATCCAGACCGACGCCTTCCGGCGGGTCTTCCGTCAGGCGGCGCTCGAGACCAACCGCATCTTCTTCGTCAGAGGCAAGGAGAACGCCCTCTTCGACCTGGGCGACGCCGCCCAGGTGGTGCAGTTCGCCCTCCGCTCGGTCTCCCCAAAGGTGGCGAAGCAGCTGCCAGAAGACCTCAAGCCACAGCTCCTGACCCTCCAACGGCGCGAGTTCGCGGGAGCCACGCTGTCGGCGGCCGACGCCGTGCGTCCGCTCGGCATCGTGCTGCCGTTGCTGGCCCTGCTCACGTTTGCGGCGGCGGTCGTGATATCGCCCGACCGCCGCATCGGGGTGCTCAGGGTCGGCGTGGCGACCGGCGTCGCCGGCGCCGTGCTGGCGGGCGCCCTGTTGATCCTTCGGGCGCGCGTGCTCGCCGGCGTGATCGGTGAGGACGAGGTGACCGACGGGGAGGTGCGCGATGCCGTGCGCGGCCTGCTCGACGCCTACGTCGGCGATCTCGTCGGCTGGGCGCTCCTGCTCGCGTTGCTCGGCCTCGTGGTCGCCGCGGCGGCGGCGGCGCTCGATCCCGAGGACGTGGAGGACCCCGTTCGCCGGATCCGCCAGCGCATCTTCGGCCGGCCGCAAAGCACCGCGTGGCGTGCCGTGCGCGGTGTGGCGGCGCTCGCAGGCGGCATAGCCGTGGTGCTCAACCCGACGCTCGCGGTCGAGTTGCTCGCGATCGCCGCCGGCGCGCTGCTGGTGTTCTTCGGCTCAACCGAGCTGCTCGTCCTCCTCCAGAGGCCCGGTCAGACGCGCGTCGAGGGTGAGCGCGTGCGCAAGCGGGCACTCGCGGGCGCAGGGATCGCGGGCGCGGTGGTGCTCGGGACCGTCGTGGCGCTGGTGGTGGTCGTCACGAGCGGCGGCGCCGATCCCCGGGCCGCCGAGCGCGTGGTGTACAGGGGCAAGTGCAACGGCTCGTTCGGACTCTGCGACGTGCGCCTGAACGAGGCCGTGTTCGCCGGTACCCATAACTCGTTCTCCGCCGCGGACAGCGGCGGCTGGTTCATCGCCAACCAGCACCGCACGATCGAGCGGCAGCTCCAGGACGGGATCCGCCTGTTTCTGATCGATCCACACTGGGGCGTGCGTGACAACGAGGGAAAGGTGCGCACCGACTTTGCATCGGAGGGCCGGAGCCGGAACCGCGTCGCCAAGAGCCTCCCGCCGGCGGTGTTGAAATCCGCCGAGCGGCTTGCCGGGCGCATCGGTGCCGGCAGCGCCGAGGGAGAACGGGACGTGTGGCTCTGCCACACCGTCTGCGAGCTCGGCGCCACCCGCATGGTCGACTCGCTCGAGGTGATCCGCAAGTTCCTCGACGAGCACCGCGGCGAGGTGGTGATCCTGTTCATCGAGCCGTACGTCGCGCCCGCCGACATAGCCAAGGTCTTCGAGCGGTCGGGGCTCAATCGTTACGTGGTGACGCTCGCCCGCGACGAGCCGCTGCCCACGCTCGGCCAGCTCGTGCGTCGCAACCGCCGCGTGATCGTGTTCACAGAGAAGGACGCCGATGGGACAGTGCCCTGGTATCTGGATGGTTTCTCTTTTGTCCAGGACACGCCGCTCGGTGCCACGAAGGTCAGCGAGCTGCGATGCCGTCGCGAGCGGGGCACGGCGGACAGCCCAATCGCCATGATCAACCATTGGGCCGATGTCTTCCCTCCCCGGCGCGAAGCGAACGTCCCGTTCCAGCGCGAGAAGGTCATCATCGACCGCGCCCATCGCTGCGCCAAGAAGCTGGGGGTGACCGTGAACCTGATCGCGGTGGACCATTACGACGTGGGGGACCTCATCCCGGCGGTCGACGCTCTCAACGCCGAGCGAATCCAGGCTGTCCGCCGCGAGCAGGCCGCGGCCAGGAGCGGCTAAGCACTAAGGTCGCCGATCATGCGAAAGACGTCAGGCCCATGAAACGCGCTGCAGCCCTCGCGGTCGGTGCCGCCGGCTTTGCCTACTACCACGCCCAGGTCCCGACCTCGCAGCTCTACGGGGCCACGATCTGCCGCAACCGCGACGCACGCGGGCTGATCGCTCTCACCTACGACGACGGACCCAATCCGCGCTTCACCGAATCGCTGTTGTCGGTGCTGGATCGCCACGACGCCCACGCCACGTTCTTCCTGATCGGCAAGTGGACGGAACGCGAACCGGCGCTGGCGCGCGAGGTCCAGGCGGCCGGACACGCGATCGGAAACCACACCTTCACACACCCGACGCTCGCCCTCTGCACGGGCGATCGGGTGCAGGAGGAGCTGAGCCGCTGCCGGGCCGCCGTCGAGGGCGCCGGCGTCTCCTTCTCGGAGGTGGACGGGGAGGCGCTGATGCGGCCGCCTTGGGGACGACGCCGCCCCGGCACGCTGCGGGCGATCCGCGCCGCCGGCTACGTGCCGGTGATCTGGTCGGTGACGGGCTGGGATTGGCGAAAGCGCGAGACCGCGGCGACCATCGCGGAGCGCTGCAGCAAGGCGGCGGACGGCGACGTGATCCTGCTCCACGACGGCACGCACACCGAGCCGGCCGGCGACCGCGCGGCGTCCGTCGGCGCGACCGAGGAGATCCTCAAGCGCCTCACCGCCGAGGGCTATCGCTTCGTCACCGTGCCGGAGCTGATGGCCGCCGGCGCCGCGGCCGGAAATGGAGCAGGCGGCCGTTAGTGCACTCGTCGCGTGAGCTTCGCAGCTCGTTCTTCCGGATCGCGGTCGCCGGGAGCGAGGTTCCGCTCACCGAGCTGTTCGATGGTTTCGGCGAAGGCGACCGGCTCGGTGTCGTCCTCCACAGCCCCTGCGGGGCGGTGGGCGCGAGCGCCCTGATCACCGCCACGGTCACGGCCTTCTACGACATCCAGCGCGCCCGCGGCCCCGACTTCTTCATCTACCCGGACTACTTCCTGTTCCACGTGGGCGGGCCGCTGGGCGACCACTCGATGCTGGACGTCTGGCCGGGTCACAAGGAGGTCGTGGTCGAAAACGAGGCGGAGCGAATCCTGGAGGCGGTGAACGATCGCGCGATCACGCGGCTCGTCGTCGAGGAGGGCGAGCCGAGCGACGCCGGGTTCGAGCGCGAGACCCTCGCGAGCGCGCGCGACCGGATCGTGACGTGCCTCGCGTACTCGCCCTCCGCGCGGGTGCTCGACGCCGACGTGAGGATCGCGAGCAACCCGGTGACGGAGAGCTACGTCGAAGCGGTGCTCGACCCCGAGGGCCACCTCGACGAGCTGCGCGCCGGGGACGAGCCCACCGGCGCCTACGCGACGGCGATCGCCGCGCGCGCCGGCGAGGTGGAGCCCAAGGTGCGACGCAGGATCAGGGAGGCGCGAGCTGCGCTGCTAGAGGACGGCGCACCGGTGGAGACGTACCGGCGGATCGGCCTCCCGGACGCCCTCCGCCAGCTGGCCCGGCGCTAGTTCGCCCCCGGCGCCCCCTAATACGCCTCCGGCGCCGTTCGGTCGAGCGAGGCCCAGCCCAGGTCCCGCTCGCGCAGGGCCTCGTCCGCGGCGGCGCCGCCTCTCAGTCCGAACAGCCGCTTGGCGAACAGGAGGTAGACGACGACGGCGACGTTCACGACGAGTGCCGTCAGCTTGAGCACGGTGACGCCCTTCGTCAGCTCGTAGATCTCGAGCGGGAGCAGCGCGGCCGTCGCGATCAGGGTCAGGTACTCGGCCCATCGCTTCTGCATCCATAGACCAACGGCCTCTACGGCCTCCAGCACCGCGTATGCCGCGAGCACCAGGCCGACCAGGTGCAGCCTGCCGCGGGGAAGCGAGAGCAGGTCGTCGATCCTGTGGACGAAGCTGCCGTCGCTCTCGTCGCTCGGACCGCCGACACCGCCGTGAATCGCGCTCAGGATCGTGTAGAAGCGGTCGCGCAGCTCGTCCTCGTTCGAGGCCACCAGGAAGACCGCGATCGCCAGCGCGGCGAGCACGACGAAATGAATCGCCCGATCAATTGCGATCAGGCGGAGCACGAT
>DATDLN010000073.1:0-6972 GCA_036519295.1 Thermoleophilaceae bacterium
TTCGTAGGCTAGGACGACTGCCTGGACGCGGTCGCGGAGCCCGAGCTTGGTGAGGATGTGGGTGACGTGCGTCTTGACGGTGGCCTCGGTCACGAACAGGGACAGCGCGATCTCGCCGTTCGAGAGCCCGCGGGCGATGAGCTTGATGACCTCGAGTTCGCGATCGCTGAGCTCGGACAGCTCGGCCGGCGCCCCGGAGCCGGGCGCCGGCCGGCTGACGAACTTTTCGATCAGGCGGCGCGTGATCGCGGGAGCGAGCAGCGCTTCCCCGGTCGTGACGACGCGGACCGCCTCGGCGAGCTGCTCGGGGCGGACGTCCTTGATCAGGAAGCCGCTGGCGCCCGCCTTCATGGCCTCGTAGACGTATTCGTCGAGGTCGAACGTGGTGAGGATCAGTACCCGCGAGCTGCCGTTGCCGCCGAGCAGCCGCCGCGTCGCCTCGAGCCCGTCGAGCTCGGGCATGCGTATGTCCATCAGGACGACGTCGGGCTCGAGCTCGCGCGCGCGGGCTAGGGCCTCGCGACCGTCGGCCGCCTCGCCGACGACCTCGATGTCCTGCTGGGCGTCGAGGATCATGCGGAAGCCGCCGCGGACGAGCGCTTGGTCGTCGGCGATGAGGACGCGGATCATGGTGCGTTCGTCTCGAGCGGGAGCCGTATCCGCACGGCGTAGTCGCCGCCGGCACCGTGCCCCGTCTCGAGCTCGCCGCCGTAGAGTGCGACGCGCTCGCGCATCCCCACCAGGGCGTTCCCCTCGTCGTCCCTGTCGCGGATCTCGCGGCCGTCGTCTGTGACCTCGAGGTCGAGCCTGTCGCGTCGGTAGCGGACCGCGACCCGCGCGCTCGCCGGGCCGGCGTGCTCGAGCGCGTTGGTCAGCGCCTCCTGGACGATCCGGTAGGCCGCGACGTCGATTCCGGGCGGGAGCGCGTTGGGCCTGCCCTCGACCGTGAGGACGACCGGCAGCCCGGCCGTGTGCGCGCGCCGCACGAGCGCGTCGAGGTCGTCCAGGCCCGGCCGCGGGGTGAGCGTGGCCTCTTCCGCTCCCTGGTGGAGGATCCCGAGCAGCCGCCGCAGGTCGGCGAGCGCTTGGCGGCCGGTCTCCTCGAGCGCCAGGATCGGCTCGCGTGCTCGCTGCGCGTCCTGGTCGACGAGCAGGCGGGCTTTCCTGGCCTGCATCGTCATGGCGCCTAGGCTGTGGGCGACGACGTCGTGGAGGTCGCGGCTGATCCGGTCGCGCTCCGCGGCGACGGCGGCGCGGGCGCGCTGCTCGCGCTCGCGCTCGAGCCCGTCTGCCCGCTGCTGGAGCGCGGCGGCGCGTGCCCCTCGGCGCTGGAGCGTGAAGGCGAGCAGCGCGACGGCGGCTCCCATCACCATGAGGAAGATGGCGTCGTCGGTGTCGACCCGCACGTCGCGCTGGGCGACCACCGCGAGCGTGGCGAATCCGATTGCCGTGCCGGCGATCGCCTGGCTTCGCTGGTTGTGGGCGCCGACGACCCAGAAGGTGGCGAGCAGCGCGATGAGCCCCGTGGATTCGCTGCCGAACGCCTTCGGATCGAGGAAGGAGGCCGCGATCTGCACGGCGAAGGCGAAGGCGGGAGCGGCGAACGGCAGCCGGTGGCGCAGCAGCAGCGGCAGCGTCCACAGGAGTGTGGCGAGGCTGACGGCGAGCTTGTCGCCGGGCACCTCGGTGAGCCAAACCTCCAGCTGCTGGACGGCCGCGAGCGCGACCACGAATGCATCGAATGGATGCCGGCTGAGCCACGGCCTTACGCTCATCGTCTCGATCCGGCTCGAGGGGCCGTCCCGCCCATCATCCTCGCCTCGAGGCCGGTTGCGCAAGCCGCCATGGCGGGGTCACGCGGCACTGGCTCAGGGCTCCGGCCCGAGTGGCAGTCGGGCTCGTACGGCGAAGCCGCCTTCGGCTCGCGGGCCGGCCTCGAGGTCGCCGCCGTAGAGGGCGACGCGTTCGCGCATGCCGACCAGCCCGTGTCCGCCGCCGTGGCGGTTCGAGCTGCCGCGGCCGTCATCCGCGATCTCGAGAAGCAGGGCGTCCGGCTCGTAGCGGGCGCTGACCCGCGCGCGCGCCGGGCCGGCGTGCTTGAGCGTGTTGGTGAGCGCTTCCTGGACGATCCGGTAGGCGGCGATCTCGACGCCCGGCGCCGGCGCTTCCGGCTCGCCCTGCACCGCCAGCTCGACGGGCAAGCCCGCCCGCCGCGTTTGCTCGACGAGCGCCTCGAGATCCGCCAGCCCGGGCTGCGGGGCAAGCGCCGCCCCGGGCTCGTCCTCCTGCACGATGCCGAGCAGGCGCCGCATCTCGGCCATCGCCTGGCGCCCGGTCTGCTCGACGACGAGCAGCGGCTCGCGCGCCCGCCGCGCATCCTGCTCGAGCAGCAGCCGGGCGGCGCCGCCCTGGACGGTCATGACGCTCACGCTGTGGGCGATCACGTCGTGCAGGTCGCGCGCGATCCGGGCACGCTCCGCCGCCACGGCGGCGCGCGCCCGCTCCCCGCGCTCGCGCTCGAGCCGATCCGTCCGCTCCTGCAGCTCGGCCGCGCGATCGCCCCGCCGCCGCAGCGCGAAGGCGCCCAGCGAAAGCCCGGCCCCGATGACCAGCCAGAGGACCAGCGGCAGCTCGAGGTCTCCGGTCTCGACGTCGGCGGCGCGGCCCGCGCTTTGAGCGATGACGACGAGGGCCGCCAGCCCGAGCGCGGCGCCGGCAACCGCCTGCTGGCGGTCGCTCTGCGCACCGGCGGTCCAGAACGCGAGGAGCAGCGAGAAGAACGTAAAGCTCGTCCCCTGAGCGACGGCGGCCGGGTATGCGAGCGAGACGCCCGCGAGCGCGGTGAAGACGAGCGCCGGCGCGGCAAAGGGAAAGCGGCGCCGGAACAGCAGCGGCACCGTCCCGAGCAGCGCCGCGGCCACCGCCGCGACCTTCGGTCCGTCGACGGGGGCGGCCCAGATCTCTAGCTGCCCGGCGAGCGCGACCGCCAGCGCGAGCGCCTCGATCGCATACCGCGTCAGCCAGGCCCGCAGCGTCATGGGTCAACGGTACGGTCACGACCGCGGACGCGCATCGGCCGCCGGACCGATCGCAGTCCGACCTGGGTCTGAGCGGGTCTCCGACCGGAGGGCGAGCGGGGTTGGCGCAGATCCGACCCGGCGAGGACGGCGAACCGGACCTGCGCCCGACGACTTTGCGGCTGCCGCCTGGAAGCCTAGGCGGCCACAGGCAACCCGGCCCAGGAAGAGGTCCCCAGCATGGAAGCAGCGCTGTCGCAACCAGTCCGTCCCGTCCGGCGGGCGCCCATGCGCGTCGCGGCGCGTGACCTCAGCCGCCGCTTCGGTGCGGGCGCCACGGCCGTCGACGCCCTGCGTGGCGTCTCGGTGGCGGTAAGCGAGGGGGAGCTGACCGCCGTCATGGGGCCGTCGGGCTCAGGCAAGTCGACTCTCATGCATCTGCTGGCCGGCCTGGACCGGCCGACCGCCGGCGAGGTCTGGATCGACGGCACGCCGATCGCCGCGCTCGGCGACACGCAACTGACGAAGCTCCGACGCCGCCACGTTGGCTTCATCTTCCAGTTCTTCAACCTGCTGCCGATGCTCACGGCGGAGGAGAACATTCTGCTGCCGCTCGCGCTCACGGGGGAGCGCGCGGACAGCGAGTGGAGCCGTGAGCTGATCGCGCAGGTCGGCCTCGCCGACCGGCGCCGGCACCGTCCGGCCGAGCTGTCCGGCGGCCAGCAGCAGCGGGTGGCGATCGCCCGCGCGCTCATATCCCGGCCGACGGTCGTGTTCGCTGACGAGCCGACCGGCAACCTCGACTCGACCACCAGCAGCGAGATCCTCGAGCTGCTGCGCAGCTCGGTCTCGAGCTATGGCCAGACCACCGTGATGGTCACCCACGACGCCCACGCGGCCGCGATCGCCGACCGCATCCTCTTCCTCGCCGACGGCCGCATCGTCAAGCAGCTCGGCCGCTCGAGCGCCCACCAGGTGCTCGAAGCGATGGAGGAGCTGAGCGCCCGATGATCCGCGTCGCGCTCAGGGGCCTGGCCGGACGCAAGCTGCGCGCCTGCCTGACGGCGCTGGCGATCGTGCTCGGCGTCGCGATGGTGAGCGGCACCTACGTCCTCTCCGACACCATCTCCAAGGGCCTCGACACGATCTTCACCGACTCCTACAAGAACGCCGACGCCGTCATCAGCGGCAGGAAGGCGACAGGTGCCGGGGACGGAGCGACGACCACCCCGTTCCCCCAGGCCGTGCTCGCCCGGGTCCAGGCCCTCGACGGCGTCGACGCCGCGGAGGGAATGATCGTCGACGAGGCGACGCTCATCGGCCGGAACGGCGAGCCGCTCACCACGAGCGACGGCGACAACGTCGCCCTCAGCGTCGACCCCGGTCACGAGCGCTTCAACCCGCTCGCGCTCGTGGCGGGGCGCTGGCCGCGCGGCGGCGGCCAGATCGCGATCGACGAGGGCACCGCCACCCACAAGGGCTTCGCGGTCGGGGACGCGATCGTGGTGACCACCCGCGGCCCGGCGCGGCGCTTGCGGATCACCGGGATCGCGCGGTACGGCTCGGTCAGCTCGATCGGCGGCGCGACGATCGCCATCTTCGACCTCCCCACGGCCCAGCGGCTGTTCGACAAACAGGGCGAGCTGGACGAGATCCAGGTCGCCGCCGAGCCGGGCCTCTCGACCCCGGAGCTGGGCCGACGCATCCGGGCGCTCCTGCCCGCCACGGCGCGGGTGAAGAGCGCCGCGAACCAGGCCCAGGCCGAGGCCAAAGAGTCCCAGACGGGCGTGAAGATCATCCGCTACTTCCTGCTCGCCTTCGGCGGGATCGCGCTCTTCGTCGGCGGCTTCGTGATCGCCAACACGCTCGCGATCACCGTCGCCCAGCGGACCCGCGAGCTCGCCACGCTGCGCGCCCTCGGCGCCTCGCGTGCCCAGGTGCTCGCGTCGGTGGTGCTCGAAGCGCTCGTCGTCGGCGCGCTCGGCTCCGTGGCCGGGCTGCTGCTGGGACTGGGGCTGGCCAAGGGCCTGAGCGCGCTGCTCGCCTCGAGCGGGCTCGACCTGCCGGAGACCGGCACGGTCCTCGCCGCCCGCACCGTCGCGGTCAGCCTCGCGACGGGCACCGTGATCACCGTGCTGGCGAGCCTGCGGCCCGCGCTGCGCGCGACGCGCGTGCCGGCGATCGCGGCGGTCCGGGAAGGCTTCCAACTGCCCCGCTCGCGGTTCGCCCGCCACGCCGGCTCGGTGGCGCTCGCCGTCACCGGACTGGCGCTGGCCGGCCTCGTCTACGGCGTCTTCGCCGGCGACCTCCCCGTCGCCCGGCGGCTGGCGGCCCTCGCCGCCGGAGCGATGCTGCTGTTCGGCGGCGTAGCGCTGATCGCCCCGCGCCTGATCCGGCCGCTGGTGGCGGTGCTCGGCTGGCCCGGCAGCCGCATCGGCGGCGCCGCCGGCCGGCTCGCCCGCGACAACGCCCGGCGCAACCCCGGCCGCACCGCCTCGACGGCGGCGGCGCTGATGATCGGGCTCGCGCTGGTTACCTTCGTCGCCGTGCTCGGGCAAGGGCTGCGCTCCTCCGTGCGGGACTCCGTCGACAAGCTGTTCGTGTCCGACTACGCGCTGACGCCCGCGGGCGGCCTCAGCCCCCTGACCGACGACGCCGCGCGGGCCACCGCGCGGGCGCCGGGCGTCGCGCTGGTGTCTTCGGTGCGGAGCGGCGAGGGCCGCGTGGCCGGCGATCGGGTCGCCGTCACGGCGGTCGAGCCGAACGTCGGCAAGGTCGTCCAGATGCGCTGGAAGCCGGGCTCGGCCGGCGTACCAGCGACGCTCGGGGGCACCGGCGCGTTCGTGACCGACGGCTACGCGGACGACCACGAGCTGCACGTCGGATCCGCCCTGCGACTCCGGACGCCGCTCGGAAGGACGCTCGCTCTCACTGTCCGGGGCGTATTCGCCGAGCCGAAGGGCGGCTCGCCGTTCGGCGGGGTCACGATCTCGAAGGCCGCCTTCGACGCCGCCTATCCGCAACCGAGCAGCGCCTTCACGTTCGTAGACACGCGCGGCGGCGTCTCGGCGGCCAACACCGCCCGGCTCGAGCGGGCGCTCGCCGCCTTCCCGGACGCGAAGCTCCAGACGCGCGAGCAGTTCAAGGACGAGCAGCTGTCGGACGTCAAGCAGGCGCTCGAGGTCCTCTACACGCTCCTCGCGCTGTCGGTGATCGTGGCCCTGTTCGGCATCGTCAACACGCTCGTGCTGACCGTGTTCGAGCGCACTCGAGAGCTGGGCATGCTGCGCGCGGTCGGAATGACCCGCCGGCAGGCGCGGCGCATGATCCGACACGAGAGCATCGTCACGGCCCTCATCGGGGCCGCGCTTGGGATCGCGGTCGGGCTCTTCCTGTCCCTGCTGGTGACACTGGCGCTCGCCGACGAGGGCATGGTGTTCGCCCTCCCGGTCGGCTCCCTGGCCGCGTTCGTGCTCGTCGCGATCCTCGCCGGCATCGTGGCCGCGATCCCGCCCGCCCGCCGCGCCTCGCGGCTCGACGTCCTCCACGCCCTGCAGTACGAGTGAGGAGGACCGTCATGCCAAGCGCACGTCTCAAGATCGCCGGGCTGGTCACGCTCGCCGTGGCGACGCTCGTCGCCGTGGCCGTCGCCGCGAACCCGGCGGCCGGCCGCGCTGCCCCTCGAGCGGAGCTCCAGCGCGCCGTCGACGCGTTGGCCGCCGCCGGCGCCCCCGGCGCGGTCGCGCTCGTCCGCGACGGCGACCGCACCATCCGCGTGGCCGGCGGCTACGGCGACCTGGCCAAGCGGACGCCGATGCGCGCCCGCCACCGCTTCCGCGTCGGCAGCTCCACAAAGACCTTCGTCGCCGCGGTCGTGCTGCAGCTCGCCGGCGAGCGCAAGCTCGCGCTCGAGGACAGCGTCGAGCGCTGGCTTCCCGGGCTCGTCCCGAACGGC
>DATDLN010000074.1:0-21347 GCA_036519295.1 Thermoleophilaceae bacterium
TTCCGCGCCGTGGTTGGGCTGGGCGCGGAGGGCGGGTGTATGACTCTCCCCTTCTGCTCGTGCATTGGTTGCCGGAGGGCGTCGCGCTTGCATGCGCGCGTCGGTGGCCTAGTACCCGGCGGTGGAGGCGTACGACGACTACCGATGGAGGAGCAGATGAAGACCCTTCAGGACGTGGACGGGGCGTGGCATGAAGATGGTTGACGCCGACGGCGGCAAGATCGGCACGATCGAGGACATCTTCCTCGATCGTCATACGGGCGAGCCCGCGTGGGCGGCGGTGAAGACGGGGCTGTTCGGGCACAGGCAGACGTTCGTGCCGATCCGCGACGCGGAGGTCACAGGCGACAACGAGGTTCGGGTCGGTTTGCAGAAGGAGAAGGTCAAGGACGCGCCGCGCGTCGATGCCAAAGGCGAACTGACGCCGGAGGAGGAGCGCAAGCTCTGGGAGTACTACGGCCTTACGACGACTGGCAGGGCGACGACCGCACCAGGGCGCTGGCGCTCCCCGACGAGGACGAGGACCGCGCACGTCTGTCGGCGACGGACACAGAGGCCGGCGGCGGCGCGCCGGCGATCGTCGGCGTGCGGTTGCGGCGCGTCGTGGTGGTGAGGGTCCCCGCCGGCGAGCGCGAACCTGGGCAGAACGGTAACGCCGCCTCGAGCCGCGGGCGCGCCCGCGGAGCGTTCCCGCCTGGGAAGACTGACCGCCACCGCAGTGGCCGTGGCTCTCTGCGGTCAAACGTCTCAGACCCAGACGAAACGCACGGCGATGTCCGCGAACTCGGCAAACCGGCGCCGATTGAAGACATGCGGCACCACTTCGACGACGAAGCGCTCGGCCGGGCGCCAGAGCGCGACCCAGCCAACCAGGAGGACCCCCTGGGACAGGCCCGAGATGAACACCTCATCGGTCGCCCGGTCCATGGCCGTGGAGGCCACCACGCAGATCAGGAGGACCGCAACCCCGATCCAAGCCGCCACTTTCTCCTGGCGGGAGAGCGGGTCGATGCGACGCAGCGGGCCCGAGGACTTGCGCAGGCTCGACCAGATCGCCTCTCGCACCGCGTCCTCGTCAGTGCTCGCCTGATCCGACTCCGGTACGTAGATGGTCAGATGCGAGGGCTCGGCGTGCCGGACGCGCTCCCATTCGTCGAGGAGGTGCCAGCGGGCGTCACCGGACAGGGTGCGCTTGGCCACGGGCCGCGCGTCGAAGTCCCAGAAGAGCTGGTCGATCGAGGAGAGACGGATCGCGAATTCGGGGGTGGAGGGTCCCGCGTGGGACATCGCGAAGCCTCATTCGGGATACGGGATCGGTTTACCTGCTTCCGAGTAGAGTCCCGCCCCGGTGCCGGCAAGTCGACGACCAAGGGTTGACTTCCGCGGGGACCTCCAGGCCGAGGTGATGGCCTCGGTCTGGCGTCTCGGCGAGGCGACGGTGGAGGAGGTCCGGGCCCTCCAGCGTCCCAACCACCGGTCCGCCTACACCACCATCCAGACCGTGCTCAACCGGCTCGTGGATCGCGGGGTGCTGAGCCGGGTCAAGCGCGGTCGCGCGTTCGTCTACCGCGCCCGGTACGACCAGATCGACTACCTGACGGAGACGATCGGTGAGCGTCTGGGCAAGGCCCCGCCGCAGGCGCGACGAAGCGTGCTGATGAACGTGGTCGAGCGGCTCGAGCCCGAGGAGCTGGACGAGCTGGCGCGCTACGCCAACCGCATCCGCCGCGAGCGACGCAAGGCGGAGGGAGATGGCTGAAGCCGGAGCCCTCGTGCTGCTGGCGGCGCTCGCCGCCCCGTACGCCCTGCCGCTCGAGCGCGTCAGTCCGGCAGCGGCCGGGGCCGTCTGGCTGGCCGTGCTGGCCCTCCGGGCCCTGATCGTGGTGGGACTGGCCTTGTCGGCGCTCCTCCTGCTGCCCGCCACGGATCTCTTTCACAGCGTCACCGGCTGGTCCGCACACGAGATCATCGGATCGCTGCGTGTCGACCTCTCCGGCGAGCCCGTCGCGCACGGCGCGGCCCTCGGGCCGGCCGCCCTGCTGGTTCTGTCGCTGCTGGTGTTCGTGGTCGCGCTTGCGCGAGGCGCGGTGGCGCTGCAAGGCGAGCTCCGGCGACGCGCCGTCGGGCGCGGCCCTCAGGGCAGCATCGTGATCGCTGACCAGTCGCTGCTCGTGGCCGTCCCGGGCGTCGGCCGCGCACGGATCATCCTCTCCGCTCCAGCCCTCGCCGAGCTCGACGACGACGAGCTCGAGGCGTGCCTGGCTCACGAGGCGGCGCACCTGCGACACCGCCACCGACTGGTTGGGCTGCTCGCCGCCTGCCTGGCGGTTGTCGCGCGGCCGTTTCCGGGTGCCCGGTCGGCGGAGCGCGGGCTGCGGCTCAGTCTCGAGCGAGATGCCGACGAGTACGCCGTGGGTCGCACGGGCACGCCGCTCGCACTCGCAAGCGCGATCTGCAAGCTCGCCGGCAGCCCCGCATCCACCTTCGCCCGTGGCCCGCTCGCCTTCGGGCTGGACGGGGTCGGGGCTGCCCGCGCCCGGCTCGACGGCCTGCTGGTGGGGGGCCGCTCGCGGGCCGGCGCGGGGCTGGAGCGCGCCGCCCTGCTCCTGGGCGTCTGCCTTCCGCTGCTCGTGGCCGGCGCGGCTGTGGCGTTCGCGCTCTGGCTGGCGGCCGCAACACCACCGGCGGCGCTGACCGCCGCGCTGACCTGCGGCGGCTGAATCGGGCTACTACAAGCGTATGCGGCCGTTCGCCTCGTCCTCGATCTGCGCAACCATCAGGCAGTAGCCGTCGGGATCCGTGACGCGAATCTCTCGCCTCGGGCCGGGGCTGCCGTCGACGATCTCCCCAGGCGTTAGCCCATGGGCCACGAGGTGCTGCCGCAGGCCGACGAGGTCGCGCGCGTAGAGGTAGAAGAACACGCCCTGGGCGCCGGGATCGATCGGCGCCTCGATCTGGGCGAGCATCACCGCAGCACTATCGCGGCCCATCAAGGCCCAAACGAGACGGCCGTCGTGTTCGTGGGTGTCGCGAAGCAGCAGGCCGAGCAGCCGGTAGAAGGCCACCGAGCGCCCGACATCGCGCACCTCGACGAAGGGCACCAGGCCGCTGATCGGTGGACTCGGGGCGCCCGCTACCGGACCCCGCGTCCGAACGGCGATGTCGCGCTCTGCCAGCGCCCTGCTCGAGTAGTCCTGCAGCTGGACGACGCGGCCCGCCTCGTCGACGGTGAGCGCGAACCAAATCGCCGAGTCCGGGTCGGCCGGCTTCTCCCCCCCGGACAGCCGGACTCGGAGGAGCAGGCGATCGCCCTCGGCTCCCGCCTCCTCCAACAGCGGACGGATTCCATGCTCGAGCTGCGCCCGCAGCGTCGCGAGCACCTGCTCGCGGTTATGGCAGCCGCCCGGCCCGTTGCCGTACCAGCGGACATCGTCGGCCAGCAGCCCCTCGATCACGCTCAGGTCGTTGCGGTGCACCGCGTCCTGCAGCGCCTCGAATGCCTCATGCCGTCGGGTGCTCATCGAGTGAGAGACTCGTTGTGGGCCCCGCCGGGCGCCCCGTCCGACAACCCGGCGGTCGCGCCGCTCGCGGCACGACCCTCGATCGCGAGCCCGCGCTCGAGGATCAGGCCGGCGGTGGCCTCGCCGCCCCAGTAGAGCGCAGCCCGGAAGTCTTCTGGTGAGACGAGCCTCCTGGCGGTCATCTCATGCTCGGCCCTGAACCGGTCGAGCTCGACCCGCGCCCAGAAGCGCGCCTGGTAGTAGGCGCCGCCGCCCTGGAGCTCGTCGACGCGCTGGCAACCGATGTAGCTGCTGCCCGCGACCCGCGCGCAGGCCTCCTCCTGCACCTCGCGGGCGAGTGTCTGTTCGAGGGTCTCACCGGGTTCTATCGTCCCGCCCGGCAGGCTCCAGTCCGTCCCGTTCCAGGTGACCAGGACGATCTGGCGCTCGGCCGTGAAGCAGATCCCGAGCGCCTGCGTCGTCCGCTCGAGCGGTGGCAGGAACGGCGGGTCGAACCAAGCGACGCGGTAGCGGCTGCCGCCCGCCACGATCACCTCGTCGAGCAGCGGGTCAACCATCCCCGGTGACCCAGCGCCGGCAGCGCCGAGTCCAGATCGAATGCGCGCTTGCGTCGTCATCGAGAACTCCGTTTCTCCCTGACCGATATGCGATGCTACAGATATCTGATTCGAGGGATGTGACGAGGGCTTGGAGGAGACATGGCAGTCACGAGAGAGGCGCCGTTCCAACTCCCCGAGCAACCGGTGGAGGTCGAGATCGTCGCCAAGTACTTCCGTGGGCTCGGGGACGCCACCCGGCTGAGGATCCTGGAAGGACTGACCGAGGGCGAGCGCTCGGTCGGCGAGCTCGTCGAGCTGATCGGGGCCCCGCAGCCAAAGATCTCCAGCCACCTCGCGTGCCTGCGCTGGTGCGGCTTCGTCGAGAGCCGGCGGGAGTTCCGGACGGTCTACTACCGGATCGCCGATCGTCGGGTGCTGAGAATGCTCGAGCTCGCGCGTTCGCTGCTCGAGGACAACGCCCAGCACGTCGCCGCCTGCCGGCGGATCGACGCCGAGGCGTGATGCCGTCGGGCCCGGGGCCCCGATGCCGTCCACTGGCGCATCGCGCCACCGGTGGGCGTGTTGGGCTCTTTGATGCATTGCTCTGCTCGGCGACGGCCGCCGGGACTCCGACGTCCATGGTTTCGCGCGGCTGGCGCCGCCGTGATGGTCGCCGTGGTACTGCCGGCCGCCGGCGCCGTGCCCTCGCGCGGGGAGGCGTCCCAGAACGGCAGCCTGGCCTTTGCGGGCAAGCGGCTTGGCGAGCCCGTGATCTATATGCGCGAGCCCGATCTGGGCGGGCTGCGGGTCGTGCCGACCAGCGGCTGGGCCGGCGATCCGGCGTTGTCTCCAGGCGGGCGGCGAGTCGCCTTCGTGAGGCGCGGGGGTGACGGCGCGCAGGTTTGGGCGACCTACCCGGACGGCACTGGACTCATCCAGCTCACGAGTGGGCCGCAAGACGGCAATCCGGACTGGTCCCCGGCGGGGGACGCCGTCGCGTTCGCCCGCGGCAGCGCAGAGCGGAGGGACATCTACACGGTCACGTCCGACGGCACGACGCTGCGCCGTCTCACTCACCGCCTCACGGACGATCACTCGCCGTCCTGGTCCGTTTCGCATCGGATCGCGTTCGTGCGTGGAACGCGTCGGGGTGGCGACATCTACGACATCGCGGATACGGGCGGCGAGCCGGGGCAACTGACCCACAGCGGGAGCGATGACAGCTCGCCCGCGTGGTCACCCACCGGGAGGACGCTCGCCTTTGCCCGCCGCGGGCACGGCGGCGACGACCTCTACCTATTGAGCGCGGACGGCTCGCGCAAGCGTCAGCTGACCTCGCTTCCCGGTGATGAGAGCGAGCCAGCCTGGTCGCCCGACGGCCGCTGGATCGCCTTCGCGCACCGCCGCGCGGGAAGGCGTCGCGTGTACCTGCTGAGGATGGGCCGGGCACCGGTGCGCCGCTTCCGGTCCCGCCGCCTGCGGGCCTTCAGCTCGGCCAGCCGCCAGGCTCACGCGCCGCAGTGGCAGCCAGCGGGCCTCGACCCCGTCGTGGCGGCGGCCGGTGACATCGCATGCGACCCTACGAACCCCTCCTTCGGCGCCGGCCTGGGCTCGGGCGCCTTCTGCCGCCAGCGCCAGACCTCCGACCTGCTCTTTCGCATGGATCTCGCGGCTATCCTGGCGGCCGGCGATCTCCAGTACGAGGACGGCGCCCTGTGGAAGTTCGAGCAGTCCTTCGAGCCCTCTTGGGGTCGGCTGAAGCCGCTCATCCGACCTGTGCCCGGGAACCACGAGTACGACGACCCCGACGCGACCGGATACTTCGACTACTTCAACGGCCCCAGCCAGCAGACCGGGCCGGCGGGCGAGCGAGACCGCGGCTACTACAGCTTCGACGTCGGCAGCTGGCACGTGATCGCACTCAACTCCGAGTGCCGGCACGTGGGCGGTTGCGGCGCCGGCTCTCCGCAGGAGCGATGGCTGCGAGACGACCTCGCGAGCCACCCGGCCACCTGCACCCTGGCCTATTGGCACGAGCCACAATTCACCTCCGGTCGCAACGGCGCGCGAGCCGCGATGCTCGCGGTATGGACCGCGCTTTACGAGGCGAACGCGGACCTGATCGTGAACGGCCACGAGCATTTCTACGAGCGCTTCGCGCCGCAGACACCCGACGGCGCTCCGGATGCGGCGCGCGGGATCCGGCAGATAACAGTGGGCACGGGCGGTAGGAGCCGCTTCGCCTACGTGACGGCCGCGCCCACCAGTGAGCTGCGTGAGAATCGCTACCACGGCGTACTGAAGCTGACGCTGCGCGAAGCGGCCTACGACTGGGAGCTCGTTACGGCGCCGATGGGCCGCGTGGCGGATTCTGGAAGCTCGAGCTGCCACTGAGCGGTGGCCGCTACAGCACCAGCAGGAGCGTCTTGCCGACCGTCGCCCTGGCTTCGATCGCCGCATGCGCTTCGGCGACACGCTCGAGGGGGAACGTCTGGCCGATCACTGGGCGCAGGCGGCCGGCCTCCGCCTCGGCGAGCGCCGCTCGCGACAGTTCGCGCAGCTGCTTCGGTTCGAGCCGCGTGCCGCGGACGACCGTTACGTTCCGGCGGGCCGCGTCGGCGTCGGGGATGTTCGTGAAGGCGCCGCTGGCGAGGCCGAAGGCGCAGAACCGACCTCCCGGGCGTACGAGGTCGAACGCGGCGCGCCCGATCCCGCCGCCCACGCCGTCGAAGACGACGTCGACCCCGTCGCGCACTCGCTCGGTCCACCCCGCCTGGTTGTAATCGACCGCCTCGTCCGCCCCGAGGTCACGGGCCACCTGCAGCTTGCGCTCGCCGCCCGCCGCCGCGATCACCCGCGCGGCCGCGCCCGCCGCCAGCTGCACGAGCAGGCTTCCGACTCCACCCGCCGCGGCCTCCACGAGCACCGTCTCGTCCGGCCGCACCTGGGCGGCACGCATCAGGGACATCGCCGTGCGCCCGTCCGCCAGCAGCGCCACCGCCTCCGGCAGGCCGACGGCGTCCGGCACCGGGAGCAACCCGGCGGCGTCGACCGCCACTCGCTCGGCGTAGCCACCGGAGCCGCCGGTGCTGGTGATCACCCGGGTCCCAACGAGCGCTCCGTCCGTCGCCTCGCCGACCGCGGAGACCAAGCCCCCCACGCCGTTCCCCGGGATCACGGGCAACTGCGGTTCCAGGGCACGCGGTGCCTTGCCGGCGCGGATCTGGGTCTCGACGAAGGTGATGTTCGCGATCTCGACGTCGATCAGCGCCTGGCCCGGACCCGGCACGGGATCCGGCACATCAGCCGGCACCAGAACCTCCGGTGGGCCGAATTCGCTCAGCAGGACCGCCCGCACGGGATCACCGTAACGAGCGGCTCCCCGGGGGGCGCAGAACTCGTCGTATCAGCTCGATCGCGCCATCCTGCCCCCGGGCGAGTTCCGCCGACGGCGGGCGGGGGTACGCGAGAGTCATGCTCCGAAAGGCTCTTCCCCTCACCGTTCTGCTACTCGCCATGCTCGTGCCCCCCGCACCGGCCGGCTCGGGCGCGCAAAGCTCGATCGCCCTGCCGCAGGAGTTTCGCCCCGAGGGCATCGCGAGCGGGAAGGGCGACAGCTTCTACGTCGGGTCGATCCCGCTGGGGGCCGTCTTCAAGGGCTCCTATCGGACGGGAGCGGGCGAGGTGCTCGTACCGGAGCACGAAGGGCGCAACCACACCGGCCTCAAAGTCGACACGCGCTTCGACCGGCTCTTCGTCGCCGGCGGGGGATCGAAGGGCATCTACGTCTACGACGCGAATACGGGCGAGGACGTGGCGGACTTCGTTCTCGAAGACGCCGGTTTCATCAACGACGTCGTCCTGACCCGCGACGCGGCGTACTTCACGGATTCGCTCGTGCCTCAGCTCTACCGAGTCGGGATCGGGCACAACGGCGAGCTGAGCCCGCCCGAGCGCATCCCGCTCTCCGGAGACCTCGAGTTCACGAGCGGCTTCAACGTCAACGGCATCGACACGGCGCCCGACGGCCGCGGCCTCATCGTCGTGCAGACCAACCTCGGCAAGCTGTTCCGTGTGGACCCGCGCAGCGGCGTCACGCACGAGATCAAGCTCGACCGTCCGGTCACGAACGGCGACGGCATCCTGCGGCTTGGCCACACGCTCTACGTGGTGCAGAACCAGGACAACAAGGTCGCTGTGGTGAGACTGGACGGACGTCTCCGCAACGGGCGGACACGAGGCTTCCTCACCGATCCTCGGCTCGACGTGCCGACTACGATCGCGCCGTTCAGGAACTTCCTCTATGCCGTGAACGCCCGCTTCAACCTGCCCGACAACGACGACGACGACATCGTGCGGCTGCGCGCCTCGGGCTGAGCGACCCTTGACACATACCGCCGGTATCTAAATACTGGAGGTATGCGAGCCGCTCTGACCCGCGCCGAGCGCCAGGCGAACACGCGCGCGGAGCTCGTGGACGCGGCCGAGCGCCTCTTCAGCGAACACGGATTCCACGCGACATCGCTCGACGCGGTGGCGGACGAGGCGGGCTACACGAAGGGAGCCGTCTATTCGAACTTCGCGTCGAAAGAGGATCTCTTCTTCGCGGTGTACGAGCGGCGCGTCGATCGCTATCTGGAGACGGCGGAGCGAACCGTCGCGGGGCATGGCGATGCCGCCGAGGGGGTGCTGCGCGTGATAGCCGGCGTCGCCGCCCGCCGCGAGAAGGATGACGGCTGGCTCGCGGTCTTCCTCGAGTTCTGGACTCACGTGCTGCGCCACCCCGAGCACCGCGCGCGCTTCGCCGAGATCCACGCCCGGGCGGTCGATCCGTTCGCGAGGAGCATGGAGCGCTTCGCGGCGGAGCGCGGAATCGAGCTGCCGCTCGACGCGGGGCAGCTCGCGGTGGCGCTCTTCGCCATGGGCACCGGGATCGGACTCGAGCGCCTGACCCAGCCCGAAGTGGTGAACGGCGATCTCATGGTGCGGATGCAGGAGCTGTGGTTCGAAGCACTGGCCCGGGGCATCGAGCCCCCGCGCGGACCGAAGGGAGCATGAGATGGACGTTGGCTATCAGGCCAAGCGGTTGGTCGATGTGGGGCGAGCCCTGCGCGCAGCGCGGGCGCTCGCCGAGCGAGAGCGCTGGCCGAGGGAGCGCCTCGAGCGCCACCAGCAGCAGCAGCTGGATGCGCTCGTCCGTTACGCGGTCGAGCACTCGCCCTTCTACCGCGGGCGCTTCGCGGGCCTGCCGGCGACCGGGTCCGTCGAGCTGCGCGCGCTGCCGACGCTCGACAAGGGGACCATGATGCAGAACTTCGACGAGCTCGTCACGGACCGCCGCCTGCGCCGCGACGCTCTGCTCTCGCACCTCGACGGACTCGAGCACGACGCGCTCTACCTCGGTGAATACCGGGCCATGACGACAAGCGGCTCGTCGGGCAGCAAGGGCCTCTTCGTCTACGACCGGCCGGGGTGGACGGAGGGCGTCGCCCAGTTCTTCCGCTTCAACGCGATCGCCGGAGTCCGTCCGCGCCTGCCACGGCTTCGCATCGCCGCCATCGGAGGGGGCGCCCCGACGCATATGAGCCGTCGTGGGGCGGCTACGGTCGCGATCGGGATTCACCGCGTGCTCTCGCTCTCGGTGACCATGCCTCTCTCCCGCATCGTCCAGAAGCTGAACGAGTTCCAGCCCGCGTACCTGAACGCGTACCCCTCGATTGCCGTACTTCTCGCCGAGGAGCAGCAGGGCGGGCGGCTCAGGATCGCGCCGGAGGCGGTGTCGACGTCGAGCGAGCTCCGCACCCCGGAGGCGACGGAGCGCCTCGTCGCTGCCTTCGGGGTGCGGCCGTTCGATCTCTACGCCACGACCGAGGGGCTGTGGGGATGCTCCTGCGAGCGGCACGCCGGCATCCACTTGTTCGAGGACATGACGATCGTCGAGAACGTCGACGACGAGGGTCGTCCGGTGGCCGCAGGCGAGCGCGGCGCCCGCTTGCTCGTGACCAACCTGTTCAACCGGGTGCAGCCTCTGATCCGCTTCGAGCTGCCGGACGTGATCACCATCGATCCCGGCCCGTGCCCATGCGGCCGAACGCTGCGGCGCGTCAAGGTGATCGAGGGACGCGCCGACGACGTGCTGCACCTCGCCGGCGAGGGGGCGCCCGTCGCCGTTCACCCGCTCCAGTTCTCAGTGGTGACGGCAGACCGTGACGTGCGCGAGTTCCAGGTGGTGCAGGAAGGCGAGCGGCTGCGCCTGCGGGTGGCGCTGCGCGACGGCGCCCCGGCGGAGGAGGCCTCTCGGCGCCTGCGCGAGCGGGTTGCGGGCCGGCTGGCGGCGCTCGGCGTGCGCGAGCCGGCAGTGGAGGTGGAGACCTGCGCGGGTCTCGACCGGCCCGCCGCCGGCAAGCTCCAGATGGTGGTGGCCGATGGGGTCCACTGTCGCGGCGCAAGCAGCTGACGGCGAATCGTTCGAATCCGTCCGAGGAAGTTCTTCGGCAGGCCTCCCCAAATCCGAGCGCGGGGGCCTGTGGCCACGCCCTTCCGCCGCGTCTGCTCCGGCGGGCTGGGGTGGAAAACCCTCCACGCAAGCCGCTCGCCTCACGGCTCGGCGGTTTGTGTGTCCCTGGGACGCACAACCCTCCACTCAACTTCGCCCGGGAGATCGGTGGAGGGTTTTCAGGTCCTCGGGCGACCCCGCGGGACGCCACCCCTTACCCCGACCGAGCCATACGCGGTGGTCCTCCTCAGGCCGTAACCGGCTCGCCGGCCGCCTCTCGACGGGCCGCCTCGGAATGTTCGCGGCTGTCCTTCGAGGAGATGAGGACCGCGGCGAGCAGGGCTCCGAGCAGGGCCAGGCCGGCGCCCGCCAGGAAGGCATCCTGGAAGCCCTCGGTCAGCGCGACCGCCGGGTTGCGCTCGCCCGAGGCGAAGACGTCGTCGGTGCGTCCGGTCGCGACTGTAGCCAGCACGGCAAGGCCGAGCGCGCCGCCCACCTGCTGCGAGGTGTTGATCAGTCCGGAGGCGAGGCCGGCCTCGTCGGGACGGGTGCCGGTGACCGACGCGATCGTGACCGGTACGAATGCGAACCCGAGGCCCACTGCGGCGAGCAGCGACGGGAAGAGGATGTCGCCGAGGTAGCTGCCGCCGGGCGCGCTCACCTGGCCGAACCAGATCAGTCCGGCGGCGACGAGCAGCATGCCGGCGATGAGCGTCGGCTTGAAGCCCACCCGGGTGACGAGCTGCGACGCCACGCCGGCGGAGACGATGATCGTCAGCGCGAGCGGAAGGTAGGCCAGCCCGGCGGTGAGCGGCTCGTAGTCGAGCACCTGCTGCATGTACAGCGAGATGAAGAAGAACATCGAGAACAGCGACATGCCGATCAGCAGGCCGACGACATTCGCCCCTCGCAGCGTCCGCAGCCGGAAGATCGAGAACGGCATGAGCGGGTAACGGCGGCGCGCTTCGATCACGATGAAGGCGGCGAGCAGAAGCACGGAGATCGCTCCGAGACCCAGGGTCTGGGCGGAGCCCCAGCCGGCGTCGTTGGCGTCGACCAGCGTGTAGACGAGCAGCGCGAGTCCGGCGGTGACGGAGAACGCGCCGGCGAAGTCGAACGAGGGGCTGCTTGCATCGCGGCTCTCGTCCAGCAGCCGCGGCGCGAGCAGGGCCGCGGCGATCCCGATCGGGGTGTTCACGAACAGGACCCACTCCCAGCCGAGGGTCTCCGTGAGGATGCCGCCGAGCAGCACCCCGGCCGCACCGCCAGAGCCGGCGACCGCGCCCCACACGCCGAGCGCCCGGTTGCGCTCCGCGCCCTCGGTGAAGGTGGTGGTGACGATCGACAGGGCCGCGGGGGAGACGATGGCGGCGCCGAGGCCCTGCACCGCGCGTGCCGCGACCAGCCAGACGTCGCTCTGGGCGAGCCCGCCGGCGAGCGAAGCGAGCGCGAACAGCACCATGCCCCAGATGTACATGCGGCGGCGCCCGAGCAGGTCGGACAGGCGCCCGCCCAGCAGCAGGAAGCCGCCGAACACGAGCGTGTACGCGTTGACGACCCAGGACAGATCGTCGCGCGCGAAGTCGAGGTCTCGCCCGATCGAGGGGAGCGCGACGTTGACGATCGCGGCGTCGAGGACCACCACGAACTGGGTCATCGCCAGCAGGGCGAGGGCAAGGTTCTTGGCGCGGGGCGTATCGACGGGACTCACTCGGTCGAACTCCTCTCGGCTTGCGTACACCCGAGTCTGAGGCTAAGGCGCCCGCTCCACATCGGACGTTGGGAGCGAGTTTCGCCTCCCGACCCCTTACCTTTATGGGGGCCGCCGGAACAGGAACTCCGGTTCCGGTTATGATACGGAACCATGGTTCCGGTTGTCAACCACCGGGGTTAAGATCCCGTCAATGGCCCCAATGCCGGCCGCGATGCGGTCCACACGCGCCGACGCCCGCCGCAACCGCGAGCGGATCCTGGAGGCGGCCCGCGCGGCCTTCGCGGAGCAGGGGCCGGACGCCCAGATCGACGACATCGCCCGCCGCGCGGAGGTTGGGGTGGGCACCGTCTACCGGCACTTCCCCACGAAGGACGCGCTCATAGGCGAGCTCATTCGCCTGAAGCTGACCGCCCTCCGCGACCGCGCGCGGCGCAAGCTCGCCGAGGGCGGCGACCCCGGGGAGGCGTTCAGGAGCTTCCTGCGCGAGCAGGCCGGCGTGATCGCGAAGGACGCGGCGCTGCAGCAAATGCTCTGGGCCGAGACCAAGGAGGCGATGGTCCCGGTCGCGCCGCTCTACGACGAGGTCAACGAGGCGGTAGGCGAGCTGATCGCGCGGGCCAAGGAGGCCGGCACGATCCGAGCCGACCTCGAGGTGGACGACGTGCGCACGTTCATGTGCGGGCTCGGAGCGATCATGGCCGCCGACGCCCGCGGCGTGATGCCGTTCGACTGGCGCCGGCAGCTGGAGTTCATGCTGGACGGCCTACGGGCGCCCTAGCCGTCGGCGCCGGGTTCCGCTCCTTCTTCAGGCCCGGCGTGGAGCGAGCCGGAGGCTGGAGCCCTGATGCCGGTCGGGTTCGGGCGCGGTTGCTCTCCGCCCGCCGGATTGCAAGCGGGTGAAGGAGTGTGATTTCGATGCGGCGGTGACAAGCTCCCGAGCTCGCCGCCGACAGCGGGGTTTGGGACGTTACGCAGGTTCGAGTCACCCGGACGGGGCACCGAAGCGCCGGCGGCCCGGCCGCCGGCGGGCCCAACGGGCCTGGAGCCAACGAGAAGCGGGGGGACCACTAATCCAGGATGTCGCGGGGTTGGGGGCGCCTCAGCGCAGGTGCATCCGAGCGAGCAGCTCGCTCGCCCCGCCCTTGCTGAGCGGCTCGTTCAGGTTGCCGCACTTGGGCGACTGGACGCACGACGGGCAGCCCGACTCGCAGGGGCATTCGGAGATGAGGCGAAGGGCGTCGGCCACCAGGGATTCGAAGCGCTCGAACCCGGCGCGCGTGATCCCCACGCCGCCGGGATGACCGTCGTAGATGAAGATCGTCGGAGTCCCCGTCTGGTGATGGAAGGCCGTCGAGAGGCCGCCGATGTCCCAGCGGTCGCACATCGCGATCAGCGGCAGGACCGCGATCTGCCCGTGCTCCGCCGCGTGCAGGGAGCCCTGGAGCACCTCCAGCGGGAACTCCTCTCGCAACAGCTCCTCCGGGAGCTCGTACCAGAGCGCCTGGGTGACGAACTCCTGCTCCGGCATGTCGAGTGCGAGCAGATCGAGCACGGAGTGGTCGGCCACGCGCTTCTTCTGGTAGGCGACCACCTGCTCGGTCACCGAGACGATCCCGTACGAGAGCCGAACGCCAGACGTCTCGCGCCTGTCGCGCAGCTGCTCGATGTACGTCTCCGACTCCTTCTTCGGCTGCGTATACCAGTCGCCGTCGAACGGCCGCACGACCGCGCGCCGCTGCGTGAGATCGAGGTCCTCCACCTCGTACGCGGCGCCCATGTGGAGGTAGACCGCGCCCTGGTGGACCGCCCCGTGGGCCCGGGCGGCCTCGACGGTGCCGATCAGCTCGCCGCCGATGGCCTCGACGATCGCCACCGAGTCGGGCGAGGCAGAGCGCAGGGCGATGCTGGCGGCCGGGTAGCCGGGTCCGCGCGGCAGGTAGCGCCCGCCGCGCTCCCGAAGCCGCCCCTGCTTCACGAGGCGCTCGGCGTGCTGCTCCCAGCGGGGGCCGAATACATCCTCGTCCTCCGGCGTCAGCGGAAGCTCGTAGGCCGCTGCGGACAGGTGGGCGAGGTGGATCTCCTCGGACTCGTGATCGAGGATCGCCCGCTCCACGGGCCGCTCGAGGAACTCGTCGGGATGGCGGCAGAAGAACTGGTCGAGCGCGTCCTCGCCGGCCACGTACATGGCGAGCCCGGGAGCGCGGCGGCCGGCCCGGCCCCACATCTGGCGGAGGCTTGCCACCGTGCCGGGGAAGGTCACGCACAGGGCGGCGTCGAGATCTCCGACGTCTATGCCGAGCTCGAGCGCGTTGGTGGCGACCACGGCGAGCAGCTCGCCCTCGGCCAGGCGGCGCTCGATCTCACGGCGCTGGAGCGGCGTATAGCCGGCCCGATAGGGCACGATCCGCTCGGCGAGGTCCGGGCGCCCCGAGTCCGCCAGGCGCAGGCGCGCGTACCGTTGGATCAGCTCGACGCCGCGTCGTGAGTTAAGAAAGCAGATCGTGCGCACCTCGCGCTCGACCAGGCCTGCCAGCAGGTTCGCGGCCTCCGACAGCGCCGACGCGCGCTTGCCGAGCCTTTCGTCCACGAGCGGTGGGTTCCACATCGCGATCTCGCGCTCGGCCCGCGGTGCGCCGTCCTCGTCGACGAGCAGGAAGTCGAGGCCGGTCAGCCGCTCGGCCAGGTCGCCCGGGTTTGCGATCGTCGCGCTTGTGAGCACGAAGCGCGGCTCGCTCCCGTAGGCGCGGGCGAGGCGCCGCAGGCGCCGCAGCACGTTCGCGACGTGCGAGCCGAACACTCCGCGGTAGACGTGCGCCTCGTCGACCACCACCCACGCGAGGTTCGCGAGCACGTCGCCCCAGGAGCGGTGGTTCGGGAGCACCCCCACGTGCAGCATGTCCGGGTTGGTGAGGATGAGGTTCGAGCGGTGCCGTATGGCCCGGCGCTCATCCCGGGGCGTGTCGCCGTCATAGATCGCGTGACGCAGGAAGCGCCCTCGGAGCTGAGCCAGCTTGCGGGCCTGGTCCTGGGCGAGCGCCTTGGTGGGGTAGAGGTAGAAGGCGCGGGCGGCGAGATCGGCGGCGAGCGTGTCCAGCACCGGCAGGTTGAAGGCGAGCGACTTGCCGCTGGCGGTGCCCGTCGTCACCATGGCGTTGCCCCGCCGCGAGGCCTCCAGAGCGTCCGCCTGATGTGACCACAGCTCGTCGATCCCCGTGGCCGACAAAGCCTCCAGCAGAGCGGGATGAAGGTCCTCCGGCAGCGGGGTGGTGACGCCCGGGCGGGCATCCTCCCGCGCGCGCTTGACGAGCTCCTCCTCGCCGCCCGTTTCGAGTACGGCCTCCCAGGGGTAGGACGTGCGCACACGGGCCACGGATTGCCATAGTACGCCTGGCGTGATCCCCTCTTTCCACCATTCCGACTTCCCTCTGGACCTGCTGCTCCAGCGCAAGCGGGAGAGCATCACCGTGGTGCTCCCGGCCCGCGAGGTCGCCGACACGATCGGGCCGATCGTGGAGCAGCTGCAGTCGCTGCACCCGCTGATCGACCAGATCCTGGTGATCGACGCCGCCTCGGAGGACGGCACGGCGGCGGTGGCGGCCCGCCTCGGCGCCGAGGTTCACCAGGAGTCCGAGCTGGTGCCGGAGTTCGGCCAGGCGCTCGGCAAAGGCGACGCCATGTGGCGCGCGCTCGCCGTCGCCCGGGGCGACCTGATCGTCTATCTCGACTCGGACACGCGAGCCTTCTCGGCGCACTTTGCGACGGGCATGCTCGGCCCGCTTCTGTGCCAAGACGGCGTGCGCTTCGTCAAGGGGTTCTTCCGCCGGCCCTTCACCACCCCGGGCGGCGAGGTCCGGCCGGTCGGCGGCGGGCGAGTCACGGAGCTCACTGCCCGGCCGCTGCTGTCGGCGTTCTATCCCGAGCTGGCCGCGTTCATCCAGCCGCTCGCGGGCGAGGTGGCGGCGCGCCGCGGCTTCTTCGACCGCCTGCCGTTCGCCACCGGCTACGCGATCGAGACGTCGATGCTCCTCCACGCGCGCGATGAGCTCGGCGGCACGGCCGGAATGGCGCAAGTGGACCTCGACGTGCGCCACAACTACCACCAGCCGCTGCCTCAGCTCGGGCCGATGGCCTATGCCGTGCTGAGAGTGGTGCTCGAGCGGCTTCGAAGGGACGGCCGGCTCGTCGACGACCACGCTCCGCCGCTACAGACATCGGACGGCCAGCTGATCCAGGTCGAGCTCGTGAAGCGCCCGCCCTACGCGTCGATTCGCGCCCGCGCATAGCTTTCTTAATAGCCTCTGGGCTCTGATCCACTGCGTTTACACCGATCTCGACGGCACTCTGCTCGGAAAGGGTGCCTCGCTCTTCCGGACCGCGGAGGGCGAGTTCACCCTGCTCGCGGCACGCGCGCTCGAGGCCTGCCACCGCGCGGGCGCCGAGGTGGTCATCAAATCCGGGCGCCGGCGCGCCCAGGTGGCGGAGGACGCCCGCCTCATGGGGCAGACCTCCTACATCTTCGAGGTGGGCACCGGGATGGTCGTGGACGGCGAGCTGACCTTCCTCACCGGGGACCTCCAGCCGCGCGACGGGCTCACCATTCACGCGCAGATCGCCGAGTCGGGCGCACCCGACCTGCTGCTCGAGCGCTATCCCGGCCGGCTCGAGCTCCACGCGCCGTGGCATCTCGACCGCGAGGTATCGCACCTCTTCCGCGGGCTGGTCGACCCGCGTGAGGCCGGCGAGCTGCTTGCCGCCGAGGGGTACCCAGGGCTGCGTCTGGTGGACAACGGCGAGATCTCCCGCAACGAGACGTCGCTCGATCTCCCGGGGCAGCCGCACGCCTACCACCTCATTCCCGCGGCGGCATCGAAGGCGGGGGCGGTGGCGCGCCACATGCGGGCGCGCGGCTATGCGCGCGATGAATGCATCGGAGTAGGCGACTCGCGCGAGGACCTCGAGGTGGCCGAGGTGGTGGGCCGCCTGTTCCTCGTATCGAACGCGGCCGCCGGCGACACCTCCGCCTACCCCAACGTCGAGCGCACCGAGGCAGCGATGAGCGAGGGGTTCTACGAAGCCGTGATCCGGGCGCTGGCCGAGGCTCGCCAGGGTGTCGCATGACGCTCGCGCAGCCTCGTAACCATAGTTACAATCGAGTGTACTCGTGGCACTTGACCGGACGGCAACGACGACGGCATTTCCAGCTGTTGGGCTCGGGTAGATCGGACGCATCATGAGGCTCGAGTCCAACCAACCCTGGGACCAGACCCCCGGGCACGAGGGACACCGACCCATGCTCGGGATGCGCTAGTCCCAGCGCCGCGGCGGCCTGACGGCCGTCGCACGGGTGAGGCAGCACGGGCGCTCCCCCGGGAGCGCCCGTCGCTTTCTTCACACGAGATCTCGGCCGGCCGCCTCGAGCTCGGCGAGCGTCGTCGCCTCTGTCACGGAAGCGAGATCGAGGATGCGCACCTCGAACGGGTCGAGGGCGTTGCGGCCCACCACTGCATGACAGGTCACGCCACCCTGCCGGCAACGTGTTGCCACCTCGCCCACGATCTTGCCCTCGAGCGTCTGCTGGTCAAGGCTTCCCTCGCCGGTCACCACGAAGGCCGCCGCGCGCAAGTGCTCGTCGAAGCCGATCGTGTCGAGGACATATGCGGCGCCCGGCACCAGCCGCGCGCGGTGCTGCGCCCAGAGCCCGCCGGAGAGGCCGCCGGCCGCGCCCGTCATCGGCTCGCCGCGTGGGTCGCGGCGGTAGCGGCCGGCGAGATCGTGGAGCCGGCGCTCGAGCCGCTTCACCAGGGGCGGATCCGCGCCCTTCTGGGGCCCGAAGACGCGCGCCGCCTGTTCGAAGGGCGTGCGCACGTCGGTGAGCACGTCGAGCTCGACCTCCACTCCGGCCTCGTCGAGCGCCTCCACCGCGCCCGCCCCGCCGTCGGTCGTCGCCGAGCCGCCGACCGTGACGATCACCCGCTCTGCACCGGCCTCGGCGGCCGCCACGATCAGCTCGCCGGTGCCTCGGGTGGTGGCCGCCCAGGCGTCGCGTTCGCCCTCGTCGACAAGTCCCAGCCCGCTCGCCTGCGCGGTCTCGACCACCGCCGTGCCGTCGGGCAGCAGGGCGAATGCGGCATCGACCGTTCTCCCGAGGGGGTCGCTCGCCGTAACGGTTCGCAGCTTTCCGCCGAGCGCGCCGACGAGCACGTCCATTGTGCCCTCGCCTCCGTCCGCGACCGGCAGCTCCACGGCCTCGCGCCCGGCGTCCCGCAACCCGGAGGCGATTGCGGCGGCGACCTCGCGGGCCGAGAAGGTGCCCTTGAAGGAGTCGGGCGCGACCAGCGCGGGGAGGGTCAAAGCGCCTCGCGGAACGCCCGCTCGGCCTCGTCGCCGTGGACGGCGAATACGATGCGCTCGAGTTCGCCCTGGTGTTCGCGGGCGACCCCGACCATCAGCCGCGCCGCCTCATCGAGCGGGAAGCCACCTACGCCGGTGCCGAAGGCCACGAGCGCCAGCGACTGGCAGCCGAGCTCCTCCGCTTTCGCCAGGGTGGAGGCGGTGGCGCGTTCGATGATCTCCGCCGACGTGGGGCCGCCGAGCTCCATCGTGGCGGCGTGGATCACGGAGCGGGCCGGCATCTCACCGGCGGTCGTCTCGACCGCCTCGCCCAGGCCGATGGGTGCGCGCTCGTCGGACTCCCGCTGGACCTCGGGCCCGCCAGCGCGAGAGATTGCACCGGCGACGCCGCCCCCGTGTTTCAGCTGCGTATTCGCCGCGTTGGCGATCGCGTCGACCTCGAGCTTGGTCACATCCGCCTGAATCACTTCCAGTTCGGCCATGCCGCATATCTTGCCGGTGTCGATCTCGTCCTCGGCCGTTCGTCGTCATCATGAAGGCGGCGAAGAGCGCCGCCCGGCCCAAGGAGGTCTTCCATGAGATACCTGCTGACTCTGTACGGGGATGAGAGCCTTCGCGACTCCAGCACGCCCGAGCAGTCGAAGCGCATGATGGACGAGTACACCGCGCTCACGAAGGAGTGGCTGGACAAGGGACTGATGCTGTCCGGCGAAGGACTCGATTCGTCCTCAACCGCCACGACCGTGCGCGTGCGCGGCGGCGAGCGGGTGATCACCGACGGACCCTTCGCCGAGTCGAAGGAGCAGCTGGGCGGCTACTACCTGGTCGACTGCGAGAGCCAGGACGAGGCGATCGAGCTGGCGGCGAGGATCCCGATCGCCCGGTGGGGCTCAGTCGAGGTGAGGCCCGTCATGAACTACGAGGCGGTGGGCTCCGAGCCGCCGACGTGGAGGAGCGAGTACCAGGGCAAGAAGTACATGCTCACCCTCTGGGGCGACGAGTCCCAGTGGGAGAGCTGGACCCCCGAGCAGCTGCAGGAGAGCATGAAGCTCTGGGCGGACTACGACCGCGATGCCACCGCCGCCGGTGTGCTGCTCGGGGGAGAGGGCCTCGAGCCGTCGCCGACGGCCAAGACGGTTCGCGTGCGCGATGACGAGCGCATCGTCAGCGACGGGCCGTTCGCCGAGACCAAGGAGCAGCTCGGCGGCTTCTACCTGCTCGACTGCAAGGACCTCGACGAGGCGATCGAGTGGGCGGCCAAGGTGCCCGTGCCCGACGACGCGCCCGTTGAGATCCGACCGGTGATGGACTACACGGGCACGTCGTACGAGGACATCGAGCGACGGGTGGAGGCGCGCCAGTAGCGACGCCGGCCTCGGTTGTCGACCGCCTGTTCCGGCGCGAGTCGGGGCGGGCGGTCGCCACGCTGATTCGGATTCTCGGCGATTTCGATCTCGCCGAGGACGCGCTGCAGGAGGCGTTCGCCACAGCGCTCGAGCGCTGGCCACGTGACGGGCTGCCCGACAACCCCGCCGCCTGGATCGTCCGCACGGCGCGCAACAAGGCGATCGACCGACTGCGCCGCGAGCGGCGCTACGAGGAGAAGCTGCGCGAGCTCGAGGCGCTCGCCCCGCCTGGGGTGGAGTCCGCCACCGACGACATGACCTCGATCCCGGACGACCGGCTGCGCCTGTTCTTCACCTGCTGCCACCCGGCGCTCGCAATCGAGGCGCGGGTGGCGCTCACTCTGCGCACGCTCGGCGGCCTCTCCACCGGCGAGGTGGCGCGGGCGTTTCTCGTCGCCGAGCCCGCCATGGCGCAGCGGCTCGTGCGAGCCAAGCGCAAGATCCAAGCGGCGCGGATCCCGTACGAGGTGCCCGAGGACCACGAGCTGCCCAATCGGCTCCGCTCCGTGCTGGCCGCGCTCTACCTGATCTTCAACGAGGGGTACCTGGCAACCAGCGCCGACACGCTCGTGCGCCGCGAGCTGTGCGACGAGGCGATCCGGCTCACCCGCGTCCTGCTGGAGCTCATGCCGGACGAGAGCGACGCGATCGGGCTGCTGGCGTTGATGCTGCTGCATCATTCACGCCGGGACGCGCGACTCGACGAGCGCGGCGAGATGGTGCTGCTGGATGATCAGGATCGATCGCTCTGGCGGCGCGACGAGATCGCCGAGGGCACGGCGCTGGCACGCCGCTCGGAGGCCCTGGGCCCCTACGGACTGCAGGCGGCGATCGCCGCCGAGCACGCCCTCGCCCCCACCTCGGAGGCCGTGAACTGGCCCGCCATCGCCGCCCTCTACGAGCGCCTCGCAGCGGTGTCGCCCTCGCCGATCGTCGAGCTGAACCGGGCCGTGGCCGTGGCGATGGCGGAGGGGCCGGAGCGCGGCCTCGACCTGATGGACGAGCTCGCGGACGCCGCGGAGCTGCAGCGCTACCACCTGTTCCACTCGGCCCGCGCCGATCTTTTGCGCCGCCTGGGCCGCGACGAGGAGGCCGCGGCGGCATACCGCCGGGCGCGCGAGCTGGCCGCGAACCCCGTCGAGCGAGCATTCCTGGAGCGCCGCCTGGCCGAGCTTGGCGGATGAGGAGTCACGAGGCGGTTTGACGGTCCCCGTCCCCGGAGACAAGGCTCTGCAGATCGCGAGGAGGGGGACATGTCAAGGTCAGCTCTGTTCAAGGCGCTCGTGGGGATCGCGGCGGTGCTGCTCATCCTGCCGGCGG
>DATDLN010000075.1:0-14170 GCA_036519295.1 Thermoleophilaceae bacterium
CTGCTCGACACCGCGGTCAAGGACGGCCGCGGGCTGTTCGAATGGCTCACCCCGGAGGCACTCGCGGAGCTGGTGGCCGATGGGCACACCGCGGGCCTCGAGATGGCGCTCGCCGGCGCCCTGCGCGCCGAGGAACTGGACCTGGTCCGGGCGACCGGCGCCGACATAGCCGGCGTGCGCTCGGCGGCATGCCGCGACGGCCGGCGCACGGCGCCGCTCGACGCCGAGCGAATCGGGCGGCTGCGGGCGGTCTGCGAAGGCTGAGCCTCGATAACGACGGGCTGCGACGGGCGGCCGTCCTGCCGTCGGCCCGACCGGGGGGGCGAAATCAGCCTGCGTTCGACCTTATGCCGGATATGGCAGCCGAAGGTCGAACGCGTCGGCTCGACCGGGGAAGCCGGACGAATCGGACACAATCCCCTTACCCCGCCCTAGCCCCGCCAGCGTGACCGCCGCTCCCCGAGCAGAACGCCGGCGGCGGCGCCGCCGAAGCTAAGGTCTCGCGGCCCCCGGTGTCACGACCGTGCCCTCGGTGCTGCCGCGCTCGAGCAGCGTCACGAGCCGAGCCGGGTCGCGGCCGTCGATCACCCACGCCTCGACGCCCGCCGCGCACAGCGCCTCCGGCAGGTGCTGGTCCACGCCTCCGGCGAGCCCCGCCGCGCGCAGCTCGGCGAGCTCGTCCACGCTCAGGCGGGCGAGCGGCTCGCCGTCCGCCGGCCAGTCGCGGTAGAGACCATTGACCGGCTTGACGAGCACCAGGCGGGCGGCATGCTCGGCGCCGGCCACCCAGGCGGCGATCGAGTCGGACGTGACGGCCCACGAGGCGGGGAGCGGGTCCCCGGTGAGCAGTGCCGCCGGCAGGAGGATCGGCGTCTCCCGGCGCGCGGTGGCGGCGCGGGCGAACGCGAGGTCCGCGCACGGAACCGCACCGGGGATCAGGTCGGAGAGCAGCCAGCCGAACTGCTCCATCGCGAGGATCGCCATCCGGTGGGACGTCGTG
The DNA here is from genome assembly GCA_036519295.1 of Thermoleophilaceae bacterium. Lineage (GTDB taxonomy): Bacteria > Actinomycetota > Thermoleophilia > Solirubrobacterales > Thermoleophilaceae > JACVRW01. The sequence goes on from DATDLN010000075.1 coordinate 1,001, forward strand.
GCCCGCAGGGCGAAGCGACCGTCGTGCTCGCGGACGGCGTCCGCGAACGCCGCACCGCCCGGCACGACGAGCAGCGGGTGGCGGGCGCCGGCGTGGCCGATCGCGCGGCACAACGTCCGCAGCGCGCCGTCGCCCGCCTCGCGCGCGAGCCCGCCGCCGACCTTGACCACGGTCAGCACCGGAGGCGCAGCCGGCCGGCCAGGAGTTCAGCGAGCGCGGCGGCGGGCGCCGCCTCGCGCTCGGCCGCGCTCCACGGCAGCTCGACGACCACCTGCCCCAGGAGGTCGGCGGCCTCGCGCGCCAGGAACGCCCCCGCGCCCAGGGGGACCACGGGCGGGGCGACCTCGAAGCGCCCGCTCACCCGGCGAACCGCCGCCTCGATCTGGCGCACCTGCTCGGCGTGCAAGAACGCAGCGATCGCATCGACCTCCTCCACGGCCATCTGCTCGGAGTCGGCGCACACGAGCCGCGCCACCCGCTCGCGCGCGAACTCGACGGATGTGGGGCGCCCGTCCGGGGTGGCGCACGTGTATGCGCCCGGCGCGAGGTGGCCGAGGATCAAATGCACGTCGGCGCTGATCGCGAACAGCTCCGAGGCGACCGGGCACGAGCCGCCGCGCACCGGCACCCGCGGCGCGACCGCCGCGAGGTTGGTGCGCAGCACGCCCGTGTAGACGAGCTCGCCGGCCAGCAGCCTGTCGAGGTCGGTGCGGCCGGCGGCGACGACCCGGCCGGCGGTGATCGGAACGACGTCGGCGGTGGTGCTGCCGACATCGATCATCACGGCGTCCGGGTACATTGCAGCGACCGCCAGCGCGCTCGCCACCCAGTTCGCGGCCGCCACTTCGGGTGCGCGCGCCCTCGCCTCCGCGAAGGCGACGACCTCACCGGCAGTCGTGAAGGCGAGCAGCGGGGGGCCGTCCAGCGCCGCCTCCGCGGCGTCGAGCACGAATCCCACGCCCTCGCGCTTGGTGCGAAACGCGTCCGACAGCTCCGCGGTCGTGGTCAGCGCCACCGCCTCCACGGGCTCCGGCGACACGGCCGCGACGACCTCGCGAAGGACGGCCGCGAGCGCCTCGCGGTCGCGCCAGACCTCGAACGGCCGCGAGACGGCGCGCCGTTCGCCCCCGTTTCGCCACACGGCCTTCGTGTTGGCCCCGCCCACGTCGAGGCCGATCACGCCGCCCATGAGCGACCCTCCTGGGCAATGCGAGTGATCCCAGTCATCGATCTCAAGAGCGGAGCCGCCGTGCACGCCGTGCGTGGGAGGCGCGAACGCTATCGCCCGCTGCGCAGCACGATCGTCGCCGGCTCCGACCCCATCCAGGTCGCTCGCGCCGTCCGCGAAGCGCTCGGGCTCGACGAGCTCTATGTCGCCGATCTCGACGCGATCGCGGGCGGACCGGGGCACCACGAGGCCGTCGCCGCTCTGGCGCGCGAGACGCGGGTGATGGTCGATGCCGGCGCCACCGAGGTCGCCGCCGTCCGGCGGCTGCTCGAGCTGGGCGTGGCGCGCGTCGTGATCGGCACCGAGACTCTCGTGGACCAAGCTGCGCTCGAGCGGCTGCGGACGGAGCTCCCGAACGCCCCGCTCGTGCTGAGCCTCGACCTTCGGGCGGGCCGCGTCCTCTCGCCCGACCCCGAGCTGGCCCGGCTCGGTGCGGCCGAGGCGCTGGCACGGCTGGGACACTCCGGCCTGCGGGAGGTGATCGTGCTCGACCTCGCGCGCGTCGGGGCCGGTGCGGGTCCCGACGTCGCGCTGGTGCGCGAGCTCTGCGCCCGCTTTCCCGAGGTCGACCTGCTGGCCGGCGGCGGCGACCGCGCCGCCGCCGACCTGGGCGCCCTGGCCGAAGCCGGCGCGGGCGGCGCGCTCGTCGCCACCGCCCTGCACGGCGGCGCGATCGGACCCGAGCAGGTGCGCGCGCTCAGCCGACCACAGTCTCCAAATGCGATGCGAGCGCGGCCGCCACGTCGACCCCCGTCGCCCGCTCCACGCCCTGCCAGCCGGGGATGCCGTTGACCTCGAGCACGTAGTCGCGCCCGTCGGGCGCGCGAAGGAGGTCGACGCCGGCGTAATCGGCACCGAGCGCGGCCGCCGCCGGCACGCACAGGCTTTCCCGTCGCGCGTCGAGTCGTATGGGGCGCGCGCGCCCACCGCGCGCAAGGTTCGTGCGCCAGCCATCGCCACTCCGCTCGATCGCGGCCACCACCCGCTCGCCGACGACGAGCGCTCGCACGTCGCGCCCGGTGTGCGGCAGCGTCTCCTGCAGGTAGTACACCGCCCGCTCGACTTCCAGCGCGCGGAATACCCGCTGCGCGACGTCGGGATCGTCCACACGCACCATGCCGAATCCCATCGAACCGAACAGCGGCTTGACAATCACGTCGCCGCCGAGCTCGGCGAACGCCTCCAGGGCGTCGGCGGTCCGCTCGCAGGCGATCGTGCGAGGGGTGGGCAGCCCGGCGCGCGCCAGCAGGGTCGAGGCGAGGAACTTGTCGACGGTCCGCTCGATCGCGTGCGCGCTGTTGACCGCGCGCACGCCGGCGGCGGCAAGTGCGTGGAGCACGTCCACACGGAAGACGACCTGCTCGAGCGAGCCGCGCGGGATGCCGCGCACGAGGACTACGTCGCAGCGGTCGAGCGCCAGCTCGCGCGAGCGCACGCCGAAGCCGCCCTCGACCCGTCCCACCATCTGCGTCACCGGCGCGAAGCTGCACTCGTGGCCGCGCGCCGTTAGCGCTCGTTCCAGCCGACGAGCGTGCCAGCCACCCGCCCCGCCGAGAACCGCGACGCGGAGCCGGCGTCCCGTCACCGGCGCCCCGCGGGCGCGAGAATGTGTGCCGGGTTGCGCACGCTGCTTATCGACAACTACGACTCCTACACATTCAACCTCTTCCATTTGCTGGGCGAGGTCAACGACAGCGAGCCTGTGGTCGTGCGGAACGACGAGCATCCGTGGGACGAGCTCGCCGCCCTGGGTGCCGACAACGTGGTGATCTCGCCCGGTCCAGGCCGACCGGAGCACCCTCGCGACGTCGGCGTCTCCCTGGATGCGCTCTCTCGCGCCGAAGTGCCGGTGCTCGGCGTGTGCCTGGGCCACCAGGCACTCGCCCACGTAGCCGGCGGTACGGTCGAGCACGCGCGCGAGGTCATGCACGGGCGCTTGAGCCCCATCCACCACGACGAGAGCGCGCTCTTCGCCGGGATCCCGCAGGGCTTCCTCGCGGTGCGCTACCACTCGCTGGTGGTCGGGGCGGTCCCCGCCGAGCTGCGGGTCAGCGCCTGGACGCCCGACGGGGTGGTCATGGGGCTGGAGCACCGCGCGCGCCCGCTGCTCGGCGTGCAGTTCCATCCCGAGTCGGTGAGCACCCGGCACGGCCGCCGCATCCTGGAGAACTTCCGCGACCTCACCCTCGCCCGGCGCGCGCCGGCCGCGCGCCGTCCCGCCCGGCGGCAGCACCCGGCGCGGCCCTCCGCGCGCGCTGCGCCCGTGGGCGCCCGCGTTTACCATCGCCGGCTCGAGACCTGGTGCGAGCCCGAGGCGGTGTTCGGCGCGCTCTACGCCGACCGCGAGCATGCGATCTGGCTCGACAGCGCGACCACCGACCCGGTGCTGGGGCGCTTCTCGTTCGTCGGCGCGCCCGACGGCCCGCTCGGGGAGGTCGTGCGCTACGACGTCGAAACGCACAGGCTCGCCGTCGAGCGCGCCTCGGGCCGCGATGTTCAGAAGGCGAGCGTGCTCGACTACTGCCGCGACCGGCTGACGCGACTGCGGACCGACGTCCCCGAGCTGCCGTTCGACTTCACTTGCGGCTTCGCCGGCTACCTCGGTTTCGAGCTCAAGGCCGAGTGCGGAGGGCGGCCGGTGCACGCCTCGCCGCTGCCCGATGCGGCATTCGTGCTCTGCGACCGGCTGATCGCCTTCGACCACAGTGAGCGCCACGTCTACCTGCTCGCTCTCGCCGACGCCTCCGGCGCGGAAGCGGCCGACACTTGGCTGGCCACGACCGCGGGGCGGCTGCGCGAGATCGCGCGCGAGCCTCCGCCGCTGCCGCCGCCCCCGGCGCGGCCCGGCACGCTGCGCTTCGAGCTGCATGACCCCCCGGAGGCGTACCTGGCGAACATCGCCACCTGCCGCCGCGAGATCGTCGAGGGCGAGACCTATGAGGTCTGCCTGACCACCGAGCTGCGCAGCGAGGGAAGCCTTGACCCCCTGTCGGCCTACCGTGCGCTGAGGGCGCGCAACCCAGCGCCCTTCGCCGCGCTGCTGCGGCTCGGCGAAGTATCGGTACTGAGCTCCTCGCCGGAGCGCTTCCTCCGGGTGGATCGGGACCGCGTGGTCGAGTCGCGGCCGATGAAGGGGACCGCGGCCCGGGTGGCCGAGCCGTTCGAGGACGCCTGCCGGGCAGCGGAGCTGCGCCGCGACAAGAAGACGCGCGCCGAGAACCTGATGATCGCCGACCTGGTTCGCAACGACCTAGGCCGCGTCTCGGCGCTGGGCTCGGTCGAGGTCCCGGGCCTGATGGTCGTGGAGCCCTATGCCACTGTCCACCAGATGGTGACCGTGGTGCGCGGCCGCTTGCGCGAGGGCGCCGACGCGATCGACTGCGTGCGAGCGGCCTTCCCCGCCGGTTCGATGACGGGCGCCCCGAAGCTGCGCACGCTCGAGATCATCGACCGCATCGAGGGCCGTCCCCGCGGCGTCTACTCCGGCGCCCTGGGGTTCTTCGCCGTCAACGGCACCGCCGACCTCAACGTAGTCATCCGCACGCTCGTGGCTTCGCCAAACGGACTCACGATCGGCGCGGGCGGGGCGATCGTCGCGGCGTCCGACCCCGAGGCCGAGCTGGAGGAGATGCTGCTGAAGGCGCGCCCGTTGCTCGAAACCGTCGGTGGCGAGCTGGAGGCAGGTCGCGACCTGGCGGCGGCGCACCGATAGCGGTCAGCGGCCGCCCTCGTAGATCAGGACCTCGCCCCGCCGTAGCTCGAGGCCGTCGCCGGACCAGCGGGCGTAGCTGCCCTCGATCTGCTGGTCGGTCAGGGGCAGGTCCAGCTCTCGCAGGCGGCGTAGGTAGAGGCGCAGGAAGGGCGGGCGGTAGGAGCAGGCGTAGGCGAAGGTGGGCAGCAGCGTCACCTGTGACATGGCCACGATCGTGCCGCGCCGCATGGCCGCGCCGGGCTGGGCGCCAACCCCGCCGAGAGCGACCATCGTGCCGGCCAGCATGCGCAGCCCGGCGGCGTCGCCGATGCGCCCCGCGACGGCGATCAGCCCGCGCCGGAGTCCGGCGCCGACCTGGTCGCCAGCGTCGCCGTGGACGAGGATCTCGCCGCCGCGCATCCCGGCGTGATCACCCGGGTACGCACAGCCGAGCTGGTGGCCGGCGGAGCCCCGCACGACGATCCGCCCGCCGCGCATGCCCGTGCCCGCGAAGTCCCCCACGTCGCCCTCGACGACCAGCTCGCCGCCGCGCATCTCCGCGCCGGTGTGCATCCCCGCATCGCCCGCCACGACCAGTCGGCCGGCGGTCATGCCCGCCCCGAGGAACTTGACGAGCCGCAGGTCGCCCTCGATGCGCAGCTCCTCGTCGCCGTCGCCCGAGACGGCGAAGAAGTCGGCGAGCCGCTCCCGACGGTTGCCGTGCCAGACGGTGAGCGCCTCGATCTCCCCACGGCGACGACCCGCAAGGCGATCGGGGGTGAGACCCTCGGTCTCGAGCGGCACCGTCGGCGGCTCGCGCAGCTTGAGCGTCAGCGGCATCTATCGGATCCCGTGATGTGAGCTCGGGCGCACGTCGGTGGCCTGGTGACGCACGGCCTCAGCGGGACTGGCTCGCGCGGGGTGAGGGAGGGGTTCGTCACGTTTTTCAACCATAGGTTGACTTTCGTGTCCAGCCCAGGCCGGCCGACCCACATCAGTCCCGCAAGGCGGGCACGAGGCCACGCAGCTCAATGTGGTACGGCCCCAGACTGCCCCCGTAGTTGCCGGCCGTCACCTGGCTGGCCCCCGCCCCGGCGGCGGCCTCGAGGCCGCGCGCCATGGCCTCCCGCACGGCCTCGAGGGTCAGGCCGTCGATGACGATCTCGAGCACCGAGCCGACGTCCGGCGGCACGTCGGTGTGCGGGACCTGCGCCCGCAGCGTCGGGCACAGCAACTCGTTGGTCGAGGCGACCAGGCCGCTGTAGCGGGAGCCGACCTTGCTGCCGCTGCGGGCGATGCCGCCCGGGAACGGCAGGATCACGTCGCGCACGTTGCGCATCGCGGCGGCCGCCGCCTCCGCCGCGCGGAGCGCGCCGGTGACGTCGCGGTCGAGCATGATGATGTTGCCGCCGGCCACTCCCTCGGCGACGGCGAAGCGCTCCTCGACGAGGAACTCGCCCTCCATCACCGGCACGCGCCAGTAGCGGCGCGCGTCTAACACCTTGCTGGCCTGGTAGCCGTCGCCGAAGAAGCGCAGCTGACCGCCGACCTCGACCGTCTCTGGACCGTCCAGCCCGTTGAAGCACGCCGTCGTCGGACAGGTCAGCACGCTCTGGCCGACGCGTTCCACCAGCCGTTTGGCTAGCCCCTCTCGATCATTGGCGAACAGCAGCGCGCTGACTCCGGGCCGGCCGTCGGGCGTCTCGGCGGGATCGAGCTCGCGCTCGATGCCGGCCTCGCACTTGCAGCCGATCACCGACGTGGCGAAGCCGGTCAGTGAGCGCGCGGCCTCGTGTGCCCAGGCGGCGCTCTCCGCGGTGATGATGATCCGCGCTCCCCACATCGGGAAGGCCTCGGCGAACGTGTCGACGACCTCGGTGTCGGAAAGCCTCATCGCCCGCTCCCGTTGCGCCGCGCCTGGATCCTGCGGGCGGGCTCCAAGAGCCAAGACTCGCGCACGGGGTAGTTCGCGAGCTGCACGCTGTAGTGCTCCTCGAACAGCGGTTGCAGGGTGCGCTCGATCGCCTCGTCGTGGTCCGCCGCGACGCGCAGGAGGATCCCGGCCGGGGCCTCGCGCAGCTCGCCGTCCTCGACGATCACCCGCCCGCCCTTGATGACATAGCGCGGCGTGGCGAACATCTGCTCGCGGTCCTCGTGCTCGCTGTAGACCGTTACGTCGGCGTCGGCGCCGACGCCGAGATGGCCCTTGCCGGCCAGCCCGAGCAGCCTGGCGGGCCCGGCGCGGGTGATGATCGCGATCTCCGCGAGCGTGTACTCGCGCTCGAGGTCGTCCCGGAGCACGGTGCGGCCTATCGCCTTCTGGTTCACGCGGCCGATCTGCTCGTTTCGGAACTCGCGATCCATCAGCAGGCGGATGAGCCGCGGGTAACTCAGGAACGAGCCGCCGTTGGGATGGTCGGTTGAGAGGACGACCCGCCAGGGGTCGCGGCTGAGCAGGAACAGCTCCAGGCCGATCGCCCACTGCAGCGCGTGCACGTAGTTGCGCTCCCGGTACGCGAAGGGGACGATGCCGCAGCCCGTCTCCGCCTCGAGGTCGGCGTTCACCCACTTCCCGCCGGTGATCTCGCGCAGCATCGCGGAGACGGGGGCGTCGGCCGTCAGCGTCGTCGCGGGGCCGAACATCACCTGGCCGACGTCGGCGCTGTGCTCGGGATGCGCGTCGAGGTGCTCCGCCAGCTCCGGCGCAGACGAGCGGGGCCGCTTGCCCGGCGTCCCGCCGTAAGCGTGGAACTGCAGGTGGGCGAGGTGGGCCCGCCGGCCCTCGAGCGCGTCGAGCGTGTCGAGCGTGGTCCGCCAGTTGCCCGCCACCCCAAGGTTGTTGCAGTGGACATGGACGGGGTGCGGGAGCCCCAGCTCGTCCACCGCGCCGGCGATCGCCTCCACGACGCTGCGCGGCGTGACGCCGAGCCCCTCGACCTCGTCGTCGAGCGACGTCACGTTGCGGTTGCCGTGCTTCCACATCTCGACCCCGCCCGGGTTGACCAGCTTGACGCCGTAGCCGCCGGTGGCCTCCAGCCACCAGGCGACGGCCTCGGTCAGGGGGCCCCCCTCCCGGATGAGCTCGAACAGCGACAGGTTGTTGCCCATCAGCACGAGGAACGCCGCGTCGACGATCGGCGTGTCGCGCAGCTCGGCCAGCGTGTGGCGCGCCGCGAGCGGCGGGGTGGCCGCGTCGACGACGGTCGTGTAGCCGAGGAGCGCGTAGCGGTAGCCGGTCGCGAAGGTCGACGGCACCGTCCCGCCCGTGCCCGAGCGCGTGATGGCCGTGCGGTCGAGCACGTCGGTGCGGTGCTCCTCCGGGGCGAGCTTGCGGGCCGCGTTGACCGCCGGGCCGGCGATGTGGGAGTGGATGTCCACTCCGCCCGGCATCACGACCATGCCGCGGGCGTCGATGCGTTGGGCGTGCGAAGGCAGATCCTCCACCACCGTGCCGCCGTCGAGGCAGACGTCGCGCACCTCGCCGTCGACTCCGTTGGCCGGATCGTAGACACGCCCATGTCCGATTCGCAGCATGCGGCGCTAGGTCCCCTCTTCCGCGCTGAGGCGCGCCTCGATCGCGGCGAGCACGTCCCGGTCCCCTACCCGCTCGGACGCCAGCGGCGCGCGGAGCGTCACGGGCACCCCGTCCATGCGGTGCCCGGTGCCCTCGCGCTGCACGCCGGCGGCTGCCGTCGCGAACGCGACGCGGGCGGCCGCGGCCGTCTCGGTGGCGCGTGGGTCGACGACGATCGTGGGGATCCGGCGCAGGTGGTCGGCAGCCGGCGGCGGGAGGTGGCGGAGCGCGTCGAAGCCCACGATGAGCGCCGCATCGGTCTCGCCGCGCTCCAGCAGGCCGCTGGCGCTGAACTCCCCGGGCCGCGCGCGCGGATGTCCGCGCGCGAAGCTCACGGCCGCCGGGTAGCCGGTCTGCCAGGCCAATACGTCCTCGGCGCCCCGCGCGTTGCCGTCCGGCCTCAGCGGCAGCGCGACGACGTGCGTGATGCGGGCCAGGTCGCGCACGAGCGCCAGCCGCGCCAGCGCGTTCCCGTACCCGGCGGGCCCGTGCAGCACCGCCCCATAGGTACACGCGCGGAGACTGCCCGCAAGCTGCTCGAGGGCGTCGAGGGGCAGCCGAGCCGCGAGGTCGCGATCGAGGGGGACCTCGCGCACCAGCGCGCGCATCGTCCAGAGCGCCTCGAAGTCGAGCTCGCGCGGGAGCTCGATGAACTCGTCCGCCTCCGCGGCGGTCGCCGTGCGCTGCGTGTCGACGACGACGAGCACGCGCTCGGCCGCGCGTTCGCCGCGATCCAGCCGGAGGCGCGGCAGCAGCCGGGGATTGGAGGCGACCGGGTCGGCGTGCCAGGCCACGACGAGCTCGGCGCGGTCGCGGAGCTCGCCGAAGGTGGCTGTACTCAGCCCGATCGCCTCCGAGGCCGCGCCGACGGCTCCGTCCTCCAGGGGCCCGGCGGGATCGATCACGGCGCCGATGGCCTCGGCCAGCGCCACGGCCGCGCGCTGGCTCTCACAGTCGGTCTGGCCGAGGCCGCACACGAGCGGAAGGCGGGCCTCGCCGAGGATCGCGGCCGACGCCTCGACCGCGTCGGCGAAGTCCACCTCGCGGCCGTCGACGCGGGCCACCGGGGGCGCGTCGGCCGTCAGTTCGGCGAACCACGCGTCGCCTACCGCGCAGGTGCCGGCGGCGCGCTCGAACGCTCCCGCGACCAGCGCGACCTCGATGTCGTCGCATCCACATCCGCAGCCGGCACAGGTCGCCGCGCGCTCGGTGGTCACCACCGAAAGTACGGTTGATGATCGGGCGAGCCAGCAGCGCGGCTGGGGCCGTACGCGGGCGCAGTCGATGCTGGAAGCATCGGCGAGCACCGCGGGTGGCGCCAGAAGCGGTGCTGGCCGTCCGAGCGCGACCGTAATTGAGGTGGTGACCACTCAGACATCCGCGCGCCGGAGCATACCCACGAGAAGACGGGCGCCCGTCCTGCGCAGGACGCGTACGCCGCGATAGACTCGCGCCCCGCCCAGGTCGGGTACCACGGAGAACCAAGAGGAGAGGAAGACATGGCCAGGACCCTGTCCGTCGGAGAGTCCCTGGTGGGCGACGGCAACGAAGTCGCTCACATCGATCTGTTGATCGGACCCAAGGACGGGCCGGTCGGGGAGGCGTTCGCGGGTGCGCTCCTGAACCAGAAGGAGGGCCATACGAACCTCCTCGCCGTAGTCGCGCCCAACCTGCCCGCCAAGCCCGACACGATCATCGCCAACAAGGTGACCATCAAGGGCGAGAAGCAGGTGGGGCATATGTTCGGGCCCGCCCAGGCGGCGGTGGCACGAGGTGTCGTCGACTCGGTGCGCGACGGAGTGATCCCGGAGGGCGAGGTCGACGACCTCTGCGTCATCGTCGGCGTCTTCATCCACTGGCTTGCCGAGGACGAGAAGAAGATCTTCGACTGGAACTACGAGGCCACCAAGGAGTCGATCGCGCGCGCGATGGCCGGCGAGCCCAGCGCGAGCACCGTGATCGAGCAGGAGGCCGAGGCGCGCCACCCATTCGCCGCGGGCGCGGAGGCCTAGCCGGGCGCCGGGCCGCAGGCCCACGCCGTGAAGAAGGTCCTCCTACAGCTCGATACCGATCAACACCCGAGCCCGTTCGACGCCATCGTGGCCCAGGACGCGGGGGTCGACGTCCTGCTCAGCCACGGCAGCGTGACGCCGGAGGACGTACGCGATCTCGTGCAGGGAGCATTCTTCACGCGTGCCCCCGGGGACTCCTCGATGGCCGTGTGGGTCGGCGGCTCGGACGTGGGCGAGGGCGAGAAGCTCCTCGACGAGGTGCAGGCCACGTACTTCGGCCCATTCCGCGTGTCGACGATGCTCGACTCCGACGGCTGCAACACGACGGCGGCCACCGCCGTCGCGATGATCGCGAAGGATCGCGACCTGCGCGGCCGCCGTGCCGTGATCCTGGGGGTGGGGCCCGTCGGGCTCCGCTCCGCGACGCTGCTCGCCCAGGAGGGCAGCGAGGTGCTAGCCACCTCGATCCCGGCCGACGTCCTGGGCACGGACTCCTACCGGCGGCCGCGCGGACTCGCCGCTGCCGAACGACTCGGGATCGACGCCCGCGAGGTGGCCGACCGGGCGGAGATGGAGGCCGCGCTCGAGGGGGCGAACATCGTGCTGGCCGCCGGGCCGGCCGGCGTGGAGGTGCTGCGCAAGGAGGTGTGGAGCGCCAGTCCGACGGTCGAGGTGCTGGCCGACTACAACGCCGCGGAGCCGCTCGGGATCGAGGGCGTCGAGGCGCAGGATGAGCTCGTCGAGCGGGAGGGGAAGCTCGTCCTCGGTGCACTGGGAGTCGGCGGCAAGAAGATGAAGACGCACAAGGCCTGCGTGCGCCGACTCTTCGAGCGCAACGACCTCGTTTTCAACGCCGATGGCGTCTACACCGTCGCCAAAGAGATCGTCTGAGTGGTCACCATCGTCGCGGTAGTGGCCGTCCGATCGCGACCGTAGTTGAGGTGGTGACCACCAGGTCGACGCCCGGTCCCCGGGTGGCGGGCATCGACCCGGGGACCGTCTCCATCGACGTATGCGGGCTCGACGGCGGAGAGGTGCTGCTCGAGCAGAGCTTCCGGTCCGCCGATCTGGCGCTCGACCCGGCCCCGCTGGTCGACGCGCTCGTGGTCCAGCGTCCGCTTGACCTCGTGTTCGGCCCCGCCGGCTACGGGTTGCCGCTCGTGCCGGGCGAGCAGGTCGGCGAGCGGGAGTTGGGGCTCATGCTGCTGCTGCGAAGCGATCAAGCGGGCGCGCGCGCCGGCATCGGCGGCATGCGGGCGATGGTTCGTGCGCTCATCGGCGCAGGGCTGCCACTGGTCTTCGGGCCGGGAGCGATCCACCTGCCCACGGTCCCGGAGTACCGCAAGTGGAACCGCATCGACCTCGGGACCGCGGACAAGGTCTGCAGCGCGGCGCTGTGCATCGTGGACCAGGCGAGCCGCCTTGGCGTGGCCTACGAGGAGACCTCGTTCATCATGCTCGAGCTCGGCGGCGGCTTCAGCGCCGCGCTTGCGATCGACCGCGGGCAGATCGTCGACGGGCTGGGCGGCTCCTGCGCGACGATCGGGGGCCGCTCCTGCGGGGCGCTGGACGCGGAGGTGGCCTACCTGCTGGGGGCGGCGCTTACCAAGGACACCGTGTTCAGCGGCGGGGCTCTCGACCCGCGCGGGAAGCTGGACCTCTCGGCGCCCGGGGCGTTCGAGGCGCTGCGGGGCGATCCCAGCCACAGCGACGGATGGCTCGCGCTCGAGGAGGGCGCGGTGAAGGCCGCACTCGCCCTGACGGTCTCCGTTCCCAGCCCGCGCGAGATCCTCGTCGCCGGGCGCCTTGCGGGCGCTCCCGGCCTGCTCGACGCGCTGACCGAACGGCTGGCCGGCGTGGCAACGGTCCGGGCCGCCACCGGGCTGGGCCCGCGCGCCAAGACGGCGGCGCAGGGCGCCGCGCTGCTGGCGGACGGTCTGGCAGGTGGACGCTACGCACCCCTGGTCGAGCGGATGCGCCTGCGCGACGCGAGCGGCACCGCGCTCGACCACCTGCGCATGCGCGGCGCCGAGAGCATCCGCCTGGCTTAGCCTCTTTCCCGTGCACGGCGACTCCAGCCCCGCCGGCGGGGAAATCACCACCCAAGGCCCGACGGGCGTGCCGGTGACGTCGATCCGGGTCCTCTACCCCGATCTCCACGGCGTCGCCCGGGGCAAGGAAGTGCCGATCGCGGAGTTCGACCACGTGATCGAGAGGGGTCTGAGCTTCTGCGCGGCGGTGATGGGCACCGACCTGCGTCACACGCCCGTGGTCGGCGGCGACGAGGGCTATCCGGACCTGATCGCCCGACCCGACATGTCGACCATGACGATGCTGCCCTGGGAGCCGGGCGTGGCGAGTTGCCTGGCGGACCTCGAGCCGGCCGAGGGCGGAGCGTCCATCGCGGACCCGCGCGGGAGCGTGCGCCGCGTCGTGGAGGACCTGAGGGCGATCGGTCTGGACCCGATCGTCGGACCCGAGCTCGAGTTCTTCCTCGTCCAGCGCGATCCGGCCGCAACACACGGCATCCGCCGCCGAGTCGAGCAACCGAGCATGGTCTACACGGTTGGGCCGCAGGCCGACCCCGACGGCATCGTGCGGAGGATCACCGAGGGGCTGGAGCAGCTCGGGTTGGAGGTCCTCGCCTTCACCCACGAGTTCATGA
>DATDLN010000076.1:0-10690 GCA_036519295.1 Thermoleophilaceae bacterium
CAGGGCCGAGATCACGGTCGTGATCGCCGCGAGCCCGACCGTCACCAGTACGCCGTCCCACACTCCGTCGAGGTGAGCGCGCGGCAGGATCTGCACGGCGAGAGCCACCAGCGCCCCGTTCAGGGCGAGGGCGGCGAGCCCCAGGGTGAGAACGCTCAACGGAAGCGCCAGGCGGGCGAGTGTCGGCCACACGAGCGCGTTGAGGACGCCCACCAGCGCGGCCATCGAGAGAGCCGAGCCCGGACCGTCGAGCGTGAAGCCCCGAATGATCTCCGACAGCAGGAGCAGCGCGCCGGCATCGATCAGCAGCACGATCGCCGCACGTATGACCAGTGAGATCCGCACACGGGGAGCATGCCGCATCGGCATGACGCCGCTGCACGGTCCGACCCCGCGACTACGCTGGCCACCGGTGAGCGTCACCCCCGTTCCGCGGGAGCAACCGTCCATCCGCGCGATTCTGCGGGTCGTCGTCACCTTCGTCCTGAGCGCCCTCGCGCTTGTCCTGGTGGGCGCCACGCTGGGCGCTGTGATCGTCGGCGCCGTGACGCTGTTCATGGACTTCCCTACGGTCACCATCATCTGGGCGATCTTCGCGAACGCCTACCAGCAGTTCGAGAACTACGTCGTCCAGCCGAGGATCCAGAGCAGGGCGGTGTCGCTCGACCCGTTCGTCGTGGTCATCGCGGCGAATCTCGACTACCGGCGCGCGGCGGCGGCGGAGGCTCTTCCGTAGGCGTGCTGGTCGAGCATCGCGGAGCCCGCCCGCTCATCGACGCCTCGGCGTGGGTGGCCCCGTAGGCGGTGATCGTGGGCGACGTCAGGGTCGGATCGGACTCGCGCGTCCTCTGGAATGCGGTCGTCACCGCGGAGGACGGCCGCGTCGAGCTCGGCGCCCGGTGCGTGGTCATGGAACACGCGTTGATCCGCGCCCGCGGCGACCACCCGGTGTTGGTCGGAGACGACGTGCTGATCGGCCCGCACGCACATGTCAACGGAGCCCGGCTTGGCGACGGCGTGTTCATTGCGACGGGGGCATCGCTCTTTCCTGGTGCCGTCCTCGGCGGCGGCGCGAGCGTGGCGATCAACGCCGTGGTGCACGTGAACAGCGCGCTGCCCGCGGGTGAACGCGTGCCGATCGGTTGGGTCGCCGTCGGCGACCCAACCGAGCTGCTGCCGCCGGATCGCGCGGAGGAGATCCGTGCGAGGCTCGAGGAGCTCGACCTCTTCACCACCGTATACGGAGTTCCGCGCGCCGCCGGGGCGACGGAGCGAATGCGGCGCCAGGCGTCCTGGTTCGGCGCCCACCGGGAGGACAGGGTGCTGTAGGCGCCGTGCCCAGCCCTGGCGCACGCTCCGCTGGTCCGCCGCGGGGCTTCGCGGTGTCCTCGACAAGCCACGGACTTCGTGGTCCCGGCAGGACGGTCCGGCCGGCGGACCAGCCGGGGGCACGGACCTAACGCACGCTTGCCGGCTCCGGCAGACGCTCGAGGCGCCGCCGGTAGACGTCCATCACGGCGCGTGGGAAGTCGCCGTGGGTCTGGTTGCGAAGGCGCGGCACCCGCTCGCGGTGGAAGGGGCTCGAGCGGTTCTCGTTGTGGCCGATGACGTTCCGGGTCGAGATTCCGTAGCGCCCCTGGAGCATGCGCGTCAATCGCAGCGAGGCCGTCAGCTGGCGGCGGTTCCCGAGCACCTGGGCGTCGCTTTGGCCCACGTGCTCGATACCGATCGCGGTCCAGTTCAGGCCCACGGTGTGGCGGCACATGATCTTGGTCGAGACGAGCTGGTAGATCGTCCCGTCGCGGTCGATCACGTAGTGGGAGCAGACGCCCGGCAGCTCGTGGAGCTCGGGGTCGGGGGCGTCCGTGGCGAAGTAGCTGTAGACCGGCGCGAAGCTGTCTGTGGCCGTGTAGTGCTCCACGATCACTCGCGGCCGCCGGAGCCGGTAGTCGTCGATGCCGTAGTGGCGCAGGGCGTACTGGCGCATCTCTTCCTTGCGCCGCTCGCCGAACGGAATGGGGCGCTGCACAACGGGCGGCGGCGCCACCGCGCGAGCGAGCGCCCGCACCGCCCCCGCGTGGCGGGCGACGTCGGCGCCGGAGAGACGCCCGCCCGGAAGCTCGACCACGAAGGCGGTGTCACCGCGGAAGCGGTCGTTCTGCCACGAGATCGCTGTGCCCGGCAGCGGCCCGAGCGCCCGGCGCGGGAGCCCGCTCGTGCGCGAGTACAGCCGCTCGAGCCGCGGATCGCCCCCGCCCGGCACGACGATGCGCAGCGCCTGGTGGTACCAGAGCGTTACGCGCGGGCGCTCCCGCTCGATGAACCCCGCCAGCGCCTGCGACTCCGGCTCCGAGAGCGGACCCGATCCGGACTCGTACGTCCCGTCGAGCGGCTTCCAGCCGAAGGCGAAGTTGCGGTTGAGATCGACGCCGTGCGCGTTCTGGCGCGTTCCCGCCGCGGAACCGTCGGGGTTTGCGTCGCTCACGAGCCAGAAGGCCGTGCCGCGCGGCGGCCCGCCGCGCCGCAGGCGCGCCACCACGGCCTTGCCGGCCGGCTCGTTGCCGTGCACGGACCCGACCGCCAACAGCTTCACGCGCGCGCGAGGGCTTCCGACGAGTTGCGCACGGATCGGGCGGTCCTGGGCGGAGTGGCCGAGGACGAGCGAGCGCTCGGCCGCCGGCCCCGGGGGCGCCGGCGTGGATGCGACCGAGGCCGCGGCAAGGCCCGCGAGGGCCACCGAGAGGAACACGCGCCGAGTGTAGGGTCAAGCGGGTGATCGCCGACCTCGCCGCGCGCGCCACCGAGCATGGGCGGCTCGCGATCGACACCGAGTTCGTGTCGGAGCGCCGCTACCAGGCGCTCCTCTGTCTAGCCCAGGTGGCCGTGCCGGACCCCGGCGCGCGCGACGGCGTGCGCACCGAGGTGCTCGACCCGCTCGAGGGCGAGATCGACGCGGCGCCGCTCGCTGCCGTGCTCGCCGACCCGGCGGTTGAGCTCGTCGTCCACGCGGGGCGCCAGGACGTCGCGATCCTGCGCAGGAGCTGGGCGACCGAGATCAGGAACGTGTTCGACACGCAGGTGGCCGCGGGCTTTCTCGGCTTCGGCAATCAGGAGGGCTACGAGTCGCTGGTGCGCAAGGTGCTGCGGGTGCGGCTCCGGGGAAGCGAGGGCTTTACCCGCTGGGATCGCCGCCCCCTCACGGCGCAGCAGCTCGAGTACGCCGGCGACGACGCCCGCCTCCTGCTGGCGCTCGGCGACGAGCTCGAACGGAGGCTCGTGGAACGCGAACGGCTCGACTGGGCGCGGGAGGAGTGCCGGGCGCTCGAGGAGGTGAGCGACGAGCGCGATCCCGATCGCGTATACGAGCGCCTGCCCCGTCTCGGCCGCTTGAGCGAGAGGGGGCGCGCGATCGCCCGAGAGCTGGTCGAGTGGCGCGAGGAAGCTGCCCGGAGAATGGACCGTCCGGCGGGATTCGTGCTGCCCGACCAGGCGTTGATGGAGCTCGCCCGCCGCGGCCCTGGCAGCCGCGAGGGGCTCGAGCAGATCCGCGGCCTTCCGCCGCAGACGCTCCATCGCCGGGGCGACCGCCTGCTTCAGGCGATCGAGCGCGGCCGCCGGCGCACGCCGCCACCACCGCCGCCCGAGCCCCCCGCCCGCGATCCGGCCGACGCACCGCTTGTCTCGCTGGCGCAGGCACTGGTTCGCCAGCGTTCGATGGAATCGGGGGTGGCCGTCGAGCTGATCGCCACCCAGTCGGAGCTCAGCGCATTGGTGAGCGCCCTGCTCCGCGGCGAGGACGGCGACCGTCTGCGCGTCACTCACGGCTGGCGCCGCGAGCTGGTGGGCGAGGAGCTGCGCGAGCTGGTGGCCGGCCGCCGCAGCCTCGCCGTGGGGTCGGACGGGCGCCTGGTCGTGCGCGAGACCTGAGCCTGAACGGAGCGTGTCTATTGGACGCCTGCGCGCCACAGGTCGTCAGCTGGCTCCAGGAGCGAAACGCTTGGCGGGAACCGCCTCGAGCTGCTCGGCAAGTGACTCGAACAGGTCCGCGATCTCGTCGGCATAGTGGCTAGGCAGGTCCTGCGGTGGCACGCCCTGGCGCATGGCGTCCTGGAGCACCGCCCGCTTGGGTATGTGCGGCTCCAGGACTCGCGAACCGAAGACCTCCTCGACCTCGGCGACGCTGCGTTTGTGCTCGGCGGTGGTCTCGACGCGGTTCAGCACGACTCCGCCGAGGGCCAGCGATGGGTTGCGTCCGGCTGATACGTCTTGCATCGTGTCGACGAGCTCGTCGATCGCCTGAAGCGCCAGATAGCTCGGCTCGGTGACGACGAGCGCGCGGGACACCGCGCCCAGTGCCTCGTGCGTGAGAAAGCCGAGGCTCGGCGGACAATCGATCAGCATGAGGTCGTAATCGCCGACCGCGTCCAGCTGCTCGGCGAGCACACCCTCCTCGCGGCCGTCGCGCTGGGTCTCGGCGGAGCGCAGGGCCCGTGACGAGGGTGCGAGGTCCAGCCCCCACCCCGTCGGAACGATGGTGGCGTCGAGCGAGCAGGAGGCGGGGTTCAGCATGGCGTCCGCCACGGTCTGGCGATCCGAGGCCCCCCGCGCGAGGACCGTGGTGGCCGAGGCCTGCGGGTCGAGATCGACGACGAGCACCCGCCTACCCCGACGGACCGCTGCCACGCCCGCGGTGAGCGAGACGGTCGTCTTTCCCACACCGCCCTTCTGGTTCACGACCGCGTAGCTGCAGGCTCGCCGACTCTTCGGCGGACCGTGTGAGCGAGCCCGGCGCGGCGCGACCGGCACCTCCGGTGCCGCGGCGAGTGCGGGCTCGGTCGCCAGCGCCCCGCGCCTGCCGGCCTTCGCCCTGGTGAACCGACGGCCGGCGACGCCGAGCGCGAGCAGAGCGGCCGAGCCCATCGCCACCATGAGTACGAGTATCCACCTGCTGGCGCCCGTGTCGGCGGACGGATCGCGCACGGGCGCCTGGGCGGAAGGAGGCTGAGAGCGCTCCCGGCCGCGGAGCTCTCCCTGGCGGAAGGGATATTCGCGCAGCAGCTCGGTGGGCGGCTGCACGCCGCGTTCGCGGTCACGCTCCTGTCCCGACGCCGCCTCGGCGCCGATTGCGGCCGGCGCGCAGATCACCAGCGCCACGACCAATTGAACAGCTAGGCTCCGGCGGGCCATCAGCGCACCGTCAGCAGGGTCCCGATGGGCATGAGTCGGGCCAAACGGATGATGTCCGCGTTGGTCATTCGGATGCATCCGTGCGAGACCCGGCCCGGTATCAGGTCCGGCCGGTCGGTGCCATGTATGCCGACGAACCCGCCGGCGGGCCAGTCGCTGAGGCCTCTCGAGCGAGCGCTGGTCCCGAACGCGATCGGCCCGTAGAACGGGCTCCGGTACCGGCGGAGCTGATTGCGGACGTAGAAGTGACCGCCCGGCGTGGGCGTCGACTCGGTGCCGACCCCCACCCGGGTCCGGAAGACGGGCCGGCGGCCGCGCGCCAGGGTGGCCGTCAGCCCCTCGCGGTCGACGACAAGCCGGGTTCGAACCGGGGTGTACCCGCCGAGGACCGAGCGCGGCACCCAACCGCGAGCGTCGTCTGGGACTGCCGGAAAACGCACTTCCACCCACAGCCTCCCCTCGACACGCTTGGCGTGTCCGAGGACGAGCACGATGTTCGTGGTCCCCTCGGGGGTCCGCCTCGGAACCTCGCCAGCCGCTTGCGGCTGTGTCGGGCTCACGCGAGCGGAGACCGACTCGCGCACCGGCGCCCAGAACGCGAGGGGATCCCGGCCGAGCGGAACGTTCCTCGGCGCGAGCGCCGAGCGAGGAGACGGCGGAAGCCCCGGGTCCGCCGACGAAGGACCCGCGGAGCCCTCGAGGAGCACGACCGCGAGCGCCACGCCGATCAGCACTCCCCCAAGCGCCAAGGCGGCGCCGAGCTCGCTGCGACGCATGCGTCTCGTTCGCCTCACCCCGTGTACCTGGGTCGCCGCCTTCCCTTGGTCCTCGGCCTGGACGTCACGAAGTTCGTGGAATCGACCAGACGGACCACCCTGGCCTTCGACGTCGGCTCGTCGAAGGCGTCGGCCGCCGGGACGATCCCGGCGATGTGCCGGATCCAGGCCGCATGGCGCGCCTCGACGGAATGGAGGGACACGAGCGCGGCGAGAACACCGCGCGAGTCCACCTGAGCAGCCTGCGTCTTGAGCAGCGCCGCCGTCAGGTCCTCGAACGCCACCGCCGTCTCGGTGAAGACGGAGTCGTCCTCGGTTACGCCGCGGAAATTGAACTTGGGGCTCTTGACGGCATCCCTCCCCAACAGCCCGCGAATGGCCCTCACGTGCCCACGCTCGTTCGCGCCCACCACACGCGCCCACTCGAGCGTCCTCGGCTTCAGCTGGCGGAGGCGCTCCGCCTCGCTGTACATGGCCGCCTGGAGGTACTCGAGGTTCAGGTCGAAGCGGAGAATCGCGATGTCCTTCGCCGTGTTGCGCCCCTTGGCCAGCGCGGGCGTCGCGAGCGCCGCACCCGTCGCTGCGCCGCCGATCACGGCCTTGCGAAGGAAGTCCGCCCGCGTGCCCCCCGTCAGCTCGTCCAGCGCCTCCGCGATTGCCCCATCGCGATCGACCGCTTCGAGGGTGAGCTCGGGCTCCATCTCCATCTCCCGTCGGCTAGGCCGTGAACCCCGTGGCCTCGATCGCCGCCCTGGTCCCGTCCTGCGTGGCCGGCACGTCGGCCGGTCGCGGAGCGGGATTGCGGCCGGCGAGATCCCGCACCCAGCCGACATGACGTGCCTCCACCGATGCGATTCCCATCGCCGTCAGGATCCGTCGCTTGGTCAGGTTGGGCACCTGCCCGTTGAATGCCGCCAGGGCCAGCTCTTCCAGCTCCATGGCCGCAGCGAGGAACCGCTGCGGGTCGCTCGTCGCGTCGCCGAAGTCGAACGCCGGGCGGTTGGACCCGGTGCCGCCCAACTCGCGCTCGAGCGCACCGACATGCGCGCGCTCTTGGTCGCCGACCACCTTGCTGAGCTCTCGAAGCTCGCCGCTCAGCGCCCCACGCCGCTCGGCCTCCGTGTAGAAGCCGGCCTGAAGTTGCTCCACCTGGACAAGCCATTCGAGCACCCGCCGGTCCTGGGCCGCCGACGGCTGCGAGACGGCCGGCACCGGCAGGCCGCCGGCGAGCAGCCCGCCCGCGGTCAGCGCTCCCCCGGCCGCAGCGCACCACTTCAAGAGGTGGACGCGGGTCACCCCCGGCCCGGGACGCCGTGGCTCGGGCGAAGGCACGGAATCGTCCGCGATCGCCCGGCGGGTCACTGGATCCGACACGATTGTCCCTCAGGTCGACTAGCCGATGACGCAGGACTCTGCTACCCCGGAAGCGGGTTGCTACTCACCGTTCGCGGATTTTCGGCCTAGCCACCACCCCCCGTGTCGGCCGCGAGCCCCGCAGTCGGTCGCACTCGCGGCGCGGACTCGTGAATCGCGCCGTTGCCTGCGGAGAAGCCGTTCACGCTTCCCGGACGCCTTCCCTGCTCGAGCTTCGGGTCTCCCTCCGACGAAGCCGTGCCCCGGTGCTTCTCGAACCGCACCACCGTGGTCCCGTCTCCGTTCCTCACCTCGAGGCGGTCGACGAGCGCCGCGATGATCTGCATGCCGCGGCCAGACGTCGCGTCGAGTGGCGCGGGCTCGAGTGCGCTGTCGAATTTCCCGAGGTCGCGGACCTCCACCCGCAGACCTCGCGGGCACGGCTCGGTCACGAACAGGACGCAGCCGTTCGGCCAGGCCTCGCCGTGCTGGACGGCGTTGTTGACGGCCTCGGTCGAGGCGACCATCAGGTCCCACGCCGGCTCGCCCTCGAGACCGGCCTCGGCGGCCGCTTTGCGAACGATCGAACGCGCGGCTCCCGCACTCGCGGACGTCGCCGGCAGCCATGTCTCCCATCTCATTGCGCACCTCCCGACCGCAGGCACGGACGTCCGACCGGGGGCCGCGCCGGCCCGGCGACGGCGAGGGCCGAGCCAGGTCGTTCGATTGGTCTCCCTCTCATCGGGCGCCTCCTTCCGTGCGATTGGGGTCCGGTTGCCGGGGTCTCGCCCGCCTGCTCCCAGATGACCCGTTGCCGTTCCGCTCCCCCTTGCCGCCAGGGTCCGGCCTGCGGTAGCCGAGCGCCGCCTGCACGCCGGACGGCCGCCACTTCGCGCCCCCGCGAAGCGTCGGGACGTTCTCCGCATTCAGCCGACTGGCGATCGACTGGAGGGTCATCCCGCTGGCGCGCATTTTGCGTATACGCGCATTCAGCGCCGGGACGTCACCTCTCGCTGACGGCCCGCCCGCCTTCTCGGCCGGGAGTGGCTCCGGAACGGGATCGGGGCGGCCGCCTTCCGCCGACTGATGGTGTCGCCCCTCAGCGACACAGAGCGATACCAGCTTCTCGGCGGCCTCGCTACCGCTCTGCGTCCCCGTATCCAGCCCTTCGTCGACCGACACGAGCCGCGCCTGCCGAAGCCGGAGCCACTCGACGATGTCGCCGAGCTTCGGGGCCGAGGGGCTTAGCCGCCCGAGTTCCGCCACGACCAGACACGACGCGTCCCCGGCTGCGAGTCGCTGCAGTGCGTAATTCCTGCCGGGACGCTCCGGGCCCGTACCGTCGACCTGCTCCACGTCCCGGATGATCTCCTTCAGCACCAGGCCACGGTCGCGGCAGGCCGTATCGATCGCGGCCGTTTGCTCCTCGAGCCGCTGCTGGTCTTCCGCTTCGGGCTCGCGAACGCTCACGTAGCCGATCGCAGCGACCCCGTTCCGTCGCGGCTCCGGTTCTGGGCTCGGAGGCGCCGAAGCCCGAGGCGTCGCCTTCGCCTCCTGCCCGTCGCCGTTCGGCATCGGGGTGGGCTTCACCGGCCGGCTCTTCGCGCTTGGGGCCTCGGGCCTGCGGCGCCTTCCCTTGAGCCAGGAGGCAAGCAGGCTGGCCCCCGACACGAGAGCCAGCGCGAGCACCAGCAACATCACGGGCGACGTCCACTCTGCTCGATCCGTCCCAGTGGCGCGGTCGGCGACGGCCGTCGGGGTTCGGGACCTGCCCTGGTCCGATTCCGATCCGCTGCTGTCGGCTCCTCGCCCTGGCTTCGGTCCGGACGCCTCGACCGGGCTCGCCGAGGAGCGACCTCCCGGGCGGGACTCTTCGCCGCGTCCCGTCTCGCCTGCAGCCTGGGCCGGCCGGTCGCCGTGGGCGCGCGCGAGGGCCATCGCCGTCACACTCGACAACGAGCCCGTGGCGGGTTGTCCGGCACTTCGCTGGAATCTCTCGATCGCAGCCTGCGTACGCGGGCCGTACCGGCCGTCAACCGGTCCCGGCCGCTTTCTCAGGGCGTGCAACCGTCGCTGGACGGCACGCACTCGTGGCGATCCTCCGGGCTCTCCGTACCCGGCGCCCGGGGCGAGCGGCGGCCACTCCGCCGTCACCACGCGGCGGGTCTCCGGGCCGACTATTCCGTCAACCGAGAGTCCGCTGTCACGCTGGAGACGCTCAACCGCCGCCTCCGTCAGTGGGCCGTATTTGCCGTCCACGGGTCCCGGCCGCTGGCCCAGGGCCCGCAGACGCTGCTGCAGCGCCCGCACACGCGGCTCGCCGTGCGGCTGTCCGTAGCCGGCGCCGCGGGCGAGCAGTTCGCTCGTGCCGCCTGCGGCTTCCGCGGGGGGGTCGCTGGAATCGGCCGCGATGCTCACGGCCGGCACGCAGAGAACGGCAAGACAAGCCACGATGCTCGCCGCCGATGCCTGCGTGATTCCCACGCTATGTCTCCTTCTCATCGTCCTACTCCTGAATCGAACGGTGCACCCGGGCGCCTACGGCACCCGGGTCGGACGGGCTGGCCTGTGAGGCCTTAGCCGGGCCGTTCGTTCAGGGCGACGATCGTCACGGAGCGCCAGCGAACCGGAATCACTTGCAACCGGGCCCAGAGTCCGCCGGCGAGCGCGGCAAGAGCAATCACGAGCGCATAGAGCGCGGCGGATCCGCCGCCCGACGGGGCGGATCCCGCTGCTCCGGACGGCGCACCCCCGCTCAGCGGCGGCTGCTCGTAAGACGAAGCCGGTGACGGCCGTTGGTCGGGCGCGCCGGCGGCTGGGCGCCGGGGCGGCGCGCCGGCAGCGGGCGCCTGACCTTCCGCAGCCAACATTGCCATAGCAGTTCTCACCCCGGCCAGGTCGTCCATCAGCTTGAGCGCCTCGCGGAGCACTGCCTCGGTCGGCGTGTCGGCCCGGGGTTGGGTGCCGGTAGTCAGCCCGGGGCGCACGTCGGCGGGCGAGCCAGGCTCTGGTGACGCCGTCGGTGGCACCGCCTCCGATTCAGGGAGCGCGGGCATGGCCGGCGTGGTCTCGGACGACGGATTGGCGGCGTCGACGGGCGGGGGCGGGCTCGCGGGCGCGTGGTCCACCGGAGCAGCCGGGGGCGGGGTACCGCCGGGCGGCGAGGGTGGCTCGGTCGGCGCCGGCAGGGGCACCGCCGTCTCGGTGGACGTGGTGGGCTCCGTGGGAGCGGGCGCCGGAGGCGGAGGCTGCGGCGCTGGGACCGGTGCGGGCGCGGGCGTTGGCTCGGGTGGCGGAGCCGGCGTCGGCGCAGGCGTCGGCTCCGGGAGCGGAACCGGCGTGGGCTCAGGAGCCGGCGGGGGCGTGGGCGCTGG
>DATDLN010000077.1:0-10293 GCA_036519295.1 Thermoleophilaceae bacterium
GCCTCGATGCGCTCGAGCGCCGTTTCCATGAGCTCCCTTGCGCTCAGCTCCCCGTCGCGGATCAGGGCGGCCAAGTCGCTTGCGGGCTTGAAGAGCAGGTCCGTCTCCATGAGTGGGCGAGCCTATCGGAGCGGGGTTGGGGCGGGGTAAGGGGGAGAACTGACCGTGCCAGTCCGGGCAGGTCGCGCGAAGCAGAGCGCCATCCGGTGCACCGATCGGGCCCGGCTCGCGGCGGAGGAGACGGTCGTTCGGGACCACATCCCGGTCACCACCGTCGCCCGCACCCTGCTCGACCTCGCCGACGTCCTGCCAGCCCAGGCGCTCACGCGCGCCATCGACGAGGCCGAGTACGCGGCCACTTCGACCTGACCTCCTTGAAGGCAGTAGTTGAAAGCAATCCGGGCCGCCGCGGCGCCCGCGTGCTGGCATTGGCGAGGGAACCGGCGCAGCGTACGCGGTCCGACCTCGAAGACGACTTCCTCGCCTTCTGCCGGCGCCACCGGATCCCCTGCCCGGCGGTCGGCATCGAATTCGCCGGCTACGAGGTCGCCTCCGCCTGGCCGGAGGCGCGGCTGATCGTCGAAACCGACTGCCGCGCCGCCCACCGCAACCGCAGGGCGTTCGAGGACGACCGCACACGAGACCGCCGCACCCTCCGCGCCGGCCATGAGACGATCAGGCTTACCGATCGGGCGCTAGGGAGGAGGGGCATGCGATCGCCGACGACCTCCGCGAGCTCCTCCCTCAAGCCGGCACCAGCTCCGCCCGCAGCGCCGCGAGGCGCTCGCGCTCCTCCCGATAGCCGTCCAGGCGGGCCAGCAGCTCGTCGGCCAGCCCCAGGTAGTCGGCGCCCAGGTCGGGCGCGTAGTCGAGGATGGAGACGCCGCGCTCGGCCGACTCCGCGTAGCGCACGCTTCGCCTGATCACGGCGTCGAAGACACGTTCGCCGAAGCGCTCGCGCAGCTGTTGGAGGGCCTCGCGCGCGTGTACCAACCGCATGTCGGCGATGTTCAGCACCACGCCGAGCCAGTCGAGCTCGGGGTTCAGCGACCCCCTCGCCAGCTCGACGACCTCGAGCGCCTGCTCGACTCCCTGGAGCGAGAAGTACTCCGCCTCGCTCGAGATCAGGGCGTGGTCGGCGGCCACCAGCGCGTTCACGGTCAGAAGTCCGAGCGAGGGCGGGCAGTCGACGAGGACCAGGTCGTAGTAGCCGCGCACCTCTCCCAGCGCCCGCTTCAGCGTCAGCTCGCGGCCCATCTTGCCGCCCAGAACCAGCTCGGCCTCGGCCAGGCCCAGGTTGGCGGGGAGCACGTCGTCGTGCACGGCGTCGGCGGCCTTGGCCTGGCCGCACAGCACGTCGGCCATGGTCGGCGAAGCGTCGGCCGGTACGTCGAAGTAGTCGGACAGGTTGCCCTGCGGATCGAGGTCGGCGCAGAGAACCTCGAGACCGATTCGACGGTAGACATCGGCGACAGTGCGCACCGCCGTGGTCTTGCCCGTGCCGCCCTTCTGGGAGAGAACCGTGATCGTCTGTGCCATCGCGAGGACCTTCCTCGCACCCTATCGACCTTGTCGAACCTCGCTCGCCGGCGCCCCGCGCTCTATCATTTTCCGGCCCCATCCCCGTCGCGTGCCCGCTCGGAGAAGGCGCGGAACCCGAGGAGGTGAACCCCTACGCAGGCAGCGGCCGGCCTGTACGACCCGAGCTACGAGCACGACGCCTGCGGTGTCGCATTCGTAGCGTGGCTGGGGGCCCCGGCGTCGCACGAGGTCATCTCCCGGGCCCTGTGGGCGCTCGAGCATCTCGAGCACCGCGGCGCCGAGGGCGCCGACCCGGATACGGGCGACGGGGCGGGCATCCTGGTTCAGCTCCCCGACGCGTTCCTCCGCTCCGCGGCCGAGCTCGACCTCCCCGAGCCGGGCCGGTACGGAGTGGCGATGTGCTTCCTCCCGCGCGAGGAGGGGGACGACGCGCGGCAGCTGATCGAGCGCGCCGTCGACGCCGAGGGCCAGCACGTGCTCGGCTGGCGCGAAGTGCCGGTCGAGGACGAGGCCTGCGGCACGACCGCGCGCTCGGTGGCGCCGCGCATCGAGCAACTCTTCGTCGAGGCGGGCGAAGGCGTCCGCGACCAGGACGAGTTCGAGCGCAAGCTCTACGTGATCCGGCGGTTGGTCGAGCGTCAGGCCCGCGACGGGCTGGCGATCCCGAGCTTCTCGTCCCGGACACTTGTCTACAAGGGGATGCTCACGGCACCCCAGCTGTCGCGCTACTTTCCCGACCTGCGCGACGAGCGCTTCGCGAGCCGTCTGGCGCTGGTGCACTCGCGCTTCTCGACGAACACGTTCCCGAGCTGGGAGCTCGCCCATCCGTACCGCATGCTCTGCCACAACGGCGAGATCAACACGCTGCGCGGCAACCGCAACTGGATGCGCGCGCGGGAGCTGACGCTCGCCTCGCCGCTGTTCGGCGACGACGTGGACAAGATCCGGCCGCTGCTGCGGGACGACATCTCGGACTCCGCGTCGCTCGACGGTCTGCTCGAGCTGCTCGTGCTCGGTGGTCGCTCGCCCGCGCACGCGATCTCGATGCTGATCCCCGAAGCGCACCGCGGCCGGCCGGAGCTGCCGCCCGAGGTGCGCGACTTCTACGCCTACCACTCGTCCCTGGTCGAGCCCTGGGACGGCCCGGCGGCGGTCGCGTTCAGCGACGGGCGGGTGATCGGCGCGACTCTCGATCGCAACGGCCTGCGGCCGGGGCGCTGGGTGGTCACGAAGGACGGCTGGGTGGTGCTCGCCTCGGAGACCGGCGTGCTCGACGTACCCGACGATCTGGTCGAGGCGAAGGGCCGCCTGCGCCCGGGCAAGCTGTTCTTGGTCGACCTCGAGCGCGACCGGGTAGTCCCCGACCAGGAGATCAAGCTCGACCTCGCCCGGCGGCGCCCCTATGGCCAATGGCTGCGCGAGCGGGTCGTGCGGATCGAGGACCTCCCCGAGAAGAGCCCGCGCGTGCCGCGCGTGGAGCCGCTGCGCGCGAAGCAGCTGGCCTTCGGCTGGACCGAGGAGGACCTGAGCGTGCTGCTCGCGCCGATGGCGCGCGACGCCGCGGAGCCCACGGGCTCGATGGGGAACGACGTGGCGCTGGCCGTGCTCTCGGATCAGCGCCCCCCGCTCTTCTCCTACTTGAAGCAGCTCTTCGCCCAGGTCACGAACCCGGCGATCGATCCGCTCCGCGAGTCGATCGTGATGAGTCTCGAGGCGTGCATCGGCCCCGAGATCAACCTGCTGGGGGAGACGCCGGACCATTGCCATCAGCTGGTCATGCCGCAGCCGATACTCCGCAACTCCCAGCTCGAGACGCTGCGGCAGGTGGACCACAACGTCTTCGAGGCCCGCACGATCGACATGACCTGGCCGGTCGCGGAGGGCGCCCGAGGGATGGCGCGCCGCCTCGACGCGATCTGCGCCGAGGCCTCCGCGCTGGTGGCGCGCGGGGTGAACATCATCATCCTGTCGGATCGCAACCTTGGCGCCGAGCGGGCGCCCATGCCGGCACTGCTCGCGGTTGGCGCGGTCCACCACCACCTCGTCCGCGAGAGCACGCGCCTCCAGATCGGGCTCGTGGCCGAGACGGGGCAGGCCAAGGAGATCCACCACCTCGCCTGCCTGATTGGCTACGGCGCCGCGGCCGTGAACCCCTACGTCCTGTTCGAGTCGCTCTACGCGCTACATCGCGACGGACGGCTCCCGGAGGGAATGAGCCCCGAGGAGGCGGAGGAGCGCGCGATCAAGGGGATCGGCAAGGGTCTCCTGAAGATCCTGTCGAAGATGGGGATCTCCACCATCCGCTCGTACACCGGCGCCCAGATCTTCGAGGCGGTGGGGCTGCGCCGTGAGCTCGTGGACCGTCACTTCACGGGCACGCCGTCGCGGGTCGGCGGTGTCGGCCTCGACGTGCTCGCCCGCGAGGCCCTCGACCGGCACGCCCGTGCGTATCCGGCGGCGACGTCCGAGCTGTTGCCGTCCGGCGGGATCTACGCCTGGCGCCGGGACGGCGAGTTCCACGGCTGGAACCCGGAGACGATCGCGAACCTCCAGCACGCCGCCCGCTCGGAGAACGGGGCCGACACGTACGACCGCTTCGCCACCTACGTGAACCACGTGGCCGTGCCGAAGTCGACGCTCCGCGGCCTTCTGCGCTTCACCGACGACGTCGAACCGATACCGCTGTCGTCCGTCGAGCCCGCGGCCGAGATCGTGAGGCGCTTCAAGTCGGGTGGCATGAGCCTCGGGGCCCTGTCGCCCGAGGCGCACGAGACGCTCGCCTCGGCCATGAACCGGCTGGGCGCCAGGTCGAACACAGGCGAGGGCGGCGAGGACCCGACGCGCTTCGAGGACGAGCGCCGCTCGTCGATCAAGCAGGTGGCATCCGGACGCTTCGGCGTGACCGTGCACTACCTCGTGAACGCCGACGAGCTCCAGATCAAGGTCGCCCAGGGCGCGAAGCCCGGCGAGGGCGGCCAGCTGCCCGGGCACAAGGTCGACCAGTACATCGCGCGACTGCGCTACTCGACTCCGGGCGTCGGCCTGATCTCGCCCCCTCCGCACCATGACATCTACTCGATCGAGGACCTGAAGCAGCTGATCTACGACCTGCGCTGTGCGAACCCGCGGGCGCGGATCTCGGTGAAGCTCGTGTCGGAGGTGGGGGTGGGGACCGTCGCCGCCGGGGTAGCGAAGGCGAATGCCGACCACGTGGTGATCGCGGGCCACGACGGGGGCACGGGCGCGTCGCCACAGGCGTCGATCCAGCACGCGGGCGTTCCCTGGGAGATCGGCATCGCCGAGACCCAGCAGACGCTGCTTCGCAACGATCTGCGCTCCCGCCTCCTCGTGGAGGCCGACGGCCAGATGCGCACGGGCCGCGACGTGGTCATGGCGGCGATCCTCGGCGCCGACGAGTTCGGCTTCTCCACCGCCCCCCTGATCGCGCTCGGCTGCGTGATGATGCGCGTCTGCCACCTGAACACCTGCCCGGTGGGGGTGGCCACGCAGGACCCCGAGCTCCGGCGCCGCTTCGAGGGCAGCCCGGAGCACGTCGTGAACTACCTCTTCATGGTCGCCGAGGAGTCGCGGCGGATAATGGCGCGCCTCGGCGTGCGCACGATGGCCGAGCTGATCGGGCGAACAGACCTGCTCGCGGCCGACGAGGCCGTGCAGCACTGGAAGGCGCGCGGCATCGACCTGAGCGCGCTGCTCGAGGTGCCCGACGGCGCGGGCCCGCGGCACTGCACGCGCTCGCCCGACCCAGTGCTCTTCGACTCCATCGACCACGGCCTGCTTCAGCGTTGCCAGGCGGCCATCGACGAGCGGACGCCGGTGCGCTGGGAACAGCCGATCGAGAACAAGAACCGCGCGGTGGGCGGGCTGCTGTCCGGCGAGATAGCACGCCGGCGCGGCCTCGAGGGGCTGCCGGACGGGACGATCGAGGTGAGCTTCCGGGGCTCCGCCGGTCAGAGTTTCGGCGCCTGGCTGGCGTCGGGAGTCACGCTGCTGCTCGAGGGCGACGCCAACGACTACACGGGCAAGGGGCTGTCCGGCGGAACGCTGGTCGTCCGCCCGCCGACGGCCTCGCGGTTCGTCGCGGAGGAGAACGTGATCGTCGGGAACACCGTCCTTTACGGCGCGACCTCGGGGCGGGCTTTCTTCCGCGGCCTCGCCGGCGAGCGGTTCGCGGTCCGGAACTCGGGCGCGATCGCCGTGGTCGAGGGGGTGGGCGATCACGGCTGCGAGTACATGACGGGCGGGCGCGTGGTGGTGCTCGGGCCGACCGGGCTCAACTTCGCGGCCGGCATGAGCGGCGGCGTGGCTTACGTGCTCGACGTCGACGGCGGCTTCCGCGGCCGCTGCAACACCGACCTCGTCGGCTTCGACGAGATCGCGCCCGATGAGGCCGAGGAGCTGCGCGACTTCGTGGACGAGCACGGCGAGCGCACGGGCTCGGAGGTGGCCGCGCGCGTGCTGGCCGACTGGCCCGCCGCGCTGGAGCGGTTCGTGAAGGTGATGCCGCACGACTACAAGCGCGCGCTGGCGAATCTGGCGGCGGCCGAGGCTCGCGAAGCGGTCGTCTAGTGGCACCTCCGGCAACTGCGCACCCGCTTCGGCGGCTCCGGATGACCGCCATGCGGCGTCCTCGGTCGCGGCAATGCCTTTTCTGGCATTGCACCCTCCCTGCGTCCTTGCCTGGCGGCCCCCGGAGCTCGCCGAACCGGGCACGGAGTCACCGGAGGTGCCACTAGTGGGCGAACTGGGGGGCTTCCTCCGACTCGAGCGGGTCGGGTTCGACAAGCGCAATCCAAAAGAGCGCGTGCGCGACTACCGGCAGTACTTCTCGCTGCCCGATCACCGCACGCTGCGCGACCAGGGCGCGCGCTGCATGGACTGCGGGGTGCCGTTCTGCCACGAGGGCTGTCCGCTCGGCAACCTGATCCCCGACTGGAACGACCTCGTCTACCGTGACAAATGGCGCGACGCGCTGGCGAAGCTCCACGCGACCAACAACTTCCCCGAGTTCACGGGACTCATCTGCCCCGCGCCCTGTGAGTCGGCCTGTGTGCTCGACATCAACGACGATGCGGTGACGATCGAGCAGATCGAGCTGGCGATCGTGACGCGCGGCTTCGAGGAGGGCTGGATCACCCCCGACCCGCCCGACGCGCGGACGGGCCGCACCGTCGGAGTGGTGGGCTCGGGCCCGGCCGGCCTGGCGGTCGCCGCGGAGCTGAACGCACACGGCCACGCGGTGACGGCGTACGAGCGCGACGAGGGCCCCGGAGGCCTGCTGCGCTTCGGCGTGCCCGACGCGAAGCTCGAGAAGTGGATCATCGACCGGCGCGTCGCACTGCTCGAGGAGGAGGGGATCGAGTTCGCCTACGGCGTAGACGTGGGCCGCGACGTGTCCGCTGAGGAGCTCCGCCGCCGCCACGACGCGCTGGTCGTCGCGATCGGCTCACGCGTGCATCGCCACCTCGACGTCGCGGGCCGCGACCTCGCCGGCGTGCACTTCGCGATGGAGTACCTCTACCAGCGGAACCGGGCCGTCGCTGCGGAGGAGGGTCGGCCCGCCCCCGAGACCCCGGCCGCGGAGGTCATCTCGGCCGCCGGAAAGCGCGTCGTCGTGGTCGGCGGCGGCGACACGGGCATGGACTGCATCTCGAACGCCCTGCGGGAGGGCGCGGATGACGTGATGCTCTTGGACGTCTATCCGCCGCTGCCCGCGGACGGCCGACCGGCATCCACCCCCTGGCCGCTCCCGCCCAAGCGCACGCCGACCACCTACGCGCTGGACGAGGGCGGCGACCGCCGGTTCGGCACACAGGTGACCCGCATCTCGGGCGCGGACGGGCGAGTGAGGGGCGTCCACGGCCGCCGCGTCGAGGGCACCTCGTCGCGCGATCTTCACGCCATCCCCGGCAGCGACTTCGACGTTCCCGCCGACCTCGTGCTGATCGCTATCGGCTTCAGCCACCCCGAGCACGAGGGGCTCGTGAGCGACCTCGCGCTCGACCTCGATCGGCGCGGCAACATCAGGGCGCCGGTCTACGGCACCAAGATCGAGGGCGTGTTCGCCTGTGGCGACGCCCGCATCGGCCAGTCGCTCGTGGTCACCGCGATCGCGGAGGGTCGCCGCTGCGCTCGGGTCATCGACCAGTACCTGGGCGGCACCGGCGAGGCCCGCCGCATCCCCGCCGAGGCGATGTTCGCGTACGAGGACGGCGATCCGTACTCGCTGCGTCACCAGGCCGAGACGGCGCGCACGGTAACGGTGGGGGACGCATTCTGGTCGGGCCCGCGCGACGAGCCCTGATCGCGGCGCTCAACCGCCGGCCACCGGCCGGGTGCAGCGGAAGACGACCTTCTGGCCGTCGCTGAACGTCGCGGAGGCGCACGCCTTGTAGTACTGGCCCGGCGACGTGAACTTCACTCCCGTCGGCGGCGTATGCGTCGCCGAGACCGTAATGCAGTGTGCGTTCGTCTTGTCGCAGCGCTGCACGATGACCGTCTCGCTGCTCACGAGTCCCGCGGAGGGGTGCACCGACCGGTCGCCCCAGAAGCGGCCGTTCTCACCGTGCTCGAGGTTGATGCACGGGTTGTAGTGGACCGCCACCGGCCCGCTCTCGGTGCGAACAATCGTCGGCGCGCTCGCGGTACAGACCGGCTCGTCCTTGTAAACGGCGCTCCCGGGTATGCGGAAGCTCTGGTTCGGAGCGAAGTAATGCGACGGTATTGGCGCCTTGTCGCCGTTGTCGAACTGGCAGAGCGCGCGGTAGCAGAACGGCGGCGACCTATGCACCACCGTTCCCTTGATCGTCGCCGTGTCGGTCGCCGTTTCGCCGGGCTCCGACACGATGTGGGTCCAGTAGGTGACGCCGGGCCGCAGCTTGAGTGCATCCGCCGTGCCGACCGTCCGGATCTTGAAGTCCTGGCTGTCGAGGAACTGGGTGTCCAGGTACTTGTTCGGGAGGTTCGAGCTCCAGGTGACGGTGTCGCCCAGGTAGATCCGGCCGTCGCGGTTGTCCTGCGTGAAGTCCGCCTCGTAACCGACGTTGTCGCCGCGGATCGTCTGCAGCCGCCCGAGACGCGCTGCGCTCCACCTCATCGACTGGTCGACGAAGCGGTTCGGGCCCGCCTGACCGGCGCGAACGGAGAGGAAGTCGGGCCACCAAGGCGTTCCCGGGTCGGGCGGGGAGGCTGCGCCAGAGGGGGCGCTAGAGGCCGCCGCAAGAGGCAGCGTCCGGACCCGCCGGACGCGCCGATCGCGCCGGAGGGCCTGAACCGTCCGGTCGTCGAGCCGCAGCACGAGCCCGATGTCGGCTCGGCTCTTCGGCGAGAGGGAGTCGGCTGCGCGCCGCACGTTGGTGCTCTGCGCCTTCGAGCGCAAGCCCGCCGCGATCGCGTCGACGGCTCGAGCGGCGGATTGGATCCCCGCCCTGCGCACGTAGCCGGCCGAGTATGTCTGCCCGCTCGCGCCCTGCCTACTCATGCGCAGCTGTTCGACCCGGGCGCCGGCGCGGGTTCCGAGGCGGAGCCCCTCGGCGGCGGTGGTAGGCGACTCGAGCTCGACGAGTACGCGATGCCCGCCGATCCCCCGCGCATCACCAAGCTCGCTCGAATCCCGCCCGCTCGTGAGCGGGGTGAGGATCCCCGCCGCTAGCAGCGTCGCCCAGGCGACGCCTCGTACCCGACGCTGCGCACCCATGGTGCAGCCCTCCCGGATGCGTTGATGTGTCCTTCAACGACTAGGACGGACGGGAGGGCGAGTTTGTTCCCGCGAGCTCGTGCAGCGCGGCGCGCACCCGCTCGACGTCCGCGCCCGCCTCCTCGGTGAGGTGGCGTACCAGCTCCGCCGACAGGGGTGCGAGGACCAGATGCGCCAGCACCGCGGCATCCGAAGCGGGGCGGAGCTCGAACAGCAACAGCGTGGTGTGTTGATGCCAGCTCGCGTACGCGCCTGTGAGGTAGCGGCCCCCCGGGCGTCCACTGTCGGCGGCGATCAACAGCTCGGCGTGCTCGACGGTGAAGTCGAGGATCGCGTCGAAAAATGCGACGAGCCGCTCCCCGGCGGGGGCTCCGGGCCCGAGCGGCGGCTGGCCGTGAAGCACGGCCTCCTGAAGGTCGCGCTCTCGGTCGTCCAGCAGCGCCAGCGCGAGCCCTGCACGGTCGCCGAAGCGGTGGAAGACTGTTCCCTTGCCGACGCCGGCGGCCCGCGCGACCTGCTCCATCGTCACCGTTGCCACGCCGCGCTCGGCGAACAGGCGCCGCGCCGCGGCCAGGATTTTCTCGCGGTTGCGCGCAGCGTCCGCCCGCTCGCTGCGAGGGGCGCCGAGTACGGGGAGCTCGGCTGGGCTGGCGGCCTCGTCGGCGCGAGCAGACTTCATCCCCGCGGATTGTAACTGGACCGCGGTCAAGTTCTGTTAGCCTCGGGCAGACCGTAAGTGGACCAAGGTCAAGTTAATTCGGAGTGATCAATATGGAGCTGCTCGCCATCCCGCTTCTTCTCGCCATCGGCGCGCTGCTCGCCGTGCAGGCCGCCGCGAACGTCCACTGAGCGCGGCGACGGGCAGCCCCTTCGGCGCGTCCACCCTGCAGCTCGGAATCGCTGCCGCCCTCCTGCTGGCCGCCGCCGCGGCGGCCGGCACGCTCGGCGCGTTCGAGCTCGCGGCGGACGCCGAGCCGTGGCACCTGGTCGGCGGGCTCGGAAGCGCCGTCTACATCACGGCCGGCATCCTGCTCTTC
>DATDLN010000078.1:0-2481 GCA_036519295.1 Thermoleophilaceae bacterium
GCTCGACGCGGGGCTGTTCGAGGCTCACCTCGGGCACCTCACGAGCCGTTACCGGGTGGTGCCCGCGGCCGAGATCCGGGACGCCGCGTCCGCCCGCGGCCGGGGGGAGAGGTTCCCGGCGGCGATCAGCTTCGACGACGACCTCGCCTCCCACGCTGCGCTCGCGCTGCCGGCCCTGCGGCGCGCCGGCCTGCCCGCGACCTTCTTCCTGTCGGGGGCCTCCCTGGAGGGGCCGTACCGCTTCTGGTGGGAGCGCCTCCAGGCGGCGGCGGACCGGGGGGTCGACCTCGCGGCCGCGCTCGGCCCGAGCGTCCGCCCGGACGGCGACGGGATCCATGGCTGGGCCCTCGCCATCGAGTCGTCCACGGTGGACGAGCGCGGACGTGCGGCGGCGGCCCTCGAGGAGCGGATCGGCCCGGACCCGCCGGAGTCGGGGATGCGCAGCGGCGACGTCCTAGCGCTCGTTCAGGCCCGGCTCGACGTCGGCTTCCACACCCTGCGGCACCACCGGC
The DNA here is from genome assembly GCA_036519295.1 of Thermoleophilaceae bacterium. Classification (GTDB taxonomy): domain Bacteria; phylum Actinomycetota; class Thermoleophilia; order Solirubrobacterales; family Thermoleophilaceae; genus JACVRW01. The sequence goes on from DATDLN010000078.1 coordinate 513, forward strand.
TGCCGCTGCTCGATGACGCCGAGCTCGCGGCGTCCATGCGAGAGGGGCGCGAGGAGCTGGAGCGGGTCGTGGGTCGCCGGGTCCGCTCCATCTCCTACCCGCACGGGAAGGCCGACGCCCGCGTGGCCGCGGCGGCACGCGAGGCCGGCTACGACTGGGGCTTCACCGGAGTAGCCGAGGCCGTCACGCCCGCGAGCGACCCGCTCCGGCTGCCGCGCGTGGAGGTCGAGCAGGGCTCGCCCGCGGGCCTTCCACGCCAGCTGGTCGCGACCCTCGAGCGTGCCCGTTCAGGATCTGGCGGAGCGCCAACCCTCGGCTAGCCCTCGCGGCATGCCGCGCACGATCCCGAGTGCCCAGGGGTCGGGGTGCAGGCTGCGGTTCCGCACCGCGGCCAGCGCAGCGCGGCACACGTAAAGGAAGTCCCTCAGCACGAACCTCGCTATCCCGAGGTCGCCCCGCCCGAGGTGCTTCCCGTAGAGCTGACCTTGACCCCTCGCGTAGCGCACGTACAGGCGCTCGAGCTCCTTCGGCGTCCGCCAGTCGTGGTGCCAGACCACGAGCTCCGGCTCGTACCTGATCCGTCCGCCCGCCCGGAGCCAACGCCAGCACAGGTCGTTATCGGCCGCGGCAAGCGTGAGGCTCTCATCGAACCCGCCGATCCCTTGCAGCGCCGAACGCGCACAGGCCATGTTGTTCCAGTAGAGCGCGCCCACATTGGGCCTTCCCACGTACTCATGCGGAGTCGCGTCGTCGATTGTGGACGGCACATGTCCCGCGTCGCGAGGCGCGAGTACCCGCCCGGTCACAATCATCGAGGGGTCACGCTCGAGCGCGCCGGAGGCGGAGGCTACCCACGAACGCTCAACGGTGCAGTCGTCGTCGGTGAACAGGACCACTTCGTGTCGTGCGTGATCGAGACCGGCGTTCGCGCCGATGCTCTTTCCCGGCCCAGAGTTGAAGAGATAGCGTGCCCCGGCTCCCGCGAAGCGTCCCGTCAGGTCCTTGATCTGTGATGAGCCGCTCTGATCGACGACGAGGACTTCCTCGGCACGGGGCTCGCAGTCGGCGAGTGACTCAAGGCAAGCTTCCAGCTGGGATGCACGACCGATCGTCGGCACGATCACAGTGACTGGTATCTCGGTCACCTGGTAGTCGGCTGCCCGGTCTGACCAAGAGGCTGCACCTCCCAGCGTATGCGCGGCTGGAGGAGCCGCAGGCGAATCACCTCCTGGTGGCGCTCATCCAGCCGTGGCTCGAGGCGAAGCTCGAGCAGGTCGCGCTCCACGCCGCGGCCCCGCCGATCTCGGATCCTTCCGCGGATCTGGTAGGTCCCAGCCGCGAGCACGCCCGGCAGCGTCACGGTGGCCCGATGCGTCTCGCCTGCCCGGCGCCCCGGCCCGGCGAGGGTCGCCTCGCAGGCGTCGTCGAGCACGGTGATGCCCCGCTGGTCGAGGACGGATATCCCGATTTCCAGCCTGGCGGTGGGCTGCCGCGTCATGAACTCGAGCCCGATGCTCACCGGCTCGCCTCGGCGAACGGCGGTGCCGCTGCCCTCCTCCAGTCCAACGAGCTCGGCGGAGACGAAGTCGACGGCGCTCTCGGGATCGAGCTCGAATCGGCTCATCCATCGAGGTTGGACGTCGACACGGACCGAGCGCTGATAGAGCTCCAGCACTTCCGCGGCCCCGCCGTCATGCTGGGTGCGGCCGCCGTCGATCCAAACGACGCGATTACAAAGTCGTCCGACCGCGCCGAGGTCATGACTGACGAAGAGAACGGTTCGGCCCTCGTCGGTGAGTTCGGACATCCGTGTGATGCAACGGCGCTGGAACTCGGCGTCGCCGACGGCGAGGACTTCGTCGACGATGACGATGTCGGGTTCGAGGTGGGCGGCGACGGAGAAGGCGAGCCGCAGGTACATGCCGGCGGAGTAGCGCTTGAGGGGGGTGTCGAGGAAGCGCTCGACGCC
>DATDLN010000079.1:0-8045 GCA_036519295.1 Thermoleophilaceae bacterium
GCAGCGGATCGAGGAGCTGACCAGCCGCCAGGCCGCGACCGAGCACGCCCTCCAAGACTCGAGCCTTCGACGTGATGGCCATCTCCGACAAGGCAGCACACCAACTCCACCTCGCCGCCGCCCTGCCAGCCGCTCGTCTCCAAAGACGAAAAACCCCCAACGCCACAGAAGCGTCGGGGATTCGTTCATAGCGGGGGCGGGATTCGAACCCGCGACCTTCGGGTTATGAGCCCGACGAGCTACCTGACTGCTCCACCCCGCGGCGTCGACGTACGAATCTAGCAAGCCCGCACCGAGCGTCAACCCCGGGTTGAGGCTTTACGGCCGCGGTGGTGGCGATGCGTGTAGCGTGCCGCCGGTGTCCCGGATCGGCGTCGTGGATCTCGGAACGAACTCCACGCGGCTCCTCGTCGCGGATGTCGAGGACGGGGCCGTCGTCGAGCTCGAGCGGCGCACGGTGGTGACGCGGTTCGGGGAGGGCGTGGACGCGACCGGACGGCTGTCCGACGCCGCGATGGGGAGGGTCGACGAGACGCTCGGGGACTATCGGGAGGTGCTCGACCGGCTTGGTGCGGAGCGGGTGGTGGCGGTGGCCACGAGCGCGATGCGCGACGCCGATAACGGGCCGGCCTACCGGGGGCACATACTCGAGCGGTTCGGCATCGACGCGCACACGATCTCCGGCGACAAGGAGGCCAGGCTGTCCTTTCTCGGGGCGACCGCCGGGCGAGACGACGGCTCGCCCACGATGTTGGTCGACATCGGCGGCGGGAGCACCGAGTACGTGGTCGGCCGGCCGCGCGAGGACCCGGAGTTCCACGTCTCCACGCGGATGGGATCGGTCCGGCACACGGAGCGCTTCCTCGCTCAGGACCCGCCCACCCGGGAGGAGGTTGCTGCGCTCCGCGCCGACGCCGAGCGGATGGTGAAGGAGGAGGTGCCCGCCGAGGTTCGCGATCCGACCGAGCACGGCATCGCCGTCGCCGGGACCGCCACCACGCTCGCGGCAATCGACCAGGAGCTCGACCCCTACGACCCGGAGAAGGTGCACGGCTACCGGCTCGACTTCGCCGCCACCGAGCGAATTCTCGGGATGCTCGCCGCCCTGCCGCTCGACGAGCGGCGACGGGTGACGGGACTCCATCCCGACCGAGCGCCGAGCATCGTGGCCGGTGCGGCGATCCTCCTGGAGTCGATCCGGGGCTTCGGGCTCGACGCCGTCGAGATCAGCGAGGCGGATATCCTCCACGGCGCCGCGCTCGCCGCTGAAGAGGAGGCGAGAGGGACCGAAGACGAGGCATGAGACACGAACCCGGAACGGGGACGCCCTCGCATCCCCCTTCCGCTCGGGGCCCATCTGGTTTATAGTTGGCGGCGCTGGGCGAAGCTGTCGTGCGGCAAACCCGTCGACCTTCACCCGGTACATAGGTTCGGGCGAAGCCGCATCGTATCGGCGCCTCCCGCCGTCCGAACCGCGAGGCCCTTTCATGGCACGTACCCCTGCCCGTCCTGATAGGGCCGTGTTTCGAAACCGCCCGCATGACGCGGGCGGTTTCGCGTCTCGAGCGCGCCTCAGGCCAGGTTCGCCCTCCGGGGGTAGACGACGCTCGGGTCCGTGAGAACGTTCACGAGCGCGGGCCTGCCGGAGCTGAACGCCCGCTCGAGCGCCGGGCGCAGATCCTCCGGCCGCTCCACCAGCTCGCCGTGACCCCCCAGCGCGCGGACGACCTCGTCGTAGCGGCAGCCCGGCTGGAGGTCCGCGGCCACCGAGTAGCCGTACACGAACTCCATCGGATGCTTCTCGAGCGCCCATATGCCGTTGTTGCCCATCACGCCCACGACCGGCACGCCATGTCGCACGTACGTGTCGAACTCGATCCCCGAGAAGCCGAAGGCGCCGTCGCCGAGCAGTAGGCAGACCTGGCGCTCGGGCCGCGCCAGCTTTGCCGCCAGCGCGAAGCCGGGGCCTGCGCCGAGGCAGCCGTACGGGCCGGGATCCATCCAGCAGCCCGGCTCGAAGGTCTCGATCACCCGGCCGGCAAACGAGACGAAGTCGCCGCCGTCGCCGATCACCACGGCGTCGCGCTCGAGCACCTGACCGAGCTCGTGGTACAGCCGCATGGGGTGGAGCGGGGCGCGGTCGTCGAGGGAGTCCTCCTGCTCGGCGGCGCGCTTCTCGTTCTCGATCTCGCGCAGCTCGGCGATCCAGCCGGAGCGGTCGGGACCGCCACTCGCGCGGAGCGCATCGAGGGCATCGGCGACAGAGCCGTAGAGCTCGCCCGCGACCGGGCGCGGATGGGCGCGCCCGGGCGGCGCCGAGTCGATGGCCACGATGCGAGTCTCGTCGCCGAACGAGCTGCCGAAGCCGAGCCGGAAGTCCATCGGCACGCCGACCACGAGCGCGACGTCGGCGCCCTTCAGTGCGTCTCCTCGCGCGCGCGAGAAGAACATGGGATGGTCGGCGGGCACGCAGCCGCGCGCCAAGCCGTTGAGGAACACGGGGATCTGAAGCTCCTCGCACAGGCGCCGGAGCGCTCGCTCGCCGTGCGCCCAGTAGAGCCCGGTGCCGGCCATCACGACAGGCTTCGAGGCGGCTCGAAGCAACTCGGCGACGCGATCGAGCTCGTCCTCGGCCACGGGCGGGACCGGCGGGGGAGCCGACACCGGCGTGTCGGCATCTACATCCGCCTCCATGAAGACCTGGTCGAGCGGGAAGTCCAGGAATGTCGGGCCGCCCGGGGGCTCGAGGCAGATCTGAAGGGCGTCGTCGACGAGGCTCGGGATGTCGACGGTCGTTGCCGCGGTGCGCGCCAGCTTCGTCACCGGCGCGACGAACGGCACGTGATCGATCTCCTGCAGCGATCCCATCCCCCAGCGCGCCGCCGGCGCGCGCCCCCCGAGCGCAAGCATTGGCGACCCGTTCTGGAGCGCCGACGCCAGCGCACTCATGCCGTTCGTCACGCCCGGCCCCGCGGTCAGGGCGCACACGCCCGGCTCGCGCGTGGCCTTCGCCCAGCCCTCGGCCGCGAACGCAGCCGACTGCTCGTGGCGGGTGTCGACGATGTCGATCCCCTCCTCGCGGCAGCCATCGTAGATCGAGAACAGGTGGCCTCCCGAGAGCGTGAACAGCTTCGAAACGCCATGCGCCTTCAGGCGCTTGGCAACGAGGCGGCCACCGTGAACGGCGGTGCGCTGAGCTGTACGGGCCTCGGTCGACACGGCGGGCTCGCGAGCCTACTCGATCGGATATAAGGCCACTCCGATGGACGGAAAGCTGGACGGCGACTTCGAGGGAACCTTCCCGTTCAAGGCGCGCTACCTGCGCGCCGCGAACGTGCGCCTTCACTACGTCGACGAGGGTGCTCGCGACGCGCAGCCTCTGCTGTTCCTACACGGCAACCCCACGTGGAGCTACCTGTGGCGTCGTCAGATCGCGGACCTGTCCGAGCAGGGCCACCGCTGCGTGGCCTTCGACCACATGGGCTTCGGGCGCTCCGACAAGCCGCCGCACATGGCCGTCTACTCGCTGCGGGCACACGTCGACAACACGCTCGCGCTGATCGACGGGCTCGACCTCAGCGACGTCGTGCTCGTGGCGCACGACTGGGGCGGGCCGATCGGGCTCGGCGCCCTGCTCGAACGGCGGGAGCGGCTGCGCGGGCTGGTGCTCATGAACACGTGGGCCTGGGAGCTCCCGAGCTTCCTCCCACCCTTCCTGCGGGAGTTCCGGACCGAGGGACTTGGCGAGATCCTCGCTCTCGGCGGCAACCTGTTCGTCGAGTCGATCCCCGGCGGAATGGCTCGGCGCGACATCGATCCCGTGATGATGGAGGCCTACCGAGCGCCCTTCCCCGACTACTGGTCGCGCGCCGGGATGCTCGCCTTCCAGCGCGAGATTCCGCTCACCGAACGCGATCGCAGCGCTCGGCTGATTGGGTCGATCCACGAGCGGCTGTCGGAGCTCGACGTCCCCGTGCTGCTCGTCTGGGGCCTTCGCGACCCGGTGTTCCAGCCGGTCTTCCTCGACCAGTGGCGCGAGCTCTTCCCCGCGGCGCGCACTGTCGAGCTGGAGGACGCGGCGCACTTCCTGGTCGAGGATCGCCCGGACGCGGTGACCGAGGCGATCGCGGGCTTCGCCTAGCCGGTGGCCGCGCGACGCGAGGCGGCCTCGATGCTGTCGACGTCGCGCGGGAGCACGTCGACGCGCAGGTTGTCGCCGAACACGACGTCGAGGATCGCGGCGCCGGAGGCGCCGGCGAGGGCGCGCGCCTTCTCGACCGCGGCGTCGGCGTCCGCGCGCGGGACGCCGCAGGACTCGAGGAACCGGTGTGCGATCGGGCCCTCGAGCTCGCGCGAGCTGAGCTCCAGCTGCTCGGTGCGGAACTGAGGCGCGGTCACGGCGCCGTCCGTCGGCGAGACGACCACCGCGGCGATGTCGTCGGAGAGAACCCGGGATTCCTGCGACACCCGCTCGATGAGCTGGCGCGCACTCGCATCGTCGCCCATCTCCCGGAGCAGCTCCTCGAGCCGGCCCCGACCGAGGATCCCGCCGGCCACGCGGGCATCCATCAGGCCGTCGGTGAAGAGACACGCGACTGCGCCGGGCACCAGCGGCACCGTCGTCTGTCGCAGGCCCGTTGGCACCCCGACCCCGATCGGCGGTGAGGAGCCCGCCGTCACGGGATGATGGTGTTCAGGGCCGACGACGATCGGCGCCGGGTGCCCGGCGGTCGCGTACGTCAGCGAGCCCGTCTCCGGATCGTGCACCGCGAGCAGCACGGTGGCGAAGTCGCCTCCAAGGTTCTCGTCGATCACGCGTCCGGCCACCTGGAGGGCAGCGCGCGGCTCGAGGCCCGCCTCGAGGTATGCGCGCAGGGTGTAGCGCATGAAGGCTGTGCGGGCGAGCGCCCCGCGGCCATGCCCCGAGACGTCGCCGAGAATGAAGCCGACGCTGCCGCCGGCCAGAGGCAGCACGTCGTAGAAGTCCCCGCCCGCGCCGGGGCCGTCGGCCGGCCGGTAGGCGACAGAGGTGCGCAGCGAGCCCAGCTTCTCCGGCACCGGCGGCAGGAGCGCGCTCTGAAGGAGGCCGACCTCCTGAAGCAGCTCACGCCGCTGACGTCCAAGCGAGCGCGCCCGCATGGTCGCCAGCAGATAGCCGACGCCGAGCATGACCGACAGAACCCCCAGAGCGGCCAGGGCGTACTTGAGGGCGTCGGGGACCTTGTTCGCGACCTGCAACGGCTTACGGACGATCGAGGCGCCACCCTCGCCCGGCTTGTCGTCCGGCGCGCGCTCGTCGCCGGGGTTCGCGCTCCCGTCGCCGCCGCCCTTGGACTGTCCAACCTGATCGCTGAACGCGCCGCCGCTGGCCGCGGGCGCCGGCACGAAGCCTTCGCCTACGTCTGCGCCGGTGCCGGCGCCAGTGCCGCCGGGAGTCGTGCCGGCGGTGCCGCCGTTGCCGCCCCCGTTGCTGCCGGGCGCCTCAACGGGAGCAGAAACCCGGTAGAAGCGAATTCCGCCGCCCCGGTCGGATCGGAGGTCGTCGTTCGGCACCGTCGGCAGCGTCGGCACGCCCGGCGTGCCCGTGCCCACCGGCTCCGGTTCCCCGCTTATCGGGACGTCGTCGAGGGAGGGCGGTGCGGGTGCGATCGTCGCGGTTTGCGACCCCCCCACAAGCGTGTTCAGCCCGGGTCCGCCGGGACTGCCCTCGTCCTTGCCGCCGCCGCCGAGCTGCCCGAGCGCTCCGGTCAGATTCGGGCGCCGCGTCAAGCTGCGATTCTCCCCACCCCGCCAGCCGCTTTCAGAGCCCTCGCCCCAACCGGACTCGTCGCCGGAATCTGACTCTTCGCCGGGCTTGGACTCCTGCACCGGCTCCTCGTCGCGCCCGGGCTCCCCTCGGCCGGGCTCCTCGCCGGACTCCTCGCTGCGAGGCTCGCCGCCACGGTCCGCGCCGCCGCCAGGCTCATCGCTCCCTTGGGATTTGTCATCCTGCCGCGGCTCCTCCGCGCGCCGCGCCGGAGGCTCCTTGGACGGTTGCTCGGCAGGCTCCTCCGCGGGCACGGCCTCGGACTGCTCCTTCGCGGGCACGGCCTCGGGCTGCTGCTCCGCGGGCGCGGCCGGCGGCTCGGGCGGGGGAGCCGCCTCGGCAGCGGGCGGCGGCTCGGGCGAAGCGGCCGCCTCGGGCGGGGGCGCCGGCTCAGGCGCGGGCGCCGACTCGACTACGGCCGCCGCCTCGGGCGAAGGAGCGGGCGCGGGCGAATCCGAGGGTGCGGTCGCCCCCTGCTCAGCCCCCAGCACGGGCTCGGGCGCCACCGCCTGGTCGGCGGCTTCCGCCGGGACCCCGGTCTCCGTGGCCTCCGCGCTTGCGCGGGTGCCCGCCGTCAAGGCGATCAGAGCGACCGCGAGGGTGCAGAACACGGCCATGCTTGCGAGCGCGCGGACGCCGAGCGCCCGCATCCCGCGACGCAGGGACTTGAAGGGGGACACGCTTCTTACCTCGGCAGACTCACGCGTTCGCTTTAGGCGCGCGCGAACGGAGCATCGAGCGTTGGTCCAGGCTGAAGAGCGTCGTATATCCGGCGATCAATCCCGCAGTCGCGAAGCAGGCATCGCGTTTGGTGCGTGAGCACTGCCACGTCCCCAGTATGCATTCGAAGTTGCCGCAGCGCGAACATTTCCATCGAAGCCGACTTTTCCGCTACCGCGGGGTTCCCCGTACGTCCCCGGGGCAAGGACAGGAGCCGAAAATGGGGCCGTGCTCGGCTATTCCGGCTTCGGCTTCTTCTCCCCCGGCCACTTGCCGGTGGTGCGGTAGAAGGCGCGCCGGCTGTAGTGGTCCGAGACCTCCTTAATCAGGCGGAAGATCGCGCCCTGAAGCACCGCTGCGATCGCCAGCTTGGTCCAATCGATGTCTCGATCCTTCGAGTCCGGCGGCTCCTCCTCGTCGAACAGCGCCCAGATCCGATCGAAGACCTTTCGCGACACCGCACCGGCGATGAGTCCGCCCACAACGCTGATCGGGATGAAGAGGATCTTCACTGAGCGTTGTATACCCGACTGCGATGCCCGGGGTGGGATTCGAACCCACATGCCCCGGAGGGCGGGGGGGTTTAAGCCCCCCGTGTCTTACCAGTTCCACCACCCGGGCCCGTCCAAGTCTAGGACCGCGCAACTTTCCCCTTGCTACGGTGTCACGGGGCCGGGGCCACCACCACGGCCTTTTCCTCGTGGAAGCATCCGCACTTCAACAGACAGCGCGGTTGCCGGCGCTGGCAGGGCGGTCGCCGCTATTGCGGCTCCAAAGCGACGAGAGGCTGATTGCCCTCGTCCGGCGCGGGCATCACGGCGCGTTCGAGGCGATGGTCCAGCGCTACCAGCCGCGGCTGCTGGCGTTCTGCCGCCACATGCTCGGCTCCCAGGAGGATGCCGAGGACGTCCTGCAGGAGGTCTTCGCGGCGTCCTTCAACGCCATCTGCGCCGACGACCGGCCGATCAACGCACGGCCCTGGCTGTACCGGATCGCGCGTAACCGTTGCCTGAATCATTTGCGCCGTCCTCAGCCGGCCGGGCAGGACTCGATGGACGTGTTCGAGCGCGACGGCGGCATCACGACGGCCGACACCGTCCACCGGCGCGAGGAGTTCCGTCACATCGTGGCCGACGTGCAGGAGCTGCCAGAGACACAGCGCACGGCCCTGCTGCTGAGGGAGATCGACGCCCTCTCGTACGACCAGATCGCCGAGGCGATGGACACGACCGTCCCGAGCGTGAAGTCCCTGCTCGTCCGCGCGCGCGTCTCGCTCGCCGAAGCGTCCGAGGCTCGGCTCCTGACCTGCGAGGAGGTGCGACTCGAGCTGGGGCAGGTGGCCGAGGGGATCGCGAAGAGCTCGGCGCCCGTCCGCCGCCACCTCAAGGCGTGCGACCGATGCCGGACCTTCAGGGTCGAGCTCCGCCACACCAGCAGGGCACTCGCCGCGATCTACCCGATCGGCCCGCTGATCATCCTGAAGAAGCTCTGGATAGCGAAGCTCGGCGCTGGCGGGGCG
>DATDLN010000080.1:0-23630 GCA_036519295.1 Thermoleophilaceae bacterium
CGGATGCGGAAGCGCCCGAGATCCGGGACGATCGGCCCATGCGCGGCGCGTATCCCCTGCTGGGCCGAGTGGTCGACGTGGCGATCCCGTGGGGCGTCGGCGTGTTCCTCGTTCTCCTCATCCTGGACGAGTCCGAGCGGCGGTGGGCGTCGGTATCTCGGCGCTCGGAGAGGCTGCGCGCAACCGGCGCGCCGCCATCCGCGAGGCGGCGCGTCGCGCCGTGGGCGAGGAGCAGGCCCGCATCGCCCGCGAGCTGCACGACGTGATCGCGCACAGCGTCTCGATGATCGTCGTGCAGGCCGGCGCCGCCGACGACGTCTTCGACAGCCGGCCGGACCGGGCACGCGCGGCGCTGCGCTCGATCGAGCGCGCCGGACGGGATGCGCTCGGTGAGCTGCGCCGCCTGCTGAGCGCGGTACGACCCGGCATGGGCGACGCCGAACCCACCGGACCCCAGCCCGGTTTGGACCGCCTCGACAAGCTCGCGGAGCCGCTGCGGGCCGGGGTCTCAGGGTGGTGGTGCGGCGCGAGGGGGCGGCGACCCCGCTGCCGGTCGGCGTCGACCTGTCCGCCTACCGCATCGTCCAGGAGGCCCTGACGAACACCGTTCGCCACGCGCACGCCACCCGCGCGGAGGTCACGGTCCGATACGGCGCCGACGCCGTCGAGCTCGACGTCCGCGACGATGGGCGCACCGTCCAGAGCGGCGCCGCCAACGCAGCGGCCACGGACTCACGGGGATGCGGGAGCGGGCAGCCCTGCTCGGCGGCACGCTCGAGGCCGGACCGCTGCCTGGCGGCGGCTACCGCGTCCACGCACGCCTGCCTCTGGAGCCCGCGCGGTGAGCGTACGGGTGGTGATCGCGGACGACCAGGCGCTCGTCCGTGGCGGCTTCCGCATGATCCTCGACGCCAAGGAGGACATGGAGGTGGTGGGCGAGGCGGGCGACGGCGGCGAGGCGGTGGGGCTCGCGGAGGGGCTCCTGCCCGACGTCGTCCTCATGGACGTCCGCATGCCGAGCATGGACGGGATCGAGGCGACGCGCCGGATCGTCGCGTCGGGCTGTCGCGCGCGAATCATCATGCTCACCACCTACGACCTGGACGAGTACGTGTTCGCCGCGCTGCGGGCGGGCGCCAGCGGGTTCATGTTGAAGGACGTCCGCCCCCCGGACCTGGTGGACGCGATCCGGGTCGTGGCCCGCGGCGACGCTCTGCTCGCGCCGACGGTCACTCGGCGCCTGCTCGACTCGTGGGATCAGCGGGGAGTGGCGGCATCGGACGATCACGAGCACGCTGCTGGCCGCGCCGGACCGCCTGCGCTTCATGGCCGCCAAGACGCTCGCCTTCGCCGCGGCGGGGATCGTGCTCTCGCTGGCGATCTCGATCGCGGTCACGGTTCTCGGCCTGGCAATCCTCGGCGTGCGCGACCTCCCGACTCCGGACGCCGGCGAGCTGGCGGGTCTCGCCACGCGGAACGCGCTGGTGGCGGCGCTGCTCGGCGCCTTCGGGGTCGGGATTGGCGCGCTCGTGCGCCACCAGGTGCTCGCCGTCGTGGGGGTGCTGGTGCTCAACTTCGTCGTCGAGAGCACGTTGGTCGCGCTCGTGCCCGAGGTCGCTCGCTTCGGTCCCTTCGGGGCGCTGCCGACCGCCGTGCTCGACGTGCCGCCCGAGGACGCCGGGCTGGGAGACGAGATCGAGCTTCTCACGCCGGGACTTGCCGCCGTTGCGCTGCTCGCCTGGATCGGGGCCGCATTCGCGGCCGGGGCGGCGCTGCTGCACCGCCGCGACCTCGAGTGAGCGCTTGACTTCAAGTGCACTTGAAGGTGCACCATTCCAGGACATGACAAGCGCACCCACAGCAAGCGAGCGAATCAGCGAGGAAGTCACCTCCTGGCCGGGAGTTGCGGCCGGCCCCGGCAGGCGCGGCGAGTTTGCCTTCACCGTCGGCCGCCGGCAGATCGGCCACCTTCACGGCGACCACGCGGCGCACTTCTCGTTCCCGAAGCAGGTATGGGCCGAGCTGTTCGAGCAGGGTCGGATCGCGTACCACCCGGTGTTTCCCGGCAAGGCCGGCCCGGGCGCCCGGAGGATCGAAAGCGAGGCCGACGTCGACGACGTGATCGAGCTGCTGCGGCTCAACTACGACCGCGTGGTGGGCCGGTACGGCCTGCCGGCGGAGGCCCAGGCACAGGCGAGTCGCTAACCGCCGAGCAGCACGTTCTCGACACGCGGAGGCCCCGTGTCGTCGAGGAGCAGGACCGTGCCCGGCCAGTAGGGGCTCCGCACGTCGGAGCGGCCGACGAACGCGGGGTCGTAGAACCAGTTGCCGCTGTTCCAGAGCCGGATGCCGGACGGGGTCGTCCACTCGGCGCGATCGTCGTCCGGCAGGGGACCAGGGCGGTGTGTGTGGCCGAACACCACGTGCTGGATGCCCGGGACCAGCGACTCGGCCACCCGGCCCATGGCGTGCAGTCCCGAGCGGCGCAGCCCCTCCCCGGTGAGCTCCGGCCTGAACGGCCCGAGTCCGGCGCGGTTGAGGACAGCCACGGCCCCTGGGATGGTGATTCGTCCGAGCAGGACCCTGCCGAGGCGGCCGTTGCCGTTCACCACCTGCCACAGGCTGCGGGACGCGCGGCCGCCGCGCTCGAGCACGTGTGGCGAGGCGCCCTGCGCCAGCCCGGCCAGGAACGCGTACATGGGAGCAAGGATTACCTCGTGGTCCGCCGCCGTCTCGCATGCCCGGCCCCGGCCCGCCAGCCGCCCCATCGCCGACGCCCCGATCGCCTCGAGCCGCGGCACGGTCATGTGCAGGTCGAGATAGTGGCCGTGCGTCGCGTACAGGTCGGGACGCAGGCGGACGCCGGGGTAGGCGAGCGTCACCTCCGCGTCCGGCATCCACTGCGCGATCCGGCCCGCGGCCCCCTCGCTCGGCTCGACCGGCCACTCCCCCTCGGCGCCGAGCGCCCGTCCCTCTATCCGCAGACGGGTCAGCCAGGGCTCGGCGAGAGCGTGATCGTGGTTGCCCGGGACGATCAGGACGCGGCGCCCGGCTGCGGCGCGCCCGAGCTCCTCGAAGAACGGCTCCACGAGCTCGAGCAGCTGGGTGAGCGGACGCTGCCGCAGCTCGAGGACGTCGCCGAGCAGCACCACCCGGTCGGCGCCGGCCACCGCGTCCAGAAGGCGCTCGCGCCGACCCGGCGCGCTCGCCACGTCCGACTCTCCCAGGGCGCCGAGGTGCAGATCCGATACCACAACGGTGACCATCCGGTGGATGGTGGCAACTCCGTACTCTCAGTCGTGGTGTCCCGCTTCTGCCGCCACAACCGCCTCACGATCCAGTGCCCCATATGCTCGAAGGGCACCCTGCTTGAGCCGACCGTGCGGCCTGCCCGCGCGCCGAGGCGCTCCTCGCGCTCCGGCAGCGCGAAGCCGGCGCCGACCGCGAGCAGGCTCTCCCGCGGCCCGTTCGTCTCGGCGGGCCCGTACGAGGGCGGCTACGAGATCCGGCTCGAGCGCGTCCCGGGCGGCCTGCGCCTGGCCGCGTGGCAGGCGGGTCAGATCGCTCGGCGGGCCCCGGTGCTTGCGGTCCATGACCTCGCTCCACTGCTGCGGGACGCCGCCGGCAAGGAGCTGCTCGAGCCGCCGGCGCAGCTGGAAACGGCGGCCGTCGCCGTGGGCGACGGCGAGCACGGCGCCAGCCCGGGCCGCTCGGGGGAGCTGCGGGACGAGCTGCGGGTCGAGCCCCTCGACGGCGATCGCGTGCGCATCGCGCGCTGGATTCTGCGCCCGAACGCCGGCTGGGAGCTACAGGAGGCGCCGGTCATGTTGCCGCCGAATCGCTTCGTCGAGGCGCTCGCCGCGGCGGCGCGGAAGGGCGTGCTCGTGTCAGAGCCCCAGGGTTGAAACCGACCCTACGAGAGTGGTGCCGTCGTGAGCTTGCGCTAGTGGTAGGGGACCAGTGGTGACCAACCGCATGACCTTGACCCTCGTCACCGGTCCCGCCAACGCCGCCAAGGCGGGCGAGGTCCTGGGCGGGCTGCGCGCGCGGCTGGAGGACGAGCCGATCCTCGTCGTGCCGACCTTCCAGGACGTCGAGCATGCCCAGCGCGAGCTGGCCGAGCGCGGCGCCGTGTTCGGGGCGCGCGTGCTGCGCTTCGACTGGCTCTTCCGCGAGATCGCGGAACGCGCCGCCTACCACGAGCCGGTGGCTTCGCCCGTGCAGCGCGAGCTGATCGTGGAGGAGGCGGTCCGCCGCGCGCGGCTCCACGTGCTGGCGGAGTCGGCCGCGCAGCCGGGCTTCGTGCGCGCCGCGGCGCGCTTTGTAGCCGAGCTCGGACGCAGCATGGTCGACCCCGCTCGGCTCACCTCGGCCCTGCGCGCCTGGGCCGGCGAGGGGCCGCGCCGAGCGTACGCGGAGGAGGTGGCCGCGATCTACCGCGGATACCGCGATGGGCTCGAGTCCGCCGGCCTGACCGATCCCGAGCTCTTCGCGTGGCGGGCGCTCGACGCGGTGCGGATGGAGCCCGAGCGCTGGGGCGGCACGCCGCTGTTCGTCTACGGCTTCGACGACTTCACGGCGCTCGAGCTGGACGCGCTCGAGACGGTGGCCCGCCGCTGCGGAGCCGACGTCACCGTCTCGCTGCCGTTCGAGCCGGGCCGGCCGGCGTTCAAGGCGGTGGCCCGGGTGCGTCAGGAGCTGCTCGGGCGCGGTGCGGCGGAACGAGCACTTCCGCCGCTCGAGGACCACTACGCCGAGGGGTCGCGGCGGGCGCTGCACCATCTCGAGCGCGCCCTGTTCGAGACGGAGCCGCCCGGGCACGTGGAGCCGGGCCAGGCGATCGCTTTCCACTCGGCCGCGGGTGAGCGGGCCGAGGTCGAGTTGGCCGGCGCGCGCGTGCTGGAGCTGCTCCGGGAGGGGGTCGAGCCCGGCGACGTCGCGGTTGTCTTCCGCGCTCCCGGGAGTCAGGCGTCGCTGCTCGAGCAGGTCTTCGGCGCCTACGGCATCCCCTACTCGCTCGACCGCTCGATCCCGTTCGGCCACACCGGCCTCGGTCGGGGGGTGCTCGCGCTGATGCGCTGCGCCATCCTCGATGGGAGCGCCGACGACCTGCTCGCGTACCTGCGGACCCCCGGCCTGCTGCGCCTGCCCGGACTTGCCGACCGCCTGGAGGCGCGGGTCCGTCGCGAGGGCGCTCACAGCGCGGAGCAGGCCCGTGTGCTGTGGGAGCGCGAGCACTGGACGCTCGACGACCTCGATCGGCTGCGCCGGGCGCGCGACGCGACGCCGTTCGTGGTCGAGCTCGAGCGGCGCCTTGCCGCGCTGTTCGCCGGACCCCACGAACGCCGCGCTCCGGTCCTCACCGGGCCGCAGCTCGAGGACGCGCGAGCGCTGGCAGCGGCGCAGGCGGCCCTGGCTCAGCTGAGGTCCCTGCTCGAGGCCGGCGCGGCCGGCACGCTGGTCCGGAAACGCGTGTACAGCGTCCTCGAGGGCCTCAGCGTCCCGGTCGGCCAGAACCCCCAGCCGGACCGGGTGCAGGTGACCACGCCGGAGGCGATCCGCGCGCGCCGCTTCGAGGCGGTGCTCGTGTGCGGCCTCCAGGAGGGCGAGTTCCCGCGCGGCGCGTCGCCGGAGCCGTTCCTGAGCGACGAAGACCGGCGCGCGATCGCCCGCGCCGGCGGCCTGGTGCTGCCGGTGCGCGAGGATCGCCTCGACCGGGAGCGCTACCTGTTCTACGTCTGCGCCTCCCGCGCCGAGCGGCTGCTCGTGCTGAGCTCACGCACGAGCGACGAGGAGGGCAACCCGGAGGCGGAGTCGTTCTTCGTCGAGGACGTGCGCGGGCTCTTGGAGGAGGGCGCCGCGGAGGTTCGGGTTCGCTCGCTGTCCGACGTCACCTGGAGCCCGGACGACGCGCCCACCGCCGCCGAGTGGGATCGGGCGCTCGCGGCCACGGGCCCCCGGCGCGAGGAGCGCCGGCCCGGGCCGCTCGCGGCCGAGTCGCTGCTGGCCGAGCTGGCCGCCCGCGAGGCCGTGTCCGCGGGCGCGCGCGAGCGCTTCGCCGACTGCCCGGTCAAGTGGCTCGTGCAGGATTTGCTCCGCCCGGACGAGCTGGCCCCGGACCCGGAGGCGATGGTGCGCGGCGACTACGCGCACGCGGTGCTGGAGCACACCTACCGGCGCCTCAGGGAGGAGACGGGCTCGCGCCGCGTGACGCCCGCCAACCTCGCGCAGGCGGAGCGGATCCTCCTGGAGGAGCTGCGCGCCCGCCGCTCGGTCTTCAGGCTGTCGCCCAAGCACACGCGCGTTCGCGCCGCGGCGCGCCGGCTCGAGTTCGACCTGCTGCGATTCCTCCGTGCCGAGGCCGACTCGGACGCCACCTTCGAGCCCGAGCATCTGGAGCTCAGGTTCGGCTACGGGGAGGATGCGGGCCCGGTCGAGATCGACCGCGGCCTGCGGGTGCGCGGGCGCATCGACCGGGTGGACACGAGCGACGGCAAGGCGCTGGTTCTCGACTACAAGAGCTCGAGACGAGTCGACCGCTACAAGGTGGCCAGCTGGGAGTCCGAGAACCGCTTTCAGGCGGCGCTCTACATGCTCGTCGTCGAGCGCCTGCTCCGCCTGCGGGCGGCGGGAGGCGTCTACGTGGCGCTGGGAAGCGAGGATCCTCGGCCTCGCGGCATGGTCGCCGCCGAGGTGGAAGAGCTCGGCTCGCGCTTCGTGGCAAACGACCGGCTCGAGCCGGAGGCCTTCCGCTCGAAGCTCGCTTGGGCGCTGCAGCGCATCCGCGAGACCGACTCCCGCATGCGCCGCGGCGAGCTGTGCAGCTCGCCCGACAGCTGCGCCTGGAATGGGGGCTGCTCCTATCCCTCGATCTGCCGGAGTGAGGGTCCGTGACCGAGCTGACCCCCGAGCAGCGGCGCGCGGTCGAGCGGCGCGATGGGTCGCTCCTGGTCCGCGCCGGCGCAGGCACCGGGAAGACTGCGGTGCTGGTCGAGCGCTTCGTCGGGGCCGTGGTCGACGACGGCGCGGCCGTCGAGTCGATCCTCGCCATCACCTTCACCGAGAACGCGGCCGCCGAGATGCGGACCCGGGTCCGGCGCCGCTTCATCGAGCTGGGGCTGCCCGAGCAGGCACGCGCGGCGGAGGCCGCATGGATCTCGACCATCCACGGGTTCTGCTCTCACGTGCTGCGAGCCAACGCCCTCAGCGCCGGGATCGACCCCGACTTCCGCGTTCTGGACGAGCTGGAGGCCGAGCGGCTCGCCGTCGACGCCTTCGATGGCGCGCTCGAGAACTTCATGGACGAGGACCTCGCCGAGCGGGTCGAGCTCGTCGCTTCGTACACCCCCGACCGCCTGCGCGACATGGTGCGTACCGCCCACTCGCATTTGCGCAGCCGGGGGCAGCGGCGGCCGAGCCTGGACGAGGCGCGGCCGCCGCGACCGGCGGGCGAACGTGAGCGGCTCGAGTCGGCGGTGCGCGCCGCGCTCGCCGAGCTCGGGGCGGCGGCGTCGTCCGCGGGCGTCCATGCGGCGCTTGCCCGGCTCGAGGCGTGCATGGCGCTTTTCGACCGGCTTCCGCCCGAGGAGCTCGCGGGGCCCGAGGACCTCGAGGGGCTCGACCTGAAGGGGCGGTCTAACGCGCTCTCGGGGGCCGCCTGCCGGGAATACCGCGATGCGCTCGGCGCCTACCGCTCGCTCTGTCTCGCGCTCCGCGAGCAGCGCAACCACACCATGCTGCGGGCTCTTCTCGAGCTCTATGGCCAGCGCTACGAGCGGTTGAAGCGGGCACGTTCGGGACTCGACTTCGAGGATCTGGAGCTCGTCACGCGCGATCTGCTGGGCGGCGACGACGGCCTGAGGGAGCAGTACGCCTCTCGCTTCGCCCACGTGCTCGTGGACGAGTTCCAGGACACCAACCCGCTCCAGAACGAGCTGCTCGGCCTGCTGGCCCGAGACAACCTGTTCCGAGTCGGGGACGACAACCAGTCGATCTACCGCTTCCGCAACGCCGACGTCGGAGTCTTCCGGCGGCACTGGGAGGATGCGACGGCGGCCGGACGCGGCGAGACCATCAGCGTGAACTTCCGCACCCGCGGCGAGGTGCTCGACGCGATCGACCTCGCCTTCGAGCGCCTCTGGGGCGAGCGCTACGAGCCGCTGCGGGAGGCGCCGGAGGCGCGGGCGGAGCCTCCGAAGGTGTCGCCGTCCGTCGAGCTGATCGTGGTGGACCGCCCGCGGGGGCGCTGGGACGAGCGCCTCGCCCCGGCCGCCGATCCCTTCGGCGCCGCCATGCATGGCGCGCCCCCCTGGCGCGCGGTCGAGGCGCGGCTGCTCGCCCGGCGCGTCGACGAGCTCACTCGCGGAGGGCCGTGGGGCTTCGGCGACGTGGTGCTGCTCTTCCGAGCCACCACCGCGATGGGGCTGTTCGAGCGGGCCCTCGAGGAGCGCGGCATACCGGTGCACGTAGTCGGCGGTAGGGGCTACTGGAGCCAACAGCAGGTCGCCGATCTGCGCCACTGGCTCTCGGCGCTCGCGAACCCGCTCGACGAGCTCGCGATCTACTCCGTGCTGGCGTCGCCGCTGGTCGGCCTCTCGCTGGACGCCGTAGCGCTGATCGGCCTGCACGCAAACCGGCTGCACCGCGACCCGCTCTGGCTGCTCGAAGAGGCGTTCGCGCCGGCCGCTTCCGGGAACGGCTCCGCTGGGCCGGAACCGGCGCTCGCGGACCTGCTCCCGGAGGGCGACCGCCGCCGCGTGATCTCGTTCCTCGAGCGGATCCGTTCGGAGCGGCGGGTCGCGCCCCAAGTGTCGCTCGAGACGCTGATCGACCGGGCGGTCACGCTCACCGGCTACGACCGCCACCTCCTCTCGCTGCCGGGCGGGACGCGCCGGATGGCAAACGTCCGGAAGCTGATGCGATTGGCACGCGAGTACGAGGCCGACGAGGGCCGCGACCTCCGCGGGTTCATCGACAACGTCGCCGAGCGCGACGTGATCCAGACCCGCGAGGGCGAGGCTCCGCTCGAGGCAGAGGCGCTCGACGCCGTGCGGCTGATGACCGTGCACCGCGCGAAGGGCCTCGAGTTCCCGGTCGTCTGTCTGGCCGACCTGGGCAAGGACGGGCGCGACGACGAGGGCGCGCTGCGGATCTCCGAGGACGGAAGCGTGGGCCTGCGGCTCGCGCGGCTCGGCGGGGGCGCGGTGGATAGCGAGCGGCTCGAGCGGATCAAGGCCGAGCAGCGGGCCGCTGCTGAGGACGAGGAGCGGCGCATCTTCTACGTGGCTTGCACCCGAACCAAGGAGCACCTGGTCGTGAGCGGCGCCACCGATCTCGAGAAGCGCCGCGAGCCGGCGGAGCTGTGCGAGCCGATGCGCTGGGTCTGGCGCGGCTTCTGCCCCGGACTGCCGCGCGAGGGCGCGACTGGCGAGCACGTGGACGTGCGCGAGGGACGCGAGGTGCGCGTGCGCTGGACCGCCGCCACGGCGCAGAACCTCGACGTGCTGCTGCCCGAGGCCGACCGCAGCCCGGCCCTGTCGGCCGTCGCCTCCCCCGGCGCCGCCCACGGCTTCGAGCAGCCAGAGCTCGCGCTCGGAACCGCGCCGGCGCCGCGAGCCCTGCCGGTCAGCCGCCTCAGCTACTCGAGTCTCGAGGATTACCGGCGCTGCGGCTATCGCTTCTACCTCGAGCGGGCGCTGCGGCTGGCGCCGGTCGAGCGTCCGCGCCCTGAGGAGCCCCCGGCCGAGCCCGGGCTCTCGGGCCTCCTGCGCGGCAGCCTCGTCCACGCGATGCTCGAAGGGCTCGACTTCCGCCGCCCGCGCGTGCCCTCGGAGGCCGAAGTGGCGAATCTGATCGAGCGCCACGGAGAGGCCGTCAGTCCCGAGGCCGTTGCCGACCTGCGAAGGATGGTGGAGGGGGTGGTGGCCTCCGGCCTCCGCGAGCGGATCGCTCGCGCCCGCCGGGTGCGCACCGAGCTGCCGTTCGCCTTCACCCTCACGCCCCCCGGGGCGGGCGGCCGGAGCCTGCTCGTGAACGGGGTGGTCGACGTGCTCGCCGCCGAGGACGACGGAGCGCTCGTGGTGGACTGGAAGAGCGACCCGCTCGACGATCGCGAGCCCGAGGAGCTTCTGGGCGAGGCCTACTCGACCCAGCGCCTGATCTACGCGCTCGCGGGGCTGCGCTCTGGCGCGGAGCGCGTCGAGGTCGCGCACTGTTTCCTCGAGCGTCCCGACGAACAGGCGTTCGCGGCCTTCACGGCGGCGGACGCCGGGCGCCTCGAGAGCGAGCTGCTCGAGCTCGCCCGCGGCGTGGTCGAGGCTCGCTTCGAACCCGCAGCGGAGCCCCATTACGGGCTCTGCGCCGACTGTCCGGGCCGCGCAGCGCTCTGCAGCTGGGCGCCCGAGCAGACGTTGCGGCAACTCTCGTAGCTTTCCGTCAGGACCCGTGCTTACTCTCCGACCAGGTCGTCAAACCAACCGGAGGAGAGCAAAGGCAAATGGCTCTCTGCTTCATCGAGCCACAGGAAGCGATCAGGGTCGTCGCCCAGAGCGTCGGGCGCGAGGCGCGCCGCCAGCTGCTCGGCGAGGTCGTGCGCGCCTGGGTCGACGAGATACCCGACGACGAGCTCCAGGTGCACTACGCGAAGGCCGTCGACGAGCTCGACGAGGACGACCTCTCGATGCTCGCCGCCTGGCACGCCTCGCTCGAGGTGGGCCAGCCGATCGCGAACAAGGAGTTCCTGCTCGGCGCCTTCCCACGACTCGGAGAGCACCGGCGCGAGGCCCTCCGGATCGCCGCCGGATTCAAGGGCGAGGACGCGTTCGAGGCCGGCGTGAGCGAGGAGCAGGCGCTCGACACGGTGTTGCCCTGGCTGTCCGAGAAACGCCTACTGGAGCTCGCCGCGGAGGCGGTGGAGCTCTACTGCTGGGACAGATTGGGCAGCGACAATTAGCCGCCCGCATACCGTCGCCTTGCCGCGTCCTCGGTCGCTCGCGTGCTGTCGCACGCGACGCTCCCTGCGTCCTTGCCAGGCTCGGTCCGCGGACGGCTAATTGTCGCTGCTGTCTCCTGCTCCTCGGCCTTCTCTTCCTTCTCGCCGGTTGCGACCTCAGCGGCGAGCCTCCGAGCAAAGGCCGCGTATCGGCGCGGGTCACACAGCACACCGACGGCGACACCCTCTGGTTGTCCGGGATCGGCAAGGTGAGGCTGATCGGGATCGACACTCCGGAGGTCTACGGTGAGGTCGAGTGCTACGGGCGCAAGGCGGCCGCGTTCGTGAGGCGGCTGTTGCCGCTTGGGACCGGGGTGCGCTATCGCCTGGGGGCCGAGGAGCGGGACCGCTACGGCCGCGCGCTCGTCTACGTCTGGCTCGGCGACGGGCACTTCCTCAACCGCCTGCTCGTGGCGCGCGGCTACGCGCAGACCCTCACGATCCCGCCGAACGTCGAGTACGCGGACGAGTTCGCTGCGGCCGCGCGGAGGGCGCGCGGTCGTGGCCTCGGCCTGTGGGCGCCGGAGGCCTGCCTATAGGCTCGCCGCTTCGTGGTACGCCACGTGACAGCCCCGGAGGGAGTTCGGCTCGCCTGCGACGTGGCGGGCGAGGGACCCCCGCTCGTGATGGTGCACGGCGCGGGCTCGGCGCGTTGGAGCTTCGACCTGGTGCGCCCGCACCTCGAGTCGCAGTTCACCGTCTGGGCGCTCGATCGCCGCGGCCGTGGCGACTCCGGCGACGGCGCCGGGTATGCGCTCGAGCGCGAGTTCGACGACGTCGAGGCCGTGGTGCGGGAGGCCGGCGGGGACGCATACCTGTTCGGGCACTCCTACGGCGGGCTCGTGTCCGCCGGCGCGGCCGTGCGTCTCGGTCGCCTACCGCGGCTCGTGCTCTACGAGCCGCCGATGGGCGGCCTCCTCGCGGATGAGACCTGGATCGAGCGCTACGAGGCCCACATCGCGGCGGGGGAGCGGAACGCGGCGGTGCGCGTTTTCATGCACGACGTCGGCGGCTACAGCCACGAGGAGCTCGACGAAATGGAAGGGACGCCCCTCTGGCAGGCGCGCCTCGAAGTGTCCCCAACCGCGCCGCGTGAGCTGCGAGCGGAACGAGAGTTCAAGCTCGACGGCCTCGGCCTGCAGGGGCTTGCCGTTCCCTGCCTGCTGCTGGTGGGATCGGAGAGCCCGGGTTGGGCGCGCCGGTCGACGGATGCGTTTGCCGCGGCGATTCAAGGTGCGGAGGTGCGCACCCTCGAGGGGCAGGGCCACGGAGCGACGATCAGCGCTCCCGAGCTGCTCGCTGCGGAGCTCGAGCGCCTGCTACCAGGCGTGATTGAATCGGCGCGTGACCGGGACGCTTCCGCCTGAGATCCAGCAGGTCTTCGAGAGCTTCATCACGACGGAGTACATGACGATCGATCGCCGCGGCCAGCCGATCGGGTGGCCGGTGACCCCCTACTACCGGCCGGGCGATCCGTGCATCGACGTGACCACCGGACTCGGCTATCCGAAGAAGGCGAAGGACGCTCTCGCCAACCCCAAGGTCGCGCTGCTGTTCTCGGACCCCACGGGCAGCGGCATCGAGCGGGCGCCGCAGGTGCTCGTGCAGGGCACTGCCGACGTGGACGACCGCGACCTCGCGCACAACCGCGAGCGCTACACGCGCGAGTCAGTCGAAAAGCTGCCCGGCATGAAGCAGATGTTGCCGCCGAAGCCGCTCAGGGGGCTCTTCGACTGGTACTACACCCGCATCTACATGCACGTCCGGCCGGAACGCGTGTACGTGTGGCCCGACGGGGACGCCACCCAGGAGCCGCGGCTCTTCGACGCGCACATGGAGGAGGTGCGGTCGGGGCACGACGAGGAGCCGCCGGCCCGGCACGCCCCGGCGGAGGGAGGAATGGCGGAGTGGGATACGCGCATGGACGAGCTGGGCGCGCGTTACCCGAGCGCCGTGCTCTCGTTCGTCGCGCCCGACGGCTTCCCCTTCGCGCTGCGCGTGCCGATCTCCGTCGATCGCGCCGCCCGCAGGATCCGGATCGGGGCCGGCGCGCTCGGCCTCCCGGTTCAGCCGGGGCTCGCCTGCGTCACCGCCCACGACCACCACCCGCGGTTCGTCTGGCAGCGCAACTTCCAGGTCCGCGGCGACCTGGTCGAGGAGGACGACGGCTGGGCCGTGATCCCGCACCGCCTGATCGGCGGCTTCGAGCTGCCGCCCGGCTCGGCTCTCCAGAGGTACAGGCTGAACTTCAGGAAGATCCTGCGCTACCGCAGGAGGGCGAAGGCGGAAATGCGCGAGCGTCGACGCTGAACCGGCCGCTCCCAGCGCGCAGAAAAAAAGCGAGACGCGGACTTCGCGCTTGAGGTGCGCGCCAGTTGGGCCGAAGCCCTCAGGCGGCGCGGCGAGCCTTACAACCTCTTGGCTTCGCTCTTTGCGCTGGTCCGCGTCTCTGGCGGTGCAGTAGATCAGCGGTGCGTACCACGGTCAAGGGGGGCTTTGGTATCGAATCCGCAAGTTGCGACAAAAGTGTGTGTTTATGCTCCCCGATGAAATGGGGCTCGCCGCAGGAGCACGCGACGGGCGAACGGAGCGGGCAGAGCGCACCCGCCGGGCGCTCGTCGACGCACTGCTCGCCCTCCTCGACGAGGGCGAGCTGCGACCGACGGCGGAGCGGATCGCGGCGCGCGCAGGCGTATCCGAGCGCTCCCTGTTCCAGCACTTCCCCGATCGCGAGCAGCTGTTCGAGGCGGTGGCGCGCCAGCAATACGAGCGCGTCGTTCCCACGCTTCGGCCCGTGGACGCCTCCCTGCCCCTCCCGGACCGGATCGACGCGTTCGTCGAGCAGCGCGCACGACTCTACGAGCTGAGCAAGGGAGTTCGACGGGCGGCGTCGCTGCTGGAGCCGGACTCGGGCGCCGTCGCCGGCTGGCTCGCGGCGGCCCGCAAGGCCGGCGTCGCCGACGTGGAGCGTGTGTTCCGCGACGAGCTCGAGCGTGCACCGGAAGAGCAGCGCCCGGTGCTGCGGGCGGCGCTCGTCTCGGCGTCCGCCTGGACCGCCTGGGAGAGCTACCGCTTCCACCAGGGCCTTGGGATCGGACGGGCGCGGGCGGCGATGCGCGCCACCATCGCCGGGCTAGTCGGCGAGGGCTGACCGGAGCTCCGGAATCGCCTGCTCGGCGCGCTCGAAGCGCACGGCGGTCATGCCCAGGGCCCGGGCCGTGTCGCAGTTCACCTCGAGGTCGTCGACGAAAACGCACTCCTCGGCCACCATGCCGAGCCACTCGAGCGTCAACTGGTAGATGGCGGGGTCGGGCTTGCGCATCCCGACGAACGCGGAGTCGACCACCACCTCGAACAGTTCGTCGATCTCCGGCAGCTTGGCGCGCCAGAGCGGCTCCCACTCGCGCACGTTGTTCGTCAGCAGGGCCGTGCGCAGCCCCCGGTTGCGCACCTCGCGCACGAACTCGATCATTGGCCGATTGGCCTGCATTCGTTCGAAGTAGAGCGTTCGCAGCCGGGTCATGTCGAACCCGTCCTCGAGGTGCGGCTCGATGCGGGCGCGGAACTCGGTCTCAGTGATTTCGCCGCGCTCGAGCACGAACAGCGGGGGCTCACCGTGCTCCTCGGTCGCGCGCGCCATCGCGCGGCCGAGCTCCTCGAGCGAGACGCCGGACTCCTCCTGGTAGGCGAGGAAGCCCTCCTGGAGGGGCGAGGTGAGGACCCCGCCGAAGTCGGTGATCAGCGCCCTGATCATGCGGCCGTCACACCCGCCTCACGCCGCTGCGGGAGGTTCGGTCCGAACCATCAGCTCGTAGGCGCCGATGCCGTCGCGGCCGTCGAGGCGCCAGCGGAACACGGCGGTGTGCACGCGGAGTCCCTCCAGGTCGAGCGAGGAGCCCGCGATCACCATGCCCGAGCCGCGGTGGGGCAGCTCCTCGCCCGGGAGCCAGAGCTCGAGGCCGGCGCTGCGCTGACGGCCGCCGCTGTCGTAGACCGTGGAGATGCGGGCCTCGTCCACCGCCGCGGCCCGGCCGTCCCGCAGGAGCCGGGCGGTCACCTTCTCCTGGCCGTGGCCCATCGCGTCCCGCGGACGGCGGGACACGGCGAGCAGGGCGTTGCCCTCGTCGACCAGGGCCGAGATCGTCCGCAGCGCGTCGAGCTGCTCCCATACCGGAGGCGAGCGGGTCTCCGCCACCGTTCCGAGGCACTCGACCGCCCGGCCGGCGACCCGGCCGGTGACCCGGCACACCCGTGCGCTCAGGTCGCCCAGCTCCGCCGTCTCCGCGACCGGTGCGAGTTCGAGCTCGAGCACCTCGGCCAGCTCCGCCCGCCAGCCCTCCCCGATCTGCCTCAGCGCCGGGCCCTCGGCGTGGCGCACGGGACGGCGGCCCTCGAACAGGATCGTCGTGCCCGACCGGGCCGTCCCGTAGATCTCGCGCGCCGGGTCGAAGAACGAGAGCGCGAGCGCCGGGTCGCTCACCGCTCGAGCCGCCCCGGTGGGGACGGGTCCTCGCGAGCGGTGCCATCAACGTCGTAGCGCATACGGCCGCGCGTGGCGGCCCCAACGGCGAGCCGGCGCCCCAGGCGGCTCACGAGCAGGCGCCTCACCAGGGAGCGCGTGGGCGGTATCAGCAGCACGAGCCCGACCACGTCTGTGATGAAGCCGGGCGTGATCAGAAAAGCCCCACCGAAGACCACGAGCACTCCGTCGATCACCTCGCGGTGGGGCATCTTGCCCTCGGCGAGCGCAGTGTTGAAGCGTCGCCAAACGCTTCTTCCCTGTGCGCGGAGAAGCAGCGAGCCGAGCACGGAGTCGGCCGCGAGCAGGAGAATCGTCCAGATCGCGCCGATCGCGTCGCCGACCTTGAGGATCACGTACAGCTCCGCGAGCGGTACCAGAATGAACAGCGCAAGAAGCGCCAGCAGGGGCATGACCTGACCCTACTATCCTCGTTTCCATGCCGACCGTCGACGACGTACAGGAAGCCCTGAGCAACGTGATCGACCCCGAGCTGGGGCTCGACTTCGTCGAGCTGGGACTCATCTACGAGGTCGAGATCGAGGACGGCGAGGTCTTCGTGACGTTCACGCTCACCTCGCCCGGCTGCCCGATCGGACCGCAGGTGGGCGACCAGATCGAGGAGTTCGTTGGCGAGCTCGACGGCGTGACACGCGTGTATCCCAAGATGACCTTCTCGCCGCCCTGGACTCCGGAGATGATGAGCGAGGAGGCGAAGTTCGCGCTCGGATTTTGAGCGCGGGTACAAGCTGCCTCGCCTCCATCTGATCAGCGACGCCTTTACGGAGGACCGCGCCCTCGACGTCGCGGTGTCGCGCGCTCTCCTGCAGCGCGTCGCCGCCGGCGAGCTGCCCGAGACGCTGCGCCTGGCGCGTCCCGGGCCGATGGTCGCATTCGCGAAGCAGGACGCGGTGGCGCCGGGCTACCCGGACGCCGTCCGCGCGGCCCGCACCGGCGGTTTCGAGCCGGTGCTGCGCCTGGCGGGCGGTCGCGCCGCGGTGTTCCACCAGCAGACGATCGCGCTCGCCCACGCCGTACCCGACCCGGCGCCGCGCGCCGGGATCCACGCGCGCTTCGGCCGGACCGCGGAGCTGATCGCCCGCGCCCTGCGGCGGCTCGGCGTCGACGCGCGCGTGGGCGAGGTGCCGGGCGAGTACTGCCCGGGCGGCTACAGCGTGAACGCCCGCGACGCGGTGAAGCTGGCCGGCATCGGGCAGCGCATCATCGCCGGCGCCTCGCACCTGGGCGGCGTGATCGTGGCGGGCGACGCGGGGCGCGTCCGCGAGGTGCTCGTGCCGGTGTACGAGGCGCTCGACCTGCCATGGGACCCCGGGACGGCCGGAGCCGTGGAGGACGAGCTCGACGGCAGCGGGACGTCACCGTGGACGGCGGTTCGCGATGCGCTCCTGGCGGAGTACGGGACCGACTACGAGATCGTGGAGGCCGAGCTCGACCCGGAGACGGTCGCGCTGGCGCGGCGGTTGGCGCCGGAGCACCGGCCGGAGTGAGGATTTGCCCCGTCGGCGTGCCAGTCTTTGAACGCGTGGCTGCCGGCCGCGCGACCTACCCAGCCCCAGCCACGCCCACCCCGAGGCGCGCCCGCCGAGAGCCCGCGAGGCTACGCCGGCGCAGGCGCCGCGGCTCGCTCGGTATTCGTCACCACCGCGTCAATCACCTTCGGCCAGACCTCGTGCGGCAGGTCGTGGCCCATGCCGGAGATTGCGATGAACTCGGAGTCGGGGATCGCACGGGCGGTTGCGACTCCGCCCCGGAACGGGACGAGCGGATCGTCCGTCCCGTGGATCACCACGGTGGGGACCCCGAGCCGGCACAACTGCTCCGTGCGGTCGCCCGAGGCCATGATCGCCGCAAGCTGGCGCCCGGTGGCGGCGGGGTGGTGCCCGCGGTCGTAGGTGGCCGCCGCGAGCTCGCGCAGGCGGGCCTCGTCGACCGGGTACCCGGGCGAGCCGATCATCCGGAACACGCGGACGAAGTACTCCACGTAGTCGTCCCGCCGCTGGGGCGCGCGGTGGACGAAGAGGCTCCACAGGCGCAGTTTCGGCCGGCCGTGGCGACGCTCTCCGGTGGTGGACATGAGCGACGCGAGCGACAGGACGCGCTCCGGCCGCCGGATCGCCATCTCCTGTCCGATCATGCCGCCCATCGACGCGCCCAGCACGTGCGCTCGCTCGATGCCGAGGTGGTCGAGGAGGCCGAACGCGTCGTCGGCCATGTCGCGGAGCAGGTAGGGGGCCTCGATCGGTAGGCCGGCCATGGCGCGCATCAGATTGGGCACGGGCGCATCGATCTTGGTCGAGCGGCCCGCGTCGCGGTTGTCGTATCGGATCACGTAGAAGCCGCGCTCGGCGAGCTGCCGGCAGAGCTCCAGGTCCCAGTGGATGAGATGCATGCCCAGCCCCATCACGAGCAGGAGGGGCGGATCGGCGGGGTCGCCGAGCGTCTGGTAGGCGATGTCGAGCTCGCCCACGCGTGCGAATTGGTCAGTCATCGGGGGAAAACCTAGCCCATTCCAGAACGCCGGCCGCGTGGATGCGCGGAATAAGCCCGCTCGCGAAAGCATCCACGCCTGTAATGCACTACGGCCTGCTCTATCTCCATTTCGCCAAGCCCCCGGGGCATCCGAAGCCGCAGGCCGGGCGGAAGCCCCCGCGTCGTCGTCGCCGCCGCGGTCGGCAGCCTGCCGCTGCCCCTCAGCCCTCTCGGTCCTGAGCGGAGGGGTTCGCCGCGGCGGACCGCGGCTTCGCCGTCGACTTCTTCCCACCGTTTGATCGTGCCGGGGCGGCCGCCTTCCGAGCCGCCTCGAGGAGCTCGGCCAGGGACTCCTCGACCGCTCGGCCAAGGTCCTCGAGGTCGCGCATCGCGTCGTAGTCGGCGAGCAGCCCGAACTCGACCTTGCCGTTGTAGCTCATGATCGCGATGGCGAGGGCGTGGTGCTCCGGCAGGAAGGCGATCGGCACGATCGTCTCCATCTCGCGTCCGAGCAGGTAGAGCGGGAACTGCGGGCCCG
Source organism: Thermoleophilaceae bacterium (assembly GCA_036519295.1). Taxonomy (GTDB): domain Bacteria; phylum Actinomycetota; class Thermoleophilia; order Solirubrobacterales; family Thermoleophilaceae; genus JACVRW01. The sequence goes on from DATDLN010000080.1 coordinate 18,538, forward strand.
GCACGTTGGTGACGATCAGGTTGAACAGGCGGGTCGAGAAGTTGAGTCGCGAAGCCTGGGCGAGGAGCGTCGGCGGCGCGAAGTCCTGGAGCCCAGCGATCACCTCGGCACCGAGTGCCTGCTTCGACTGCTTCAGGTTCCCCATCGCCTCCTGCACCGTGCGCAGTCGCTCCACGGGGTCGCGCACATAGACGGGAAGCGGCCCCCGCATCGCGGCGATCCGGTTGCCGAGCGTGCCGTGCTCGTCCTCGGCGCGGATCGATACCGGCACGAGCGCGCGCAGCTCCATGCCCTCGGTGCGCACGCCGCGCTCGCGCAGCCAGCGGCCGAGCGCGCCGGCCACGACGGCGAGCACGGCGTCGTTCACGGTCCCGCCGAGCTCGTTCTTGATCTCCTTGAAGTCCGACAGACGGCTCTGGACCCACCACACCCGCCGGTGAGGGCCGATCTCCACGTTGAGCGGCACGTCGGGCGCCGGGTTGAGCCCGGCCCACACCACCTCGCCGATGCCCTCGGCAGCCTCTCGTGCCTGCTCGAGCGACTGGCCCGGCCGCGACAGCGCGCCGAGGGCCCGTCCGGCGAGGCTCACGGGAGTCCGGATCAGCCCCTTGACCCCCTCGGCGACGAGATCGATGTCCGAGGGCTCGGGCTCCGGCGCCCAGCTGTCCGAGGACACCTCGGCGGGCACCGGGTGGAGATCGAACAGAACGGTCGCGATGTCGACGCCGGAGACCCCGTCCACCAGCGCATGGTGGGTCTTCGAGATCAGGGCGAAGCGCCCGCCCTCGAGACCCTGCACGAGCCAGAGCTCCCACAGCGGCTTCGAGCGATCCAGCCGCTGGGAGAAGATCCGCCCCACGAGCTGTCGGAGCTGCTCGTCGCTGCCCGGTCGCGGCAGCGCGGTGTGCCGCACGTGGTAGTCGAGGTTGAAGCTCGGGTCGTCGACCCAGAACGGACGGCCCATCTCGAACCTCGGGAAGGCGAGCTTCTGACGGTAGCGCGGCACGAGATGCAGCCGCGACTCGAGGTGCGCGATGAAGTCCTCGCGCGAGGACGGGGGCCCGTCGAATGTCACGAGCGCACCGACATGCATGTGGGACGCGTCCTTCTCCTGATGCAGGAAGGACGCGTCGATGGCCGTCAGCCGGTCTTTGTGCCCCTGCGTCGCCACCGTTCCAGCCTACCCGGGACAATCGGGAGTGTGAAGCTGCTGGGCGCCGTGCTGGTGCTCCAGGTGTCACTCGGCCTTGCGCTCGTGATCCTGGTGGCGACCGACAACCTGCCGTTCACCGACAGCGACGCGGACGGCGCGCCGCCGCGCCCCGCGGTGAACCGCTTCGACGGCGCTGCCGCGTTTCGCCTCCTGCGCGAGCAGGTCGAGCTCGGTCCGCGGCCGGCCGGCTCGGAGGCGTCGCAGCAGCTGGGCGAGCGGCTGCGGGGCCTGCTGCCGAACGGGCGCTTCCAGGAGGTGCCCGGCGGCCTGCGCAACGTGATCGGCACGGTGCGCGGCCGCGAGCCGGGCTACGTCGTGGTCGGCGCGCACTACGACACCAAGGACCTTCCCGGCTTCGTCGGGGCGAACGACGGCGCCGCCGGCACTGCGATCGTCACCCAGCTCGCACGGACGATCCGGCGCCCTCGCCACACGATCCAGTTCGTGCTCTTCGACGGCGAGGAGAGCCCGCGCGGCACGCCCGACTCGGACTTCCAGGAACAGGGGCTGCGGGGAAGCAAGGTGGCGGCGCGCTCGTTCCGTGATGCGCGCGCGATGGTCCTGCTCGACTTCGTTGGCGATCGCCGCCTTCGCATCCCCCGCGAGGGCTTCTCGCGGCCGGGCCTCTGGCGCCGCCTGCGAGCCGCCGCGAAGCGGGTGGGGGCGGAGCCCGTGTTCCCACCGGACAGCTCCGGCGGGGTGCTCGACGATCACATTCCCTTCCTCCGGGTCGGGGTGCCGGCCATCGACCTGATCGACTTCGGCTTCCCCTGCTTCCACCGGCCCTGCGACGACATGTCGGCGGTGTCGGAGCGAAGCGTGGACGCGGTGGGGGAGACGGTGTACGAGCTGCTGCGGACGCTCTAAGTGCTCGCCGCCGCAAGTACCGCCACGTTTGGCGGCTGCAAACCTTCGCCAGCCGTCGACCTCGCTCGCTTGCGCACTTTCAAGTGCGCCACGCTCGTTGCGTCCTCGGCTGCCTCGGTTTTCGCTCGCCAAACGCGACGCAACTTACGACGGCGAGCACACTCGCTAGCCTCCAGCCGAGTATGCCCGCCGCACCCGAGACGCTGCTGCTGGCGGCACCGCGCGGCTACTGCGCGGGCGTCGACCGGGCCGTTCAGACGGTCGAGCGCGCGCTCGAGCTGTACGGGCCCCCGGTGTACGTGCGCAAGGAGATCGTGCACAACAAGCACGTCGTGGAGCAGCTGCGCGATCGGGGCGCGATCTTCGTCGAGGAAGAGACGGAGGTGCCCGCGGGACAGACCGTGATCTTCTCGGCCCACGGTGTCTCGCCGGCCGTGCACGCGAACGCCGAGGCGCGGCGCCTGAAGACCATCGACGCCACCTGTCCGCTCGTAACCAAGGTGCACGTGGAGGCGAAGAAATTTGCCGCCGAGGGCTACACGATCGTCCTCATCGGGCACGAGGGGCACGAGGAGGTCGAGGGCACGATGGGCGAGGCCCCCGAGCACTTCGCTCTGATCGAGACCGAGGACGACGTCGACCGCCTCGAGGTCGAGGATCCCGAGAAGGTCGCCTACCTGACCCAGACGACCCTCTCCGTGGACGAGACCGACCGCATCATCCGGCGCCTGCGCGAGCGCTTCCCGAGAATCGCCGGGCCGAAGTCGGACGACATCTGCTACGCCACCACCAATCGGCAGCTGGCGGTCCGGCAGATGGCTCGCGAGTGCGACCTGGTGCTCGTGATCGGCTCGCGGAACTCTTCGAACTCGAACCGGCTGGTGGAGGTGGCCCGCGACCACGGCGCCGAGTCGCACCTGATCGACAACGAGTCGCAGGTGCGCGAGGAGTGGCTCGAGGGGACGCGGGTGGTTGGGATCACGTCCGGGGCGAGCGCTCCCGAGGAGCTGGTGCAGCGGCTGGTCGACTTCTTCCGCGAGCGGGGGACAGCGCAGGTGTCGGAGTTCGAGGTGGTGCAGGAGGACGTGCGCTTCATGCTCCCCAAGGAGATCCGCCGCGCCCTAGCGGCGCGATAAGCGTCGCCTGGCGGCGTCCTCGGTCGCCCGCGTGCCTAGCACGCTGGGCTCCCTGCGTCCTTGCCATGCTCGCTTCTCGCGCCGCTTATGTCGCGGCGACGTCGGGCGCTGGCGGAATCGGCGTGAACTGCACACCGTGCAGCCGGAGTCCCGGCGAGTCGGCCTCCACCACACCCTCCGCCTCGTAGAGGCCGGGCTCGACCTCGGCCCCCGACAGAACCGCGAACGCCCCGCCGGCCGTGTAGGAGAAGCGCGCCGCGGCGCCTGCGTCGGCGGCCTCGATCCAGTCCTCGCCGTCGCTCCAGTCGCGCACCAGGTGGAGCCTCGGGCGGTCGCGCGGCAGCGCGATGTCGGCCGTTTGCGGCTGGAGCAGCACACCGGGGGCGTCCTCCGCGCGAAGCGGCTCGAGAGGCGTCCGGCTCTCGCCCAGGCACTCCTGTATCGCCAGCTCGGTGTCCAGGTACTCGCCCTCGCCGTAGTGGATGAGACGCAGCTTGCCCGTGCGGTCGAAGAGGTAGCGCCCGGGCCAGCCTTCGTTGCCATAGAGGCGCCACACCTCGAAGGACGGATCCAGCAGCACCGCGTACGGCACGTCCAGGCGCTCGACCGCGCGAGCCACCAGGTCGCGATCCCTGCCGAACGAGTAGCCGGGCGAGTGCACCCCGATCACTCGCAGGCCGGCGTCCGCATAGCGCTCGTGCCAGGCCTTCAGGTACGGGAGCGTGCGGAGCGAGTTGACGCGGGCGAAGTCCCAGAACTCGACCAGCACCGCCCCCCGCCCCATCAGGGTGTTCATCCGCAGGAAGGCGACGTTCAGCCATTCCATGCTGGTCGGAAATTCGGGTGCGTATATCTCGGCGTCCCGGGGCGGCCGCACGCGGCGACAGCATGCCGCATCGAAGGCCGGCAAGTCGGTGTTAGGGTGGTTTGTCCGCCGGGGTCGAGATGGGAGGGATTCGGGTGGACGCGTGTGCAGTTCCAAGTAACCGTTCACCCTCAGGAGGAGGAATGCGCAAGCTTTTGATTGCCGCGCTGACCCTTGTCGGGGTCGTTGCGCTGGCCGGCGTGGCGCTCGCCGACAACGTGTACGAGACGCACGTGTCCGGCGGCAGGCCGATTGCCGAGGGCAGCCTGAAGAAACCAGTTCCCGTGTCGGTCGACTTCGGCTTCAGGGTGTCCGAAACCGACCCGAGCAAGCGGGCGACGCCGATCGAGACGTACGCGATCGGATCGGAGGGTCTGGTGGCAAACCCGAAGGACTTCCCGTCGTGTACGTTCAGTCAGGTCCAGTCGGGTCCCGCGGCGGCCTGCAGGAAGGCGCTGGTCGGCACCGGTGTCGTCAAGGCGGCAAGCGGCTCGAGCAGCGATCAAACGCTCGTGGCGAGCCTGCCGTGCAACCAGCGGCTGAGGCTCTACAACATCGGCGACGGCATGGCGATCCGCCTGGACACCGACCCGCCGTACCCGACGACCCCGACGGGAGCGGCGGACTTCGACACGGACAAGATCGGCTGCCCACTCCAGATCCACGACGCGATTCGAGGCAGGTTCGTCAAGACCAGGATCGCCGGCCATCCGGCCAGCGACTTCCGCTTCTCGGTCCCGCCGAACCTTCTGCATCCGGTCACCGGCCTCGACACCTCGGTTCGCGAGTCCGTGAGCCACCTCCCCCGCCGAGTGACGACCAAGCGCGTCACGGGCAAGAGGGTCAAGGTCGGCTTCTACCAGGTGGTGGGCTGCACCGGGAACCGGCGCACGGCGCGGACCACCTACACGAGCGAGACGGGCCAGGTGACCCGGTCGACGTCCGAGAAGGCCAGGTGCTGACGACACGGCGCTAAGGCACAGTCGATCCGCTCGTCGCGGGGCGGCCTTCG
>DATDLN010000081.1:0-8975 GCA_036519295.1 Thermoleophilaceae bacterium
CCCGCTGGCCCCGGCAGCGCCACTTCATCGAGGCGCTCACCCGCATCCGCGCGCTCCCCGCCGCCGCCCGATCGCCTCACCCACCCCCAACGCTCCCGCCGCCGCCACCGCCCGGCCGCTCTCCCCACGAGCCCGACGATCAACCGGAGCCGCCCTCAGACGGCCGCACCGCCGAGCACGCGCGGCGGGCCCAACCCCAAACCGTTACCCAGCCACGACCGCCACTCGCCCACAGCCCGAGACCGAATCGGTGGATCGAGGCTTAGCCCGCAGGCGAGCCGAGCCGAACGCCCGGGGCCGAGGCCGCCTCCTCTCGACGCGTTCGACCTTTCGCGGCCTTATCCAGCAGAAGGTCGAACCCGTGCGGGCTCCCCCACCCGAGCCGAACCGGACGGCCCGGGCAAACCGGACGCCTCAGTCGTCCACGCGTTGGACCTTTCGCGGCGTTATCCCGCGGAAGGTCGAACGCGTGGGCCTCGGCGGCGCGCCGGCCATTGTCCGGGCGCGCCTTTGCAGCCGAGCCGCCGCCCGGCTACACCCGCGCCTGGCCCGCCGGCTCGCGGGCGGCGAGCACGCGCAGGTTGCGGGCCGCGCGGCCGACCAGGGTGGTCACCATCAGCCCGGCGATGCCGAGGCCGATCAGGTCGAGCACCGTGAAGCCGAGATCGCCGACCTGGAAGCCCAGCCCGACGCCGAGCGCCAGGAGCGTGTTCAGTCCGATCAGTACGACGCGGACCTCGGTTGGCCCCAGACGGCCATAGCCGAGCGTGAAGACGCCGAAGGCGTAGGTCTCGAGGTAGGTGTTGATCGAGAGCACCAGGTAGGCGATCACGATCACCAGCCCGACGCTGAGGAGCATGTAGGGCGAGAGCCCGAGGCCCAGCCCGATCAGCGCTGTTGCGAGGGCGTCCACGAGGTGGTCGAGGTAGTAACCGTAGGTTGGCCGCTCGATCTTGCGGACCCGTGCGAGTGTGCCGTCGAGCGAGTCGCCGAGCCAATGCACGACGAGCAGGGCGCTGGCGGCCCAGAGCCAGACCTCGCTGCCGTTCGAAAGCAGGTACGCGGCGGCGATCCCGACGGCGGCGATGACGCCCAGGGCCGTGAGATGGTCCGGCATGACCCAGCTCGGCAGGCGGCTCGCGATCCACTCGAGTACCCGCGCCTCGTGACGGGCAAGCAGGAACTGCTTGTTGCGGGGAGCGTCCCCCTGACGGTCGGACACGTGAGCCTCCTCTCTTATTGACCGATGGTCGACAAGGGGAAATACCCCCGCCCCTGGGAGTTGGTTACTCGCGCGACTCGCCCCCAGATCGTCCGTCAGGCCAGCGCCCGGGCGACGACGCGCAGATCCTCGGCGAACGACTCTCTCTGGGCGGCCCTGGCGTCGTCGTCGGGCGCGCGGAGGATCGCCGAGGGGTGGATCGTGGCGGTTACGATCGGCGCGAGTCCGGAGTCGAGCAGCTCGCCGCGGTGCTGGGTGAGGCGAAAGGAGCTGCCGAGCAGCGCCTTGGCCGCGGTCGCCCCGAGGAGCACGAGGGCCTCGGGCTCGACCACGCGCAGCTCTTCGTCGAGCCACGGCCTGCAGGCGTCGATCTCGAAACGCTTGGGCGTCTGGTGGATGCGGCGGCGGCCCCGCTCCTCGAACTTGAAGTGCTTGACCACGTTCGTCACGTAGGTCTCGTCACGCGCGATCCCAGCGACCTCGAGCCCACGATCGAGCTCCTTGCCGGCCGGGCCGACGAACGGCTTGCCCTGGCGGTCCTCCTGGTCGCCGGGCTGCTCTCCCACGAACATCACCCGGGAGCGCTTCAGGCCCTCGCCGAAGACGGTCTGCGTCGCGTCACGCCAGAGGTGGCAGCCACGGCAGCCCGACGCCGCCTTCCGCAGCGCCTCGAGGCTCCGCCGCTCGGGCAGGAACGGCGTCGCATCGTTCGGCTCGGACTGGGAGTCGATTAGCGAAATCTGTCCCACAAGCTGCTTCTACCCGGAGCCGAGGGTCGAAGCGCAGGTCTATCCGGAGGACAGGGCCTCGGCCCTGCTCCGCCGGTCGAGGCGCCGCAGACCGAGCTCATCCGCGATCTCGAAGGCCCGCGCCAGTTCCTCCGCATGCGGGCGCCTGTCGATCTCCTCGTAGCGCCCGTCGCGTACCTTCCCTGCCGGGTAGTACTGGCCCATCAGGTTCACGTAGGTGCCCGGCCCGAGCTCCTCGGCCACGAAGCGCAGCACCGCCTCGGTTTCATCGAGTAGGCCGGGCATCACGAGGTGACGGCAGATCAGGCCCCGCCGGGCAAGGCCGCGGTCGTCAGGAACCAGGTCGCCGACCTGGCGCTGCATCTCGAGAACGTTGCGCCGCATGACGTCGGCGTACTCGCGCTTGCCGACATACCGTCGCGCCCGCTCGCTCGAGATCAGCTTGAGATCGGGCATGTAGACGTCCACCAAGCCGTCCATGAGCGCGAGCGAGTCGGGGCTGTCGTAGGCGCTCGTGTTGTAGACGGTCGGGAGCCGCAGACCGCCCTCGACGGCCAGCGGGAGCGCCTCGAGGATCTGCGGCACCACGTGCTCGGGCGTCACCCAGTTGATGTTGTGACACCCGTGCGACTGCAGCTCGAGCATCGTCCCGGCGAGTCGCTCGGCGGACGCCTCCTCACCTTGCACCTGCCACGAGACGTCGAAGTTCTGGCAGTTGGCGACGGCGACTGCCGGTGCCATGTACGAGTGGGTGGGATGGTCTACCTCGAGGTTGTAGACGTCGCCCTCCCAGTGCTCACGCTCGAGTCGATGAATCGGTACGAGAAAGTGGGTGCCTTGATCTCGCCAGCGCGTTCGTTCCCGCGCCTGGACCGTTCCGTTGAGTCGGTCGCGCTTGAACTTCACGTACCAGAGCGGCGCTTGGCGTACGGTGCGGCCCTCGATCACCTTGCGGCTGGCGGGGACCCAGCGATGCATGCTCGGGAGCACCTTCAGGAGAAGGCCAAGCTCGTTCCCCACCTCGACCGTTGTCGTCGTTCTGCGCTCGACAACCGTCGGGCTCAGCGCGAAGAGGCCCTCCAATGCGATAGATACGCGGCGCAAGAGCTCATCCTCGTGCGAACCGACGGCGAAAACGAGTCGATGGGAGTTTGGTCGATTCGACTGGCGATGGACATGTCCCTCGGCGCAGTAGACACCAAGGATCCAGGCAAGGCTCTCGTCGAGCGGCAGCGTTGCCGGGACTCCCGGACGGTGTTCCCCGGCGAGGCGGACGCGACCGTCTTCCAACTGAATCGCCCGGCCGCGTGGAGGACCGGCAGCCAACTCACCACCGCGCAGCGCTGCCCGAAGTTTCCGCACGTACGTGGGGTGGTAGCCAAGTCTCTCCGCGACCTCCCTCGATGTGCGGTCCTCAGCCAGCGCCGTTGCGAGCCGAGACTCGTCGACCGTCCTCCCCCGCGGACGAATAACCCCGGACACGTGTCGGTTCAGCACCTCCGCAACATCGATGTTGTTTGCCGAGATGCCACCCCGCGGCTTGGGGATCACGAGATAGTGCTCCCGCGTCAGCGAACCCGCCTCGACCGCCGTGATTCGTGTGGGTTCGCTGCGGTGCGTGGCGTACACACGGTGATTCGGCGTCAGTGTCACCGCGGGTGCATTGAGCGGCTTGAGCCGGACGACGTCCCCGCTGTAGCGGTGCTTGAACGCCTTGGTCGCAGGCGCCGCCTCGCCGGTGAGGGTGTAGACGCGAACGTCGCTGGGGGGCCGGCGCACGAGACCATTGCCGAGGCTGATCTCGTTCGAGCCCTCATCGAATACGTTCTCGATGGGTCGCGGACCGCGGTCGGTGGCGACACGAGTGCCTGGGGGAAGGCAAAAGACGCACCGCAAGTTGCACCCGCTGAAGAAGATCGTTCCCGAGCCGCGCCAGCCGCGCAGGCAGTTCTCCTCGCCGAAGTGGGGGAAGTGCGAGGCGACGATTGCGCGGCGGCCGATGCGGCAGAGGCCGCGCTCGTCGGCGAGGCGATCGACCGTGCAGCGGCGCGGTCAGACAGTGCACGACGGGCCGCGCAGCAATTCGAGCACTTGGCGCGCACGCTCTCGGAGCTCGCCCGAGCGGTGGAGCCTCAGGTACGACGGCTCGAGCACGAGGCGAGCGTAGCGCTACGATCGGCGCGCGTGAAGCTGCTCGCCTTTAGCGACCTGCATCGCGATCTCGGGCGGGCGCGACGGCTCGCGGGAATGGCCGCCGAGGCGGACGTCGTGATCGCGGCGGGCGACTTCGCCTCGATTCACCGCGGGCTCGACGAGACGCTCGCGCCGCTGCGCCAGATCGATACGCCCACCCTGCTCGTGCCCGGCAACAACGAGACCGAGGCTGCGCTTCGAGAGGCGTGCTCTGGCTGGGAGGCCGCGGCCGTGCTGCACGGCGAAGGCACGGAGATCGACGGTACGGCGTTCTGGGGCCTCGGCGCCGGCGTGCCGGTGACGCCCTGGGACTGGAGCTTCGACCTCGACGAGGAGCAGGCGGCGGGCAGGCTCACCGGCTGCCCCGAGGGAGCGGTGCTGGCGCTGCACTCGCCGCCCAAGGGGCACGTCGACGCCGGTCTGGGCAGCGAGGCGATCCTTCGCGCGATCGAGGAGAAGCGCCCGCCGCTCGCGGTATGCGGACACATCCATCAGTGCTGGGGGCAGGAATCGCGGGTCGGGCTGAGCCGGATCGTCAACCTGGGGCCGGACGGGACCGTGCTGGAAGTCTGATCGGCTGGGACCCTGCCCGGCCATTACGATGCGGCGGCGGTGACTCCGGTGAGCAGCCCCCTCCTCGTGGTCGACGCCCCGTCGATGCTGTTCCGGGCGTTCTATGCGCTCCCGGACTCGATCCAGGGCAAGGATGGACGGCCCGTGAACGCGTTGCTCGGCACGGCCAACCTGGTCTTGCGCGAGGTGGAGGAGCACAGCCCGAGGGCCGTCGTGCTCTGCTTCGGCCCGGACGCCGCCGACTACCGGCTCGAGTTGTTCGACGGCTACCACGTCGACCGGCCCGACGTGCCGGAGGGGCTCGAACCCCAGTTCGCGGACTCCCGCGCGTTCTTCGAGGCGTTCGGCTGGACGGTTGCCGTCAGCGAGACGCTCGAGGCCGACGACCTGCTCGGCTCCTACGCGCGCCGCGAGGCCGACGGCGGTGGACAGGTCCTCGTGATGACGGGCGACCGCGACATGTTCCAGTGCGCCGGCGAGAGCGTGAGCGTGCTGTACGTCCGGACCGGGGCCAGGGGCGCGGAGCTCATCGGGCCCGAGGAGGTGCGGCGTCGATACGGCGTGCCCCCCGAGCTCGTGCCCGACTTCATCGCGCTGCGAGGGGACCCGTCCGACGGCATTCCAGGCGCCAAGGGCATCGGTGAGAAGACGGCGGCCGAACTGCTCCATCGGCACGGCTCGCTCGAGGCGGCGCTGGAAGGCGCCCTGCGCGAGTCGAAGCCGAGCGTGCGCGCCGCCCTACTCGAGCAGCGCGAGGAGCTGCTGCGCTTCAAGGAGATCGCCACGCTCCGCGACGTCGAGGTCGAGCCACCCGAGGATCGCCCGACGGACTTCGAAGGCGCCGCCCAGGCCGCGCGCGAACGCGGTATGAACCGGCTTGCTCGGCGCCTCGAGGGGCTCGCGAACCAGGGCTCGTAGGCCGCAGCCCGCTACCACACCACGCTCAGCAAGGCGTCGCGAACGTCGTAGACGAAGCCGCGAACGCTGTTCTTTCGCGGTACGAACGGAGACGCCGGTGTCGTCCCGAACCTGGCGGGTAAGGGGTCGAGCGCGCGAACTCGCGGCGAATGCCCGATGTAAGGCGGGCCTCTTAGCTGCACACTCGACGCTATGGAAACCGGCAATCTCATGGTCGACGCCCAGACGGCCTTTGCGCGGCAGCGCCGCCAGAGTCGCCGCGAACGAGCCACGCGCTGGCTCCTGCGCCGGCGCGGGCAATCCGGCTGCCTGGCATGGCTGCACGACGTGCTCGGAACGGCGCCGCCCGCAAGCCGCCGTGTGGTCGGCGTGCGAGCGATTCCGCTGTGCTCGATCGTAGGGACGGCCGAGCCCGCCAAGGCCCGGGTCTTCGACCACAGCTTCCGGCCGGCGTCCACGAGTCGCCGCCGCTGGGAGCGGCTCTGGATCGCCGCTCGCCGTGGCGCGCCGCTCCCACCGATCTCCGTTTACCGGCTCGGCGAGCAGCACTTCGTCGGTGACGGACACCATCGCGTGTCGGTGGCGAGGGCTCTCGGGATGGCGGCGATCGACGCCGAGGTCACCGAGCTCACGCAGAGCTCGGTTTGACGCGGCCTGGCTCCCGGAAGCGGGAGCCAGGGTCATCTCTCAGTGGAGGCGGCGGGAATTGCACCCGCGTCCGCGGAACACCTTCCCGATGCTTGCTACGAGCGTTCCCGGCGGAGTCTGCTCTCGGCGTCCGGTTCGGTCGATCCGCGGGGCACGTCACCGGAGCCATACCCTCCTGGAGTTGTCCCCCGACGACCGAGGGTCCTGTCGCCGGGGTGGAGCCCGCTATCTGAAGCCGCAGATCCGGGCCGCGGGCCGCCCGGTGCGACTCCTCGCTATCTAGGCGAGGGCGAAGTCGTGATTAGGCTTCGCAGGTATTTGTTTCCGGGGTGTTTAACGAGGCCAACCCGGAGTCCTCGACTCGCCACATCGGGAACGATCTGTTCCACGTCGAACCTGGTTCGCCCCCGTGTCGTGTGTCCTACCCAATGCTAGCGACGGAAGGCCGCTTCGACCGCTCCCGGGGCGGCGCAAGGGCCGTCCCCTAGGGACGATTCCCAATTGGCACGCCCCCTTGCGGGCGGCACTCTCGATGGCGCAGATCACGAAGCCATCGGAGGATTCCCAATGACCACGGAAGACAGGCAGCACGACGGGCCGGAGGAGCGCGAGCCGGGCGCGGAGGTTCCGTCGGGCGAGCCGACGGGGGAGGAGCCGACGGGCGAAGAGCCGACCGGCGACGAGCCGCCGAGCGAGGAGCCGACCGCCGACGAGCCGCCGAGCCAAGGGCCGACGGGCGAAGAGCCGACCGGCGACGAGCCGACCGTCGAAGAGCCCACCGCGGGGGAGCCCGCCGCGGGCGGCCCGTCCGACCCCGGCCCCGAGGACAGCCGTGGGTCGCAGGGCGTACCGTCGCCCCCGCAGCCGGGCGCCGAGGCGCCCACCCAGCCGCTCCGGCCCGAGCCGCGGCGGCTGCTGCGGTCGCGGTCGAATCGGGTGATCGGGGGGGTCTGCGGTGGGCTCGGCCGCTACTTCAACGTAGATCCGATCCTGTTCCGCATCGGGGCAATCGCGCTCGCGCTCGTCGGCGGCGCGGGGCTGCTCCTCTACCTCGCCGCCCTGCTGCTCATCCCAAGCGAGCCGGCCGGCGCGGCCGCGCCGCCGCCGGCCGAGGGCCGTAACCGGACCCTGACGATCGTGGTGGCCGTGCTCGTGCTGCTGGTGGCCTGGCCCTTTCTGCTGGGCGGCGGCGCCATCGCTGCAGCGATTCTCTTCCCCCTTGCCTTTCTGGTCGGTGCCGGTGTACTCGTCTGGTGGATCGTCTCCGGAGAAGGACCGAGCGGCGACGCGGGAGACATCGCCCGGCGGGCCGCGCTCGGTATCGGGGTCCTCATCCTCTGCGGAGTCATCGCACTCGGCGGCGCCTGGGCCGCCGCCGCGGGCGGCGGAGTCGTGGTGGGCATCATCGTCGTCGCTTCCGGAGCGGCGATCCTGACCGGCGCGTTCCTGAGGCCGGTACGCTGGCTGATCCTGCCGGCGGTCACGCTCGCGCTCGCCGCCGGAGCCGTCGCCGCCGCCGGGATCGAACTGCACGGTGGAGTCGGTGACCGGACGTACCGGCCGGCCTCGGCCATCGACATGCGCGACCGCTACGAGCTGGGGATCGGTCAGCTCGAGGTCGATCTCCGGGACACTGACCTGCCCGCCGGCGATAGGCCGCTGCAGATCGACGTGGGAGTCGGCGAGGCGCGTCTGATCGTGCCCGAGGACGTATGCGTAGTGACCGACGCCGATGTGGGGGTGGGAGCTGTCCGCGTCTTCGACCGCGACAGCGGGGGCGTGGACGTGGACGTGCTAGACGAGCCCGACGCTCGCCCCGACACCACGCGCCTGCTCGTCAACGCCGACGTCGGCCTGGGCGCGCTCAACGTGGTCCACCACCCCGATGAGGTCGACGACGGCTTCCACCGTGGTGACTTCGACACCGACTTCCAGGGCTCGGCCGCCGGAGACGGCAATGCCGCCTGTCTGGACACGGGTGCCAGTGCGCGCGGATAGGCCCGACCTCCCCTCAATCGTCGCGGGCATCGCGGTGCTCGCGCTCGGAGCCGTCCTGCTGCTCGACGAGACCGGCGTGATCGAGCTCAGCTTCGGCCTCCTCGCCCCCGTCGCGTGCGCCGCGGCGGGGGCGATCCTGTTGGCCAGCGGGCTCGCTCGCCGAGGATGAGGCGCGGCCACCGGCCGCGGACGGCGCTGGAATCATGAGTAAGACGATGAGCACGCACGGAGGCGCACAGCTCGGGGATCCCGCACCTGGGGCCACGATGCCGACCCCGGGGCGACGGCAACCGGCGCGGCAGCACCTGCGCCGCGACCTCTCCGGGCGCTGGCTCGGTGGGGTCTGCGCGGGCATCGCCCGCCGATACGGCCTGGACGCGTGGCTCGTCCGCCTGGTGTTCGTGGTCGCGGTGGCGGCGGGCGGGATCGGGCTCGCGATCTATGCGCTCGGCTGGCTCGTCATCCCCGCCGGCGACGTGCCCTCCGGTGCCCGCCGCCGCCTCCCGACCGGCCGCGCGGCGGTGGAGGTGGCGCTCGGCACCGGGTTGCTCCTGCTCAGCGTGCTCCTGACCTTCCGGGCCCTCGGGCTGTGGTTCTCCGATGCCATCGTGTGGCCGCTCGTGCTGGTGGCTAGCGGGGCCGCGCTGATCTGGCGCGGGTCGCTGGGCGACTCG
>DATDLN010000082.1:0-4715 GCA_036519295.1 Thermoleophilaceae bacterium
ACCACCTCGACCGTCAACCCCTCAAGCGGACGAGCTACGAGCGACACGAACAACCCACTCCCGAGGAGGTGAACGCCGCATAGACTGACCCCACCGGGAACCTAAGCCGCGGCGGACTTACAGCAGCAAAGAGACGCCACCTTGGCGACGCCGCCGTCACTTCCGCAATTCGCGCATTGCGATAGCGCGGCGGAGCGGCGAAGGCGTCCGCCGGGGACTGCCGGTGCTCCCCCAAGGCGCTAGCGAACGGTTCATTCAGCGAGGCGTCGGAGACGGCGCCCTTCGTCGATGCAAGTCTTGGTCGCCCGAGAGGCTCGTCGCCGGCGGTCCCGACGTCGCGCTTCACCAGGCGGAAGTCGCTACGAGGCCACGTCCCCAGGTCGAACTGGCGACGTGGGCACGTTCCTCCGCTCGGAGCGCCGGGCGGCGCGGCGCGTGTGCGCTCCTGCTTGGCGGCGAAGCCCTTACGGGCCGGAGCGCCCGCGGCGGTGCGGCCGCGGGCGCCAGTGTGTCCCTTCGTCAGCCGCGTCCCGCGACGGATGTGACCGCGCCGAAGAGCCCGTGCGTCTCCTCGTCGGGGCCCGCCGTGAACAGCAGCGTCTGCGGCGTGCCGATGACCCCGTTGCCGAACTCCAGCGCCCACAGCCCGTCGATTGCGAGCCGCCGGCCGTGCTCGTCTCGCAGCGCGCCGAGGAACTTGGCGCTCACGGGATCGTAGGCGTTGATGCGCCCGTCGCCGAAGTTGCCGATCAGCAGCGCGCCGCTCGCGCGGCCGAAGCCCTGCGTCGCCAGCGCGATGCCCCATGGCGCGTTGAGCGGTCCGCGCGCCGCGAACCGGCGCAGCAGGCTGCCGCCGGTGTCATAGATATCCACGAAGCCCTTTCCGGGCCCGGCCACCTCGTCCTCGGCATCGGCGTCCTGCTGGGCGTAGGCGACAACGATCCCGCCGTTCACTGTCTGGATGCCGAACGGCGCGTAGCCGGCCGGGATGGCCGGATCGCTGAACGCGCCCGGGCGCCGCACCGGGGCGAAGTTCGCGTCCCACACGTCGACCTCAGCGTTGTGGAAATCGGCCGCGTAGATCTGCGGGCCGGTCGCCGTATCGGCGATCGCGAGCCCCTTGAAGATCGCGCCCGGCACGGTGACGGCCGTCTGCGCCTGCGTCGATGGCGCCGGCGGTGGGACGCCCGGGCTCCAGCCGGTGATGGTCCCCGCCTCGGAGGAAAACAGGAAACGCGCCGGGCCGGAGCTCGCGCCGGAGTGCACGACGAATCCGGTCGAGCCGTTGAAGACGGCGCCGGTCGGCGCTCCGTCCGGGATCGAGACCGTCAGCGGAACCTTAGCCACCGGCCCGCCGCCGACCGCCCCGGAATATAGGGTCGCCACGTCGGTGCCGTTGTCGGCCACCCAGGCCGGGGTGGTTGGCCCAAACGCCAGCCCCCACGCGTTGACGAGATCCGCGTCGAGTAGCTCCGCCGCCCCGGGGACGTCCGAGACAAGGTTGCGCTGGACGTAGTGTCCCAGGCCGCGGCCTCCGCGGTCCCGCTGCGCGAGCGCGGGCGCAACGAGCGCCATCCCGACCGCCGCCACGAGCACGACCGCGGCGCACCACCTCCCGGACCGTCCGCTGCGTCGCAGAGCCCGTAATGACGAGCGCATGGGAACCTCCCAGGTTGGTTCCGCGGCCGGCCAGATCCGGCCGTTCCACCGAGGCATACGCAGCGAACCCGCCGCCGGTTCACCACCCACAACAAGGGCGCTTCCTGCGCGGCCGACCGGGCAACAACCCACCGGTCACGATCATCGGCCGCCGAAAAAACCGGGGGCGACACCGACCCATGGAATCACTCTCTTTGTGCCCAACAACCGCCGCGCGCGCGAATCACGCCGCAACCCGCTGCGCGTCTGAGGAGGAGCAGGCGTTCTCGGTTCACGCCGGCCAAACTGTCGCTGCGGACGCGACAGGAGTCTCCCGTGATGCCTGGCCCGCTGCTGAAAATCGCGCTAAGCGACAACCGCTCACCTGTCGAGGCCGGAGGCTCATCCGCCTCTCATCGAGCGCGCGCATGGTGGTGGAGGAGATCCAGACAGTGACTGCTCGAGCAGCGAAGGAGGACCGCAATGAACAGGAAGTGGTGGACGCTCGCGGCGGTTGTGATCGGCGTGTTCATGTTGCTTCTCGACGTGACCATCGTCAATGTGGCGCTCCCGGACATCGAGCGGCAGTTCAACGCCTCGCTGTCCGACGTGCAGTGGGTGATCGACGCCTACGCGCTGACCCTCGCGGCGTTGCTGCTTACGGCGGGCTCGCTGGCCGACCTACTCGGCCGCCGCCGAGTGTTCGCGGTTGGGATCGCGATCTTCACGGCCGGCTCGCTTGTCTGCGGAGTCGCCGGCAGCGCCCTGGTCCTATCCCTCTCGCGCGCCTTCCAGGGCATCGGCGGCGCGATTATGTTCGCCACCGCCCTCGCGCTCCTCGCCGACGCCTTCCGCGGCCGCGACCGAGGGGTCGCGTTCGGCGCCTTCGGGGCCGTCGCCGGGATCGCGGTGGCGGTTGGGCCGGTGCTGGGCGGAGCGATCACCAGCGGCCTCTCTTGGCGCTGGATCTTCTTCGTGAACGTCCCGGTAGGGCTGGCGGCGATCGCGATAACCCTGCTGCGAGTCGCGGAGTCGCGTGACCCGGCGGCGCACCGACCCGACTGGCTCGGCTTCGGGGCCTTCAGCGGCGGCCTCGCGGCGCTCGTCTACGGGCTGATCAAGTCGAGTAGCGACGGCTGGGGTTCCGCGCTGGTGGTGGCCTGCATGGTCGCCTCCGGACTGCTGCTCGTCGCCTTCCTCGCAATCGAGGCGCGCCGGCGCGAGCCAATGTTCGACCTCGGCTTGCTCCGCAAACCGACGTTTGTCGGCGGCCTTACCTCCGCGTTCGCGATCTCGGCATCGCTGTTCTCGCTGCTCACCTTCATCGTCCTCTACTTCCAGAACATCCTCGGCTACTCGGCGATCGGCACCGGTCTGCGCCTGCTGGCGCTCACGGGGGCGATCTTCGTTAGCGCGGGGATCGCCGGGCGGCTCTCGTCCGGCGTCCCGGTCCGACTGCTGATCGGGCCCGGCTTTGTGCTGATCGGCGCGGCGCTGCTGCTGATGCGGGGAATCTCGCCCGCATCGGACTGGACCCACATGGTGCCCGGGCTGGTAGTCGCCGGGATTGGCGCCGGCATGGTCACCGTGCCGCTCGCCTCGACCGCGGTCGGGGTCGTCCACCACACGCGCGCCGGGATGGCGTCGGGGGTCAACACCACCTTCCGCCAGGTCGGAATTGCCGCCGGGGTGGCGGCCCTCGGGTCGATCCTCGCCTCGAGCATCCGCGACAGCGTCGCCAGCGGCCTCACGGGGACGCCGCTCGCCGACCACTCGCACCGGATCGCGCTCCAGGTCAGCACCGGCCACGCAGCGCAGGCGGTCGCGGCCGCGCCGGCGGCGGCCCGAGCGCAGCTCGCCGCCGTCTCACAGAGCTCCTTCATCGACGGCTTGAACCTGATCCTCTTGATCGGCGCCGGCATCGCCTTTGTGGCGGCGGCGCTGGCGCTAGCACTGATCCGCCAGCAGGACTTCGTCGCGTCCACAGAGGAGGCCGGGGTCGGCGTTCAGGACGGCGTCGCGACCGGAGCTCGCGCCGAGGGCGCCGCAGCGTGAACGGATCGCACGTCCCTCCCTCTCAACCGAGGAGCGAAGACTCGTCTCATGGATGAGCACTTGCAGCCATGGGAAGCGTGCATTGAGGGGAGAAGCTTCACTTCGTCAGCGGCGACACGAAGATCACCAGGAGTGGCTTTGCCCGGCGGTTCGAGGAGCACCGGTCGCGCCTGCGTGCGGTGGCATGGCGGATGCTCGGGCCGGATCTCGGCGCGGCGACGACGCGCTCACCTTCTTTTCCGATGCCGAGTGCGAGGTGGTCTTCACGATGCGCTGTGCGCGACGTTCGTCGTGCAGGCGTCGCTAGCCCTACCCCGGTATTCCCACCCGCGCGCCCGCTTTCCCGTGCCGGGTGCTCGGTGCTGTCACAGCCGCGGCTGCTGTCTTGTCTTGTGGGGTGCAGGTGATCCTCGATTAAGGAGTTGATGATGAGAGTGTTTGTGGCAGGAGCGACGGGAGCGATTGGAAAGCAGCTGGTGCCGCGTTTGGTTGCCGCGGGTCATGAGGTTCATGGCATGACGCATAGCGAGTCAAAGCAGGCGATGCTCTCCGAGCTGGGCGCTGTGCCGGTGGTGGCGGACGCGCTCGATCCCGATCAGGTCGCGGAGGCCGTGGGCAGGGCGCGGCCGGACGTGATCGTCCATCAGCTGACCGCGCTTGCAGGGGTGGAGCGCTACACGGAACGCGATGCCGCGCCGACCAACCGTCTTCGAACCGAGGGCACCGATTATCTGCTCTCGGCCGGGCAGGCGGTGGGGGTGCGCCGGTTTGTGGCACAGGGGGTAGCGGGCTTTGGTGCCTACGTGCGCACCGGCGGGCCGGTGAAGAGCGAGGAGGACCCGCTCGACCCGACGCCGGCGCGCGAGATGCGCGAAACCCTGGCCGCGATCCGACACCTCGAGGAAACGGTCCTCGGGGCGGAGTGGACGGAGGGGATTGTGCTGCGCTACGGCGCGTTCTACGGGCCGGGCACATCGCTGGCGCCGGGCGCCGAGCAGTTCGAGCTGATCCGCAGGCGCAAG
>DATDLN010000083.1:0-44308 GCA_036519295.1 Thermoleophilaceae bacterium
CGCACCCGGCCACGCCGACTTCCGGGTCGGCGAACGCCTCGCGCACCTTGGTGCAGAAGTCGCGGTCGACGATCTCCACGTCCTGATGGAGGAGCACGAGGGCCTCGAGGTCGTCGTGCTTCGCAGCGAGGTCAAGCAGCAGGTTGTAGGCTCGGAAGATCGAGTCGGCGGAGCTGTTCGCCCAGATCTCGGAGTCCGACTCGCGCGCCAGCCGGAGCCCGGGCGCGGCGAAACGCTCGTAGTGCTCGGGGCGCGTGATGGGACAGCCGAATGCGATCAACGCGGCGGCGTCCCGTTGCGCCGCGCCCTGAGCTGATCCGACAGCCGCCGCAGCGGAAGTGTTAGCCGCCAGCTCGTGCTGCTCTTGATGTCCTCCAGCTCCCTGGTCACTCGCTCGAGGTGACGCTCGACGGCCTCGAGCTCCAGCACCTTGGACTGGCGCTCGAGCCGCGTGACGCCGGCTTCCGCCTCGGCCCGGCGCGCGCGTTCCTTCCAATCCTCGGCCGGCGCGCCCCAGTTCGGCAGGCCCACGCCCCGCATGCGGCCTTCCCACTTCTCTGCGACGCTCTTGTGCGCCTGCACCCAGATCTCGGGGTCGCTCACCAGCTTCAGCGAGTGATGGTGGACGATCTTGAAGTCGGCAGTCACGACCTTGCGGCCCGCCTCGCGTACCTGCAGGCAGAAGTCGAAGTCGTAGCCGTGCATCTGCTGGCCCAGGCCCTCGTCGAAGCGTATGTTGCGCACGACCCAAGGCGAGACGACCAGCACGAACCCGTCAAGGGTGTCGACCTCTCCCACGCGCGCGTAGGGCGGCAGGTTGCTGCTGTCCCACGACACCGATGGGATGTCCCCCCCGCCGAGCTCGCGGTAGCGGTGGATGAACGAGGCCCATGTCACCGAGCCCTCCCACCACGCGATCGAGCGCACATCGACCGCCCCGACGCAGCCGGCCACTCCCACCTGCGGATCCGACAGCGCCTCGCGCACCTTGCCGCAGAACTCCGTATCGACGATCTCCGCGTCCTGGTGCACGAGCACGACCGCCTCCAGGTCGTCGCGATCACGGACGCTGTCCATGATGAGGTTGTACGAACGGAAGATCGAGCCGGCGGCCGAGTTGGCGAACACGAGGGAATCCGGCTCACGCGCCCGCTCGACCCCGGGCTTCGCCGCCTTGACGTACACGTGGTCCTTGGTGATGGAGCAGCCGAACGCGATCACTACAGCCGCCTTAGGGGCGCCGGGGCTCGGTCGCGCACTCGGGTGCGCCGGGGCGCTGCGGTGCCGGAGTGCGCCGGTAACCCTCGATGACTATCGCCACCTGCATGACCGGCAGGCATGCTACCGGCCCGCCCAATGCGGAGCAGACGGTGGCCGTTTTGCGCGCCTGGACTCGCAGGTGCACGGCTGCGGCGCGTCGGGTCGGATGCTCAGGTGTACGTCCGCCGGCGGGCGGACGGACGCTAGCGGCTTGGGATGGAACGAGTCGCCGAACCTCGGCAGGTTTGAGCGTCGCAGGGCACGCCTGTGGCCCAGAGTAGGACGCCCCTCGCAGGGGATGACGGCGCGCAGAAACTGTCCCCCGAGGGGCATGTTCGCAACCTACAGCCCTTCGTGTGGATCGCGAGCCGATCACGCTGCGAGGAGGGAGTCGACCCGCGCCATCAGCTCATCGTCGAACGAGATGTCCCAGTCCGAGCTCCACTTCACCTTGGCGCCGGCCGCCCGCCGCTCGTGATCGTCGACTCGCGCCGCGGCATCGGCGAGCGCAGCGGTGATCCCGTCCAGGCCGGGCTGCGCCCCAACCAGGTTGGGAGAGATCGCGGCAAGGGCCTGAGCGGTCTTGTTCTCGAACGTGTTGGTCACCGTCAAGAGGCCCGCCGACGCCATCTCGATTGGGACCAGACTCGGATGCGGGGTGTACATCAGCGCCAGGCCGACGTCGTGATCGCGCAGGAGCTCGGCGTATGAACGCTGATCGGTCCGCGGCAGCAGCAGGAGCACCATCCCGCGGCCAAGCTCGATGCGGCGCTCGCCCCCGACGGTCCCGAGGCCGTGGAGCTCCCACTCGGGTCCGAAGGCCCCGTCCCGCACCGCTTGTGTCAGCGCGAGGACGCCCAGCTCGAACATGTTGCGCGCCGCGTGCGGTTCGGGCCTGGCGTAGAACAGCACGCGCCGGCTCGAGCGCCCGGCGAGATCCGACGCCGACGGCGGCGGGACCGCGGTTATCGCGTTCTGGAACGAGGCGGACCTGAGGTCGCCCGCTTCCGCGCCGCCCGCGAAGACGCCGATGCCGCGACGACGGAAGTACTCGCGCAGCAGCTCGCTCGAGAAGAGGGCTCTGTGCGGCCGCGAGTACGACTCGTTCGCTAGCGCCGCGTAGGTGCCCATCGGGAAGGTGAACGGCTCGTATTCCTGGATCAGGTAGAGAAAGCCGTCTCGTCCGACCGCCCGCGCGGCGTGATGGGCGATGTGCGCGGTCCACCAGGTGGTGGCGATGAAGCGGTCCGCGGGGCTGACCGCCAAGCCGGCGGCCTCGCGCCCGAAGGCCACCTCGACACGCTCGAACAGGCCCTGGAGACCACTGTAGGACTCCACGCGCTCGGCCCAGGACGATGGGAGCGGGCCCACCGGATCGACGGTGACGATTCGCACCCTCGCGCCGCGCTCGGCGAGTCGGCGCGCCAGGTTGAACTTGGCGATATAACCGCCGAAGAAGTGCGTTAGGTCGAACGTCGGGATCAGCAGGTTGATCCGCTCGGGCCCGTCATCGCGTACGGCGAGCTCGAGCGGTGCGATCTTCGCCGCGACCTGGCCCACCGCTGGGTAGCTCGATTCGCGGCGGCCCGGCTTCGGCATCAGGGTGGTGGGCGGACGGGCGTCGAGCCGAAAGCGCCGGGTCGGCCGCTCCAGCCCCCGCGTCGACGCGACCATGGCCCGCCGCCAGACGAAGGCGAGGAACAGCGGGAGCTCGGCGCCCAGGGTCTCCGGCTTCCCCACCAGCTCCGCGGTCGCCCGTCGGCCCAGGTCGGCGAGCGCGACCGGCGAGCGTTCGGCTTGCGAGAAGCGGGTCAGCGAGCGGACCCGTCTCCTGCTCATGCGGGGCCCGCAGCGCATCTCCAGGATCCGCGTGAACTGGGTGAGCCGGCAGCAATCGACGTAGTAGTGGAGGCGCCACTTGCGCACCCGCTCGCGGGGGTCGCTCCGGAACCAGCCCCGCACTCGGGGCCCGAGCGGTTCGATCCGGTTCGCGTCCGCGTAGCCGAGCACCGCAGCGCCGTGCTGGGTGTAGTCGTACAGGGGGCGGTCGACGAACTTCACCTCCCCCAGACAGCGCGCCACGAGACCGACCCAGTGGTCGTGGAAGTGGGAGAACTGACGAGGCGGGAACGGGAGCGCGTAGTCGAGCAGCTCACGAGGGAACAGCGAAGCAGCCCCGGTGACGGCGTTCGCCAGCAGCAGCGAGGTGATGTCCTCGTGGTTGTTGCGGCGCTCCGCCCAGTACGTGTCGGCGATCACCTCGCCCTGCTCCGAGACGATCCGCGCGTCGCTGTACACGAGCTGCGCGTCCCTCCGCTCACGGAGCAGCACCTCGAGCTTGTCCGGATACCAGCGGTCGTCCTGATCGGCCATCGCGACGTACTCCGCCTCGGCCGGACACAGGGCGAGCGCCCGCTCGAAGTTGTTGTAGAACTGCAAGCGTCGCGGCGAGCGCGACAGCTTGAAGCGCGGGTCTACGGCGAGCACCTCCTCCATCCGCGCGAAGTGCTCGGGACTCGAGCAGTCGTCGCTCGTCACGCACACCCAGTTGCGGTGCGTCTGGGCCCGGATCGACTCGACCTGCTCCCGGAACAGCTCGAGCGGAGGGTTGTAGGTCGCCATCGCGATCGCAACGAGCGGTCCGGCTTCGGGCGCCGGCGACTCGAGCACGAACGGAGCATCGGGCTGCGGCTGGAGCGTGATCTCGGCGAGCGAGGCTCGTTGCGTCACGCCGTCGCCCAGTCGAACCTCCAACACCAGCTCGGCACACCGCGGCTCCGAGCAGGCCGGGATGCGCACGAATCCCCAAAAGCCGCTCCGGTAACTGTGGAACTTCGGATCATCGCGAGAGGCCGCGTCGGGTTCCGGGTGGAACGCCTCGAAGACGTCGACGCGCGGCATCGAGTGGTATGCGACGGGTTGCGCCTCGCCTCCGAGAACGAGCGCCGCCGATGTGATTCTTTGCTCGCGCGCGAAGCACCAGCCGCACACGAACAGGACGGTTCCCTTGCCTACCGCCACCTGCGACGGCAGCGGGTAGTCGACACCGACCTGCACCTCCGCGCTGGCTCCATCCACACTCTTGTCACGGCCATTGGGCAAGGTGGTCTCTCCGTATCCGCTGAGATTTCAGCGCTAGAACACGTCCGAGCGCGCCAGAACAACGGGCGAAGCCATGCGCGGCGGAAGTGTACGCGGGCCGCTTCGTCGTCCAGGCGAGCGACTGACGCCCTTTCGGATGCCGCTGGTTAGCATCTCTGTCCGCGATGGGTTCGTCAGCCGAGAACAGGCTGCAGCGCGTGCTGGTCACGGGGGGCGCGGGCTTTGTGGGCGCCAACCTCGCGGTCGCGCTTGCGGGGCGCCATCCGGGCTGGGACCTGGTCGCTCTCGACAATCTGCGCCGGCGCGGCTCGGAGCTCAACCTGCCTCGGCTGCGTGACGCCGGCGTGCGCTTCGTCCACGGCGACGTGCGCGAGCTGGCGGACCTGCTGGCCCTCGAGCCTGTGGATGCGTTGCTCGAGTGCTCGGCGGAGCCGTCGGCGCTGGCGGGGTTCGACGGCGATACGAGGTACGTGGTCGGTTCGAACCTGGTGGGCGCGCACAACTGCCTGGAGCTCGCGCGGCGGGACGGGGCGCAGATGGTGTTCCTCTCCACGAGTCGCGTCTATCCGTTCGCCACGCTGGATCGCGCCACCTACAGGGAGGAGCCGACGCGGTTTGAGATCGAGCCCGGACAGGAGATCCCGGGCCTGTCTCCGGCGGGCGTTTCCGAGGGCTTCCCGCTCGACGGGCCGCGGACCCTCTACGGCGCCACCAAGCTTGCGGCGGAGCTGCTCGTCGCGGAGTACGCGAGCAACTTCGGCATCCGTACGGTGATCGACCGGTGCGGGGTCATCGCGGGCCCTTGGCAGATGGGCAAGGTGGACCAGGGAGTCTTCACGTACTGGGTCCTTGGGCACTATTTCCGCCGCGATCTGCGCTACCTCGGCTACGGGGGGCTCGGCAAGCAGGTCCGCGACCTGCTTCATGTCGAGGATCTGGCTGACCTGATCGAGGACCAGCTGGTGCGCGCCGAGCATTGGCACGGCCGCACTGTGAACGTGGGCGGGGGCCGGGGCTTCAGCCTCTCCTTGCGTGAGACCACAGAGCTCTGCGCCGAGATCACCGGCAATCGGATCGACGTCGCGGGGTCAGACGAGTCCCGCCCCGGGGACGTGCGCGTCTACGTCTCCGACTGCGAGCGGCTCCATCGCATGACCTCGTGGCAGCCGCGACGCGAGCCGCGCCGGGTGCTCGAGGACATTTTCTCCTGGATCGCGGAGAACGAACGGGCCGTGAGGGGAGCGCTCGCGTAGATGCCGGTCGCCGTCGTAACGGGATCCGGCGGTCTGATCGGGTCCGAATCGGTGGTCCGCTTCGTCGAGGAGGGCTTCGACGTCGTCGGCGTGGAGAACGACATGCGGGCGCGGTTCTTCGGCTCAGGGGCGTCCACCCGGAACGTGACCAAGCGGCTGGTCGAGGCGTATCCGGAGTTCCACTCGCTCGAGCTCGACGTGCGCGACGGCGACGGCGTGGAGCGCCTCTTCCAACGCCACGGCTCGGCGATCGAGCTGGTGGTGCACACGGCGGCCCAGCCGTCCCACGACTGGGCGGCGTCCGCACCTCACGTCGACTTCCAGGTGAACGCAAACGGCACGCTCAACCTGCTCGAGGCGACCCGCCGGCACGCTCCCGAGGCGACGTTCGTGTTCACCTCGACGAACAAGGTCTACGGCGCCACCCCGAACCGGCTGCCACTCATCGAGCTCGAGGCGCGCCTCGAGCTGCCGGCGGACCACCGCTACTTCGGCGGCATCGACACCTCGATGAGCATCGACGCGTCCCTGCATTCGCTGTTCGGCGTCTCGAAGGCAGCCGCCGATCTGATGGTGCAGGAGTACGGGCGCTACTTCGAGCTGCCCACGGTTTGCTTCCGGGCGGGTTGCCTCACGGGGCCCAACCACGCCGGGGCGATGCTGCACGGCTTTCTCTCATACCTGATGCGGTGCACGGTTACCGGCGACCCTTACACGGTGTTCGGCTACGGCGGCCGCCAGGTGCGCGACAACATCCACAGCGCCGATCTCGTGCGGGCCTTCGAAGCCTTCCGACGGGCGCCGCGCGCGGCGGCGGTCTACAACATCGGTGGCGGCCGCCACAGCAACT
This sequence comes from Thermoleophilaceae bacterium, assembly GCA_036519295.1. Lineage (GTDB taxonomy): Bacteria > Actinomycetota > Thermoleophilia > Solirubrobacterales > Thermoleophilaceae > JACVRW01. The sequence continues at coordinate 6,466 of DATDLN010000083.1, forward strand.
GCTCGATGATCGAAGCGATCGACCTGTGCGAGGAGATCGCCGGCCGCAAGCTGGACTGGACGCTCAGCGACCGGCCCCGGATGGGCGACCACCGCTGGTGGATCAGCGCCCTGGCCGAGTTCGAGGCCGACTATCCCGACTGGGAGCAGCAGTACTCCCTGCGGGACATCCTGCGAGAGATCCACGACCAGAACGCGGACCGCTGGCTCGCGGTGGCATGAAGCTCTCGGTAGTCATCCCCGCGCGCGACGAGGCCGGCACGATCGGTGCCACCGTCCGCGCCGTCGTGGCCGCGCTCCGGTCCGAGGCCATTGACCACGAGGTGCTCGTCGTCGACGACCACAGCAGGGATCGAACGGCGGCGATCATGGACGCGCTGGGCGCGGAGCTCGGAAACGTGCGGTGCATCCTGTCCCCATACAGCGGGGGCTTCGGGCTCACCGTGCGGGCCGGGCTCGAGCGGTTCGACGGCGACGCCGTGGCGATCCTCATGGCCGACGGCTCCGACGACCCGCGCGACCTGGTCCGTTATCACCGCATCCTGCTCCAGGGCTACGACTGCGTCTTCGGCTCGCGCTTCATGTCGGGTGCGCGCGTCCGCGACTACCCCAAGATCAAGCTCGTCATCAACCGGGTCGTCAATCTCGGGATCCGGATGCTCTTCCGGCACGGCTACAACGACACGACGAACGCCTTCAAGGCGTACCGCCGCGAGGTCATCGACAACATCAAGCCGCTCGTCTCGAACCACTTCAACCTCACGGTTGAGATGCCGCTGAAGGCGGTCATCCGCGGCCACAGCTATGCGATCGTGCCCATCTCCTGGCAGGGCCGGGGCGCGGGAGAGTCCAAGCTCGGGCTAAAGGAGATGGGCAGCCGTTATCTCTTCAGCCTCCTCTACGCGTTCCTCGAGGTCCATCTCACTCGAGGCGATTACCGCCGGCCGGGCTTTGACCCCAGGGCGGGCCGCGGACGCGCGCCGGCCCTGCCGTCGGATGCCGGCCTGTCAGAGTCGGCAGACTTGGAACGCCGAGACACCGCGGACAGTCAGGTGCCAGGGTAGGCCCAGCGAGTCCGGCGGGATGGCCAGTTGCGAACTGCGGTTCGCCCCGAGACGACCGAGCGGGAGGGGCATGTCGGGGGAGCCGAAGCGCCGCACGCCGAGGGCGAGCGGACGCGCGCCCATGTTCGCGATCGAGGCTCCCCCCGAGTACAGCTCGACTTCGCCGACGCCGGCGCGGTGGCGCCGACAGTCTTCCTCCGACGCCGATCCGCGCCTCTCCTCGAGGTGCAGGCCGTACGCGGCCGCGATCACATGGTCGGCCGCTAGCCGCTGAAGCGGAGGGGCAGCCTCGATCTGCGGGGGCGCGTAGGTGGGTGGTGAGCCATGAGCGTCGGTTTCGGTGAAGTACCGCTCCGCGGTCACGCCCGACAGGTACGGGTCGTGCGCCCACGGCTCGAGCAGCTGGAAGTTAGGCCGCGACAGCCTGCGGGTGATCTCGAGGGCGCCGATGTCCACCTTGGCATAGGCCGAGTGGTCGCGCATGAAGTGGTATCCGGCGCCGAGGTCTCTCAGGTTTAACCCGAGCGCGAGAAGCGCGATTGCGAGGACGGCGGCCGCCTGTGCCGGCGCGAGCCGGATGGGACGGAACAGCTCGGCCGCTATGAGAATCAGGAACGTCGCATGGACGAGCTGGTACCGGCTGGCGAACGGCTCCCGACCGGGGATGAAGTTGGCGCCCGCCAGGCCCCAGAAGGTGAGCGCTGCCCCAAGGAAGACGAGGACCCGGGCGGACGGGCGACCGCCGCGCATAAGCCAGGCGGCGACCGCGATCGCGGCGACGAGGACTAGCAGGCGCCGTCGTGTGCCGGTGACGACTTCGGTCAGACCAGTGAGTGAGGCCAGCCCGGCGGCGACGGAATCGAGAATGTACTCCGGTAGACCCCTGAGGTTCGTCCAGGACAGGTACGAGGGGGCATCGCTGCCGTAGGTCACCCACCAGGCGACGAACAGCGCCGCCGGGATCGCGGCGATCCAGAGCTGCGCCGCGCGCCGTCGCAGCGCGACGGCGATAGCGGCGGCGACCACGAAGGGAATCCCGAGGTCGGAGAGCGAGATCGAAACGACCAGCAGGAGGCAGGCGACCGCGTTCCTTTGCCCGCTGTCGCGCTCCAGCGCGATCAAGGCGGCGAGGCCAACGGCCAACGAACCAACGAGGCCGATCTGGAAGGACCACAGCAAGTCCTCCCAGGCGGACCCCAGGAACAGGATGATGGTGGCCGCGACGAGGCCAAGGAGCCGGCCGGCGCGCTCGCTGACGAGCGCGTACACGGCGATGCCGAGGCCAACGAGCGTAGCGGCGAGGACGAGTCGAAACGGCAGCTGCGGCCCGAGCCCGAACAGCTCGACGAGACCCTTGTAGATCAGTACGGCCAGCGCGCTGAGGTGCCCGTTGTGAGGGGCGAAGACCGAGTCAGCGGTCAGGCCCGGGCGCTGCAGGAGGAAATACCAATCGTCGTTGAAGAAGGTGAGCCTCGTACCGAGGATCACTACAGTCGCCGCAGAGAGGGAGCAGACCGCGCCGAGCAGCGGCAGCACCGGGAGCTCTGCCCCTCCGTCGGCGAGCCTCCTCCGCCAACCCGCCCGCACGGCGCTCGTTAGTGGCCGCCCGACTGCGCCGCCGCCGACCTGGCCCTGACGGTTCAAGTCGACCGCGCCGACGCGCGGCCTGCAGCGTGACCGTGGCCTGACATGGCGGCGTACTGTAGCCGCGCGGTCAGGGCCGGCGCGCGGTCTCCATCGCCCCGCCGCGGTGCGTACCTGCCTCGGCGATGCCGCGGCAGCTCGGGACGGTCGGCGGGCGCCTCATCACGATTGCGTGGCGCGCGTTCGGAAGTGCGACGGAGACGAGCCGGGCAAACCCGAGCGAGGCGGCTGCCCGTCTCAACAGCTTCTGATCCAGCGTCTGCTCCCCGGTCAGCACGCGGTAGCTCAACCCCAGCCGGCTCACCGTGATCAGGACACTCGGGCAAGGGGCCTGGGACAGCAGGGTTCGATACGACCCAAGCGTCGCGCCCCGGGGAGGCGCACTGAGGGCGGCAACCGGGAGGTCCTGATGAAACGTCAGGCGGGCGGCAAGCGTGAGGTTGTTCGGGTTGAGGAGGGGCTCGAGCGTCGCCAGCCCCACGAGGGGCAAGTCCTCCTGCTTCCGCGCGGCACCGCGGATTCCCGCGACCAGGCGCCGGTACGCCGGAAGCCACCGCTTCTGCGACTCGGGCAAGGGTTCGGTCGCCGACGGGGGATTGGCCTCGAGGGCGCCGACCATATATCCCTGGATGTAGCCCCGTCCCTTCAGTACGGGCGCTGCCGCCACGCCCGGCACATCGACTATCTCGGCGCCCGAGACGGCCTTTACGACGTCGGCCTTCATGACCGCGTTGACCGCGGAGACGGCGATCAGTCCGGCGATCAGTGCCGCCCTGACGCGACGCCACGGCAGGCTCCAAATCGACGCCACGGCAAGGGCCACCACTCCCGCGACAACCGGCACGCGAAAGCCCACGCCCTGATTCCTGGAAGAGGTGAGCAGGACGTATGCCGTGACTACCACGAAGAGCACGACCGCCGTGTCTGTGAAGGTCCACGCTCGGAGCCGCGTCCGCCAAGGCGGGGACGCGCTGCGTTGTCGCAGGCGCAAGGCGAACGCCCCGAGCCCGAGGCCGAGAGCCAGCACGAGCAAGAAGGACAGCGGCAGGTAGAGGTCTTCTCGGACGGTTTCGACGAGCTCCTGAGTCCAGTAGCCCACCGAGAGGCGCGATTTCTCCGTCCCGAAGCTGGCACTCCGGTCGCCATACCCGAAGTTCGTCAGGTAGTCGACCACCGAACCCCAGCTGGTCGCGAACCAGACACTTGCCGTGAGCACTCCGGCGGCCGTGCCGATCGCCAGGTTCTCGGCTCGCTGCCTGCGGGCCCCGGGCCGCCCCAGGGCGAGCCACAGGGCAGCGACCACCTGCACGGGGATGAAGGCGATCATCATCGTCCGAGCGAGCGCGGTCAGGCCAAGAAGCGTGCCCCAAGCGATCGACCAGTCGCGGCGCGAGAGACCGTCTGAAGCCAAGAGCGCGTAGGTCGAGGCCGCAAGCATCGCCGCGGCCGTGACGGGAAACTGGTACGTCCGCGTGAAATCCACGACGGCCGGCGCGGTCGCCACCACCAGAGCTACGAGGGCTCCACCCGTTCGGGAGGTGAGCCGCGTCCCTATGCCGTAGCTGGCGAGCGCCAGAACGGCGAAGAAGACGAGCTGCGTCGCCATGCCGTTGAGGACGCTCTCACCCAGAATCACATAGACAGGGACCGACGTCAGGGGCAACAGAGGACCGAAGTCCTGCTGCGCTTCCCAGATGCGCCAGAAACCGCGCACCCCTCCATCGGCCAGTGCATCCTTCAGCGACATGCCGAACTGCAGGTACCGCGACTCGTCGATATCGAGCGGGAAGCCGTCTCTGAACCGATTGAGCCACCACAGGTGCACGAACGTCGACAGCAGGACGAGCACTACAACGGCCAGCAACGGCCACTCCCGGACAACGAAAGACCGGAGAATGGGTGCCCGCCGCCCGACGGACGCCGTCGCCCGGCGATCCTCCACAGCCACGCGCGCAGCTTACTTTCGAACGAGAGTCGCCGCGGACCTTCCGATGCTAGACCGACGCCTGATCTGCGGCAGGCACAATGGCGGGGTGGCTGCCTCACCAGTGCCCCAGCCCCCCGCCGTCACCCGCGGCCCCGACAACCGCCGCCGCTGCTGGTGGGGCGCCTCGACCCCCGACTACGAGGGCTACCACGACGAGGAGTGGGGCCGGCCGGTCGCGGACGACCGCGGCATCTACGAGCGGCTTACGCTCGAGGCGTTCCAGTCGGGTCTGTCGTGGCTGACGATTCTCCGCAAGCGCGAGAACTTCCGGGCCGCCTTCGCCGACTTCGAGATCGAGGCGGTTGCTGGGTTCGGCTCCCGCGACGTCAAGCGGCTGATGGCCGAGACCGGGATCGTCCGCAACCGGGCGAAGATCGATGCGGCGATCGCGAACGCGAAGGCCGCCGCGGCGCTCGACGCCTCGCTCGCCGAGCTCGTCTGGTCGCACGCGCCCAAGGGGCGACGCCGCGCGCCGCGCGCGCGCGAGGATCTGCCCGCGGTCACGCCGGAATCGACGGCGCTCTCGAAGGAGCTCAAGCGCCGCGGCTTCCGGTTTCTCGGCCCGACGACGGTCTACGCGACGATGCAGGCCTGCGGCGTTGTGAACGATCACCTCAGCGGTTGCTGGGTGCGGGGCGAGGTGGAGCGCGCCCGGGCCACTATCCTGAGCCGCCGGGATGGATGAACGCGCGCTCACCGAGCGCCTGATCACCTACGACACGTCCACTCTCGAGGGAATGCAGGCGGCGGCGGGCTTCGTCAAGGGCTGGCTCGAGGCACGCGACGTGGAGGTGACGGGCAGCACCTACAACGGCCGGCCCGTGCTCGCCGCGACCGTCGGGCCCGGAAAGGGGCCGATCGTCGTCCTGCACGGGCACCTCGACGTGGTGCCGGCGCACCCCGAGCAGTTCACGCCGCGCGTCGAGGGCGATCGCCTTTTCGGTCGCGGGGCCTACGACATGAAGGGCGGGCTCGCCTCGATGATGTGCGCGCTGCACGAGGTGGGCGACCAGACCGAGGTCAAGGTGCACTTCGTGTGCGTGTCGGACGAGGAGTCCGAGGAGGTCGAGCAGCGGGGCTCGGACTATCTGGTCGAGCAGGGATACACGGGGGATTTCGCCATCACCGGCGAACCCACCAACATGCACATCGGCATCCAGGCCCAGGGCGTGTTGGGGATGCGCATCGAGGTCGAGGGTAAGGCCGCCCACGGTTCCACGCCGTGGGTCGGCGACAACGCGGTGCTGAAGGCGCTCGACATCTTCCGCCAGATCGAGTCGCTCCCCTTCGCGCGAGAGTCCTCCGACCTGTTCGACCGGCCCTCGATCAACCTCGGCCGGATCGTGGGCGGTGACGCCCTCAACAAGGTCCCGGACCTGTGCGCGATCGACGTGGACATCCGCTACCTGCCCGGCCAGGACGCGCGTGACATCCGGGCGGCCGTCGAGGCGCTGCCCGACGCCCACGTGGCCAGGGTATTTCACCGGCAGCCGGCGATCGTCGATCGCGAGAACCTCTACGTTCGCACCCTCGGCGAGGCCATTTCACGCGTTGCCGCGCCGGTGAGCGAGCGGCTCGGGGTCGGGCGCGACGGCGCCTCCGACGCAATCTCGTTCATCGAGGCCGGAGTCCCGGCCGTGGAATGCGGGCCGGTGGGGGACGGACACCACGGCCCAGAGGAGTGGGTGTCGATCCGGTCGCTCAGCCAATATCGGCAGACACTGGTGGAGTTCGTGAAGCTTCTGCCCGCCCGCCTGATCGCGGGCGACGACGACCGGCGCCTCAAGATCGCCTGATGTTCGACGAGATCCCCCGTCCCGGACTGTGGAAGCGCCTGCTTCTCGGCGCGGTGCTGGTGGTCTTCGCGGCGGCGGGCGCCACCGCGGTCGCGGCATTCCACGAGATCGACAAGGTCGTCGACGCGCTCGAGCTCGGGCCGGAGCTGAAGCTCGGACGCGAGCTCGCCGAGACCGACCCCGGCGAGCCCCAGACCCTGATGCTGCTCGGCTCCGACCGGCGGCCGAGGAACAACGTGGAGGGCGCGGCGGGCGCCCGCTCCGACACGATCATGCTCGTCCGCCTCGACCCCGACAAAGAGGCGATCGCGATCATGTCGCTGCCGCGCGACCTGAAGGTCGAGATCCCGGGTCACGGCACCGACAAGATCAACACGGCCTACGACTACGGGGGTCCGAGGCTCACCCTCAAGACCGTGAAGCGCCTCACGGGCCTGTCTGTCAACCACGTGATCAACGTGAACTTCAGGGGCTTCTGGCGCGCGGTGAACGCGGTCGGCTGCGTGTACGCGGACATCGACCGGCGCTACTACAACGCCCTCGCCGAGTACACCTACATCAACCTCCAGCCGGGTTACCAGCGCCTGTGCGGAACGGACGCGCTCCAGTACGTGCGCTTCCGCCACGAGGACAACGACCTCGTGCGCTCGGCCCGGCAGCAGGACTTCCTGCGCCTGGCGAAGCAGCAGGTGACGTCGTCCGAGCTGTTCGAGAAGCGTGACCGGCTGCTCAAGATCTTCGGCCGCAACACGACCACCGACGCGGGCCTGCGGTCTCGCTCGGAGGTGCTGCGGCTGCTCAAGCTCGTGCTCGGCACCGCCGGACTGCCGATCCGCGAGGTTCACTTCGAGGGCCAGGTCGGGCCGAGCTACGTGGAGGCGAGCGACCAGCAGGTGAAGAAGCTGGTCAACGAGTTCCTGCAGGTGGAGGACACGCCGGGGCCGCGCGGCGAGCTGAGGGCGCAGCGGACGAACCCGAGGCGCAAGCGGAAGAAGCGGCTGACGCCCGTCGAGCTGGGCCTCGAGGACGCAACCGGGTTCGGCAAGGAGCAGGCTCTGCTGGCCGTGCAGGCCGGCGCCGGGAAGTCGCTGCCCGTGCTCTACCCCAAGTTCCGGATGCGGGGATCGCTCTACGTCGACCAGCCGCGCGTGTACAAGCTGCGCGGGCCCGACGGGAAGCGCTACGGGGGCTATCGCATGGTGCTCAGGCTGGACTTCGGCGAGTACTACGGCGTGCAGGGCCTCACCTGGAAGGACCCGCCGATCCTCGAAGACCCCACCGAGGTACGTCGCATCGGCCGCCGTCAGTACGAGCTCCACTACGACGGCGACCGCCTCCGCCTCGTGGCATGGCGCACGCCCAAGGCCGTCTACTGGATCTCGAACACGCTGCTGCTGACGCTGTCCGAGAAGCAGATGCTGGCCATCGCCCGCTCGACGCGGCCGCTCTAATACCCTCATCCGCCGCACGTGACTGAGAAAGAGCCCATAGGCGTTATCGGCGTCGGCTGGGTCGGCCTGGTGACCGCCTCCTGCCTCGCCGAGCTCGGCCACGAGATCTGGGCGCGCGACATCCTCCCCGACAAGGTCGGGTCGCTCTCTCGCGGCGAGGTCCCGATCCACGAGCCCGGCCTGCCGGAACTCGTGTCGAAGAACGCGGCGCGCCTGCACTTCACCACCGACATGGCCCCCGTCCTCGAGCACGCCCGCCTGCTGTTCGTGTGCGTCGACACGCCCCCGACGTACTCCGGCGACGCCGACCTCTCCCGGGTCGAGGCGGTGATCGCCGAGCTGGGCGACTCGAACGAGCACGCGCTCGTGATGAAGAGCACCGTGCCGGTCGGAACGGGCCGCTCGATCCAGCGCCGCCGCGACAGCCTCGGCTACGTGTCGAACCCGGAGTTTCTCCAGGAAGGGAGCGCAGTTGAGGACTTCATGAAGCCGGACCGCCTGGTGATCGGCGCCGACGACGCCTCGGCGGACTTCGCCGACCGGGTGGAGGCGCTCTACGCGCCACTCGATTGCCCCGTAATCCGCACCGACGTTGCATCGGCCGAAATGATCAAGCTGGCCTCGAACGCCTTCCTCGCAACCAAGATCAGCTTCATCAACGAAATTGCGAATGTCTCCGAGGAGCTTGGCGCCGACGTGGCCGAGGTCGCCCGCGGCATGGGCCTCGACGACCGGATCGGCCCGAAGTTCCTGCGTGCGGGAGTCGGTTTCGGCGGCTCCTGTTTCCCAAAAGACGTCCAAGCGCTCAAGCAGCTCGCCGGGAACACCGGCTACCACTTCCAGCTGCTCACGGCGGTAGTCGAGGTCAACGAGCTCCAGAAGCGGCGGACGATCGGGAAACTGCAAAAGCACCTCGGGTCGCTTGTCGGGAAGCAGATCGCGCTGTTGGGGGTTGCGTTCAAGCCGCACACCGACGACGTTCGCGAGGCCACCAGCCTCGTGCTGTCCGGACGCCTCGCGGGGGAAGGTGCAAATGTCCGTGTGTACGACCCGGTCGCGGCCGGAAAGGCGGACAGCTTGCTCGCGGGCGCGCAGATCAGCGACTCAGTGCTCGAGGCGGTCGAGGACGCCGACGCAGCGGTCCTCGTCACGGAGTGGCCCGAGTTCGCCGAGCTCGATTGGGCTGAGGTGAAGCGGAGGATGCGGGTGCCGCTCATCGTGGACGGTCGCAACTTCCTGGACCGGGAGGCGCTGATCGAGGCCGGCTTCACCTACGAGGGCATCGGTAGATAACGATGCAGGCCCTGGTCCTGGCCGGTGGCGAAGGGACCCGGCTCCGGCCGCTCACGTACACCACTCCCAAGCCCGTCCTGCCGCTGGCGGGGCGGCCGTTCCTGTCGTTCATGCTCGACTGGGCTCACGGGCACGGCGTGGACGAGGTGATCCTCTCCTGCGGCTTCCTGTCCGACGGCGTGCGGCGGGTGCTGGGCGACATCTACGACGGCATGCGCCTGCGCTACGTAATCGAGGAGGAGCCGCTGGGGACGGCGGGGCCGGTTCGGCTCGCTTATGACCAGGGGGTGCTCGAGGAGCGGCTGCTGGTGTTGAACGGCGACGTCCTGACCGACATCGACCTGACCGCCGAGCTCGCCCAGCACGAGCGCACCGGCGCCGACGTGACGCTCGCGCTGTACGCGGTGGAGGACACCTCCGCGTATGGGGTCGTGCCGACCGACGACGAGGGGCGGGTAGAGGCCTTCCTCGAGAAGACCCAGGATCCCCCCACCAACCGGATCAATGCCGGCGCCTACGTGGTCGAGCGCACTGTCGTGGGGGAGCGGATTCCGGCCGGCAGGCCGGTTTCGTTCGAGCGCGAGGTCTTTCCCGGACTCGTGGGGGAGGGGCTGTACGGCTACCCGGCGGCTGGGTACTGGATCGACATCGGGACGCCCGAGCGCTACCTGGAGGCGACCTGGGACCTCCTCGCGGGGCATCCTCGCTCGACCCTCCCGCCGCGCGACGAGACCGGCTCGCTCGTCTCCGAGGACTGCCTCGTCTCGGGCGCGCACGTGGGTCCGCAGACCGTGCTGGGACGGAACTGCTCGGTCGGCACCGACGCTCGCGTGGAGCGCTCGGTACTGCACGACCGGGTGCTCGTGGGGGCGGACGCCGCCGTGGTCGAGAGCGTGCTGGCGGAGCGCGTGCGCGTGGGCGAACGGGCGCGGATCGACCCGGGCGCCGTGGTGGGCGCCGGCGCGTCGATTGGCGAGGGCGCGGCGGTGGGCGAGCGGGCGCGGCTGGATCCGGGCACGCGCGTCGAGCAGGGCGCCACGGTGGAGCCCGGCGCGTGGATCGAGGCCGCGGAGGAGGTGCGATGAGCGACCGGCTTTCGCGCTCGGCGATCGAGGCCGGTGACCCCGGGAGGATGCTCGGCGACGTGCTCGCCCAGCCGCACCAGCTCGGCGACGCGCTCTGGCGCGCAGAATCGGCCGGCATCCGGTCGAGCGACCTGCCGGGCGGCCTCGTGGTCTGCGGCATGGGCGGCTCGGCCATCGGAGGCGATCTCGCGGTCGCCGCGCTGGGAGACCGCGCCACGCGGCCGATCGCCACGGTGCGCGGGTACGGACTGGAGTCGTGGACCTCGCCCGACAGCCTGGTGCTTTGCGCGAGCTACTCCGGCAACACCGAGGAGACCCTGGCCTGCTTCGACGCGGCCGGCGCGGCGGGAACGCAGCGGGTGGCGCTGACCACCGGCGGCAAGCTTGCGGAGATGGCGCGGGCCGAGAACGTCCCCGTGATCGGAGCGCCGGCCGGCACGCAGCCCCGCGCCGCGGTGCTCTACATGACCGTCGGCGCGCTCGAGTGCGCCGCGCTGTGCGGCGCCGCTCCCGGCCTGCGCTCGGAGATCGACATGGCCGCGGCACTGCTCGGGAACCTGGCGGAAGAGTGGGGGCCGGACTCGGCCGAGGACTCCCAGGCCAAGGCGATCGCGCGCGACCTGCAGGGCACCGTGCCCGTCGTGCACGGGGCGGGCGCCACCGGCGCGGTCGCGCGCCGCTGGCGCACCCAGATCAACGAGAACGCCAAGGCGGCGGCCTTCTGGTCCGAGCTGCCGGAGGCGGACCACAACGAGATCTGCGCCTGGAAGCGCGGCCGGGACGCGGCGCCGCTCGTGGGCGTCTTCCTCGTCGACCCGGACCAGCACCCGCGCGTGCACAGCCGTATCGAGTTGACCGCCGCCGAGGTCGAGCGCGCCGGCGCCCCTGTGATGCGCGTCGAGGCGCGCGGGGACAGCCGCCTGGAGCGCGTTCTGTCGCTGGTCCTGCTCGGCGACCTGGTGAGCGTCTACCTCGCGGTGCTGGAGGGCGTGGACCCCACCCCGGTCGAGGCCATCGAGAGGTTCAAAGCGGCGCTCGGCTAGGGACGCGGAGCTTGTGACTGGCTACCGGTCAGAACCTCCCGCGTTCGCGCCGAGGGCAGCGCGGCGGGAGGTTTCCACGCTGAGAGCCTCCCGCGCGAGCCCGACGCGTGGCGCGACGGCTAAGACGTCAAGGGGAGCCGGTCGGAAAGACCCGCGAGTTCGAACAGGTGTCGAAGGTGGTCACTCCCGGGTCGGATGCGAAGCTCACGGCCCGCCTCCAGCGAGCGCTCATGGGCCGAGACCAGGCAGCGCAGCCCGGTCGAGTCGAGCATGCTGACCGCCGAAAGCTCGACCACGATCGTGGCGGCGCCTGTCGCCTCGGCCGCTCGCAGAGCCTCGTCCAGGTCGCCGACGGTCGCGAGGTCGATTTCGCCGTTGGGCCGGACGACGAGACCGTCGGCGGTGCGGCGCGTCGCCACCCACAGCACGCTGTAGCTTCGAGGTGTCTCCGCGGTGCGCCGCTCCATCATGCTTTCGGTACCCAGCGTCGCCTCATGCGACACGGCCTTAGGCCGTGGGCCCCAAACCTTGACACAAGCGTGGTAAGGTTGGGCGCATCGCATGGAGGGGCTGACGATCAACGAGGCCGCGGAGACGACCGGCTGGTCGCCTCGAATGCTGCGCTACATCGAGAGCGCCGGCCTGATCGAGCTGCCCCGCACCGAGTCGGGCTACCGCATATTCGGCCCCGGCGAGCTGCAGCGTCTCCGCACCCTGCGTGAGCTGCTCGCCAGGTTCGACTGCGCGCTGTCCGACGTCGCCTTCGCAAAGCGCCTGGCCTCGGATCCGGACCTCCGGGAGGCCCTCGAGCGTTGGTACGAGGAGCGGCCGCAGCTGCCGGAGGGCGTTCCCTCCGACGACTGGCTGAGATGGGAGCAGGAGAAGCACCAGCGACTGCTCCAACCCGATACGCCCCCGAGACTCACGGAGACCACTGCCGCATGACCGTCACCGCCACCGCCCCCGACTACAAGGTCGCCGACCTCTCCCTCGCCGACTTCGGCCGCAAGGAGATCAGCCTCGCCGAGCACGAGATGCCCGGCCTCATGGCCATGCGCGAGGAGTTCGGCCCCGAGCAGCCGCTGAAGGGGGCGCGGATCACCGGCTCGCTCCACATGACCGTGCAGACGGCGGTGCTCATCGAGACGCTCGTGGCCCTCGGCGCCGAGGTGCGCTGGGCGAGCTGCAACATCTTCTCGACCCAGGACCACGCGGGCGCGGCGATCGCCAAGGCCGGAATCCCGGTTTTCGCCTGGAAGGGCGAGACGCTCGAGGAGTACTGGTGGTGCACCGAGCAGGCGCTCACCTGGCCGGGCCACGAGGGCCCGAACATGATCCTCGACGACGGCGGCGACGCAACGCTGCTGGTCCATAAGGGCGCCGAGTTCGAGAGGGCGGGCGCGGTGCCCGATCCCGAGTCGGCCGACTCGGAGGAGTTCCGGGTGGTGCTGAGCCTGCTACAGCGTTCGCTCGCCGCGGATCCCCAGAAGTGGACCCGCCTGGGCGAGGGCGTCAAGGGCGTGACGGAGGAGACCACCACCGGGGTGCACCGCCTATACGAGCGGCAGGCCGAGGGCACACTGCTGTTCCCCGCGATCAACGTGAACGATTCGGTGACGAAGTCGAAGTTCGACAACCTCTACGGCTGCCGTCATTCGCTGATCGACGGGATCAACCGCGCGACCGACGTGATGATCGCCGGCAAGAGCGCACTGATCTGCGGCTACGGCGACGTCGGCAAGGGCTGCGCGCAGTCGCTTCGCGGCCAGGGCGCGCGATTGCTGATCGCGGAAATCGACCCGATCTGCGCGCTCCAGGCCGCGATGGACGGCTACCAGGTGGTGCGGCTCGACGACGTGGTCGAGACGGCGGACATTTTCATCACCGCCACCGGCAACCGGGACATCATCACTGCCGACCACATGAAGCGCATGAAGCACCAGGCGATCGTCGGCAACATCGGCCACTTCGACAACGAGATCGACATGGCCGGGCTGGCACGCGTCGGCGGCGTCGAGCGCGTGAACATCAAGCCGCAGGTGGACGAGTGGCGCTTCTCTGACGGCCACTCGATCATCGTGCTCTCGGAGGGCCGGCTGCTGAACCTCGGCAACGCCACCGGCCACCCGAGCTTCGTGATGTCGAACTCGTTCACGAACCAGACCATCGCCCAGATCGAGTTGTTCACGAAGAACGACGAGTACGAGAGGCAGGTCTACGTGCTGCCAAAGCAACTCGACGAGAAGGTGGCGCGCCTCCATCTCGACGCGCTCGGTGCGCGGCTCACCGAGCTGAGGCCGGAGCAGGCCGCCTATATCGGGGTGCCGGTCGAGGGTCCGTACAAGAGCGAGCACTATCGATACTGAGTCGGACATCGCCGACCCGTCGCTTGCCCCGCGGGGGCGGGCGCGGGTCGAATGGGCGGAGGGCCAGATGCCGGTCCTCCGCTCGATCCGCGAGCGGTTCACCGATCAGAGGCCGCTCGACGGCTTGAAGGTCGCCGCCTGTCTGCACGTGACCGCCGAGACCGCGAATCTGATGCAGGCGCTGACAGCCGGCGGCGCCGAGGCAGCGCTCTGCTCCGCAAACCCGTTGACCACCCAGGACGAGGTGGCTGCCAGCCTCCTGGAGACGGGGGTGGCGGTTCAGGCCAAGCGCGGTGAGGACATCGAGACCTACGTCCGGCACGTCCACTCGCTCGCCGACTGGGAACCGCATATCACCCTGGACGACGGCGCCGATCTTCTGATGCTGATCCACGAGCGCGGACAGGACGTCCGTGGGGGAGCCGAGGAGACGACCACCGGCCTGCTGCGGCTGCGGCGGCTCGAGCAGGAAGGGCGCCTCGCGTGTCCCGTGATCGCGGTCAACGAGTCGCGCACCGAGCGCACCTTCAACGACCGCTACGGGACCGGCCAATCGGCGCTCGACGGCGTCCTGCGGGCGACCAACCTGATGCTGGCGGGGCACACGCTGGTGCTGTTCGGATACGGCGCCACCGGCAAGGGGATCGCCCAGCGGGCCCGCGGCGCGGGGGCGGCAGTGATCGTCTGCGAGGTCGACCCGTTGCGCGCGCTCGAGGCTCGCATGGACGGCTACGAGGTCATGCCCGCGCTCGAGGCCGCCGAGCGCGGCGACCTGTTCGTGACCGTCACCGGCTCCCGCGCCGTGCTCCGGCGCGAGCACATGGAGCGGATGAAGGACGGCGCCGTTCTCGCCAACGCCGGCCACTTCGACGTGGAGATCGACCTGGCGGACCTGCGCGAGCTGGCCGAAGGCCGCGTCCGCGAGGTTCTGCCCCTCGTCGAGCAGTACGACGTCGGCGGCCGGCGCCTGAACCTGCTGGCGAGCGGGCGGGTCGTGAACCTGGCCGCCGGCGAGGGACATCCCGCCTCGGTCATGGACATGAGCTTCGCCAATCTCGCGCTCGCGGTGGAGCACCTGGCCCTGCACGCCGATGAGCTCGAGCGGCGCGTGCTGGACGTGCCCAAGGAAATCGACGAGGAGATCGCGCGGCTGAAGCTCGAGTCGCTGGGGGTGGAGATCGACGCGCTGACACCCGATCAGCGCGAGTACCTCAGCTCCTGGGGCGCGACGTCCTGAAAGCGCTGGACCCGGCCGTGGTGCGGCCGGGTCCAGGTTGGAGCCGGACTGTCGGGATCAGGCCGCGCGAGGGAGGAGGCGCAGCCGCCGCGCCGGCTCGGCGAGCTCGCGGCGCATCCGCGCGGCGCGGAAGTGGAGCAGCTCCACGAGGTCGCCCGAGGGCCGGAACGGATCGGCGATCGCCGCGCCGCTGTCGACCTCGACCGCGGCCCAGAGCTCGCCGTCGACTTCGGCCAGCAGCAGCTCCCCTGTCGGCGGCGAAGCGCTGTCGAGGGCCGCGAGGCGCGCGACGGCGGTCGCGTCGTCGGCTGAAGCGCGGCGGATGGTGAAGGTGGTGTCGGTCATGGCTGTCCCCCGAATCGTTTGATCTCTCTCGAAAGATGATGGCGGAGGCGAGGCATAAGGGCAAATTCGAAGTTCTGCTGCCTTCGATAAGCTCGGGTTATGTTCGACGTGAAGCAGCTGAGGGTGCTCAGGGCGGTCGCGGAGCACGGCTCGTTCTCCGCGGCGGCCGACGCTCTCTCGTACACGCAGCCGGCCGTCTCGCAGCAGATCGCCGCACTCGAGCGGCGCGCCGGCACCACGCTGGTCGACAGGGGCAGCCGCGGCGTGCGCCTCACCGACGCCGGCCGTGCGCTGGTCGATCATGCCGACGCGGTCCTCGCGCGCCTGGCCGCCGCGGAGGCGGAGCTGGAGGCGATCGCGGGGGTGCGCGGCGGGCGTGTCCGCGTGTCCGCCTTTCCGACCGCGGCGGCTTCGATCCTCCCGTCCGCGGTTGCGCTCTTCAGCGAGCGCCACCCCGAGGTCGACCTCTCGTTCATTCAGGCAGAGCCGCAGGAGGCGGCGACGATGCTGCGTGCCGCCGAGCTGGAGGTGGCGGTGGTGTTCGAGTACCGAAACCTGTCCCAGCCGGAGTTCGACCGTCTGTACGAGGGTGTCGAGCTCCAGGATCTGCTCGACGATCCGATGTACCTTGCCCTCCCTCGTCACCATCCCCTCGCGCGCAAGCAGCGCCTGCGCCTGGAGGATCTGGCCGAGCAGACCTGGATCCAGGACGACACCGGCGGCGAGTGCGGGCGCCTGCACGAGGCCGCCTGCAGGTCGGCCGGGTTCGAGCCGCGAAGCCTCGGCTTCCAGTCGGACGACTACAACGTGGTGCAGGGCCTGATCGCGGCCGGCGTGGGCGTCGCGCTGCTTCCCGCCCTCGCCCTGACCAACGTCCGTGACGACATCGTCGTCCGCTCGCTCGGCCGCCAGGCGCCGTCGCGTCGCGTGGCCGCCGCCACGCTCGCCGGCCGATTCCTCTCCCCCGCGACGGAGGCCATGCTCGCCATCCTGGAAGAGGTAGCCGGCCGGTTCGAGCTGCCCGCGGGCGCCGCGGTCGCCGCCTGAGCTCGCCCGGACCTCTCGCGCGCGCGAGCACGTACTAGGGAGCATGAACGCTCCCGCCCGGCTCCTGCTCGCACTCGCCGTCATGCTCGCCGCGACCGCGGCGGCACCCTCCGCGGCCGCGGCCGCCGGCCTGCCGGCGGGTGTCGACGCCGCCCCCGTGTCGGCTCCGGGCGGGAGCGTCGAGTACCTGACGAGGCGTGCGGACCGCGCGCGGCGCGCCACGATCGTCATCGCGCGCGAGCGCGCCGGCGAGCGGATCCTGGGGAAGCTCCGGCTACGGGGCACCTTCAGCGTTCCGGCGGTCGCCTACGACGCCTCGGCCGGCGGGCTCTCGGCCGACGGGCGCACCCTCGTGCTGATTCACGCGCGCCGCAGCTTCCCGCGGACCAGCACGACCTTTGTGTTGCTCGACGCGCGGCGCCTCCGCGTCCGCCGCGTGCTGAGGCTCCGGGGCGATTTCAGCTTCGACGCGATCTCCCCACACGGCGGGCTGATGTACCTGATCCAGTACGTGTCGCGCCGCAACCCGAACCGCTACGCCGTGCGCGCCTACGACCTGCGAACGCGCCGCCTCCTGCCCGAGCCGGTGGTGGACCCCCGCGAGGAGTCGGAGCCGATGAACGGCCTCCCGGTCACCCGCGCGACGAGCCCCGACGGGCGCTGGGCCTACACGCTCTACGACGCCGCGGAGCATCCGTTCATACACGCGCTCGACACCGAGCGTCGCCGGGCGGTCTGCATCGACCTCCTCTCGCTCGCCGGGCGGAGGGGCGGGCTCTGGGGCCTCCGCCTCGAGGTCGATCCGCCCGCAGGAACGCCGCTGACGGTCGAGTCCGGGAGCCGGGTGCTGGCGAGCGTCGACACGCGGACGTGGCGTGTCAACGAGCCTGGCGCACGACGCCCGGCGGCCCGCCGGTCGGCGGCCACCGACGAGGCCACGCCCTGGCTGCTCGCGGGCGCGGTCGGGGCGGCGGTCTTGCTGCTCGCCGCCGGACTCGGCAGCCGACGGCGCCGCCGGCGGTCGAGTGGAAAGGGCGGGCCGGAGCACCCCGACCCGAAGGGACCATGGCCCGGCTCGTCCCGATCCCGGGCACGGGCACGCCGGCGAAGGCTCACTCGCACTGAAGCGCCCTGAGCAATTCGAGCCGTGACGCTCGACGGGTCGGGTCGATTGCGGGGAGCACGCCCCGCCCTGCCGCCACGACGCTAGGCAGGCTGTGGTGCCGGCCTACGAGTCCGGGCTGGTGGCGCCGGGCGAGACCGTGAGCGAATAGTCGAGCCAGCGCTCGTCGCGCTCCGCTCCGATGCGGTCATAGAGGCGCTGGGCGCGGTGGTTGTCATGCGCCGTCGTCCAGTCGAGCGACGTGATGCCGCGCTCGCGGCACCGCTCTGCGCAGGCGGCGATCAGCGCCTCCGCGGTGCCGGTGCCACGCGCGTTCTCGGCCACGAAGAGGTCGTTCATCACGCCGAGGCGGGAGGCGCTGAGCGTGGTCCAGGTCCAGAAGATCGTGGCGAAGCCGGTCGCCCGGCCGTCCTCGTCGCGGGCGATCAGCTGCGTGCCCTCGCGATCCGGGTCGGCGATCAGCGCTCGCGACATGGCCAGCAGGTCCTCGTCCGACGGATCGACTTCGTAGAAGTCGCAGTAGGCCCGCATGAGCGGGAGGAGCTCGGGGAGGTCCGCCTTGGTGACCGTCGCAATCACGCGGCGGACGCTACACGCATAGGATCGAGCCGGTGAGCGCGGCCGTGGAGAAGATGCGCCGGGAGGGGCTGCCCGAAATCGCCATCGAGACGTTCGCCCACTACGAACGGCGCCTCCGCGAGGGGGAGAAGGGGATGCTTCCCGAGTCCGAGATCGAGCCGCTCGAAGACCTGCCCGACGCTGACGAGCTGCCGGCGGGCGGAGAGGAGGTCCTCGACCGGGTGGTCGTGCTCAAGCTGAACGGCGGCCTCGGCACGAGCATGGGAATGACCGGACCCAAGTCGCTGCTCGAGGTGAAGGACGGCCTCTCGTTCCTCGACATCATCGTGCGTCAGGTGCTCCACCTGCGCGAGCGGACCGGCGCGAGCATCCCGCTGCTGCTGATGAACAGCTTCGCCACGCGGGAGGAGTCCTTGGCGGCGCTGGAGCGCTACCCGGAGCTCGAGCTCGACCTGCCGCTCGACTTCATCCAGGGCAAGGTGCCGAAGCTACTCGCCGACAGCCTCGAGCCGGTGGAGTGGCCGGACGACCCGGCGCTCGAGTGGGCCCCTCCCGGGCACGGCGACGTCTATGCCTCCCTCGCCCCCTCTGGCCTGCTCGCCGAACTGCTCGACCGCGGCTACGAGTACCTCTTCCTCTCCAATGCGGACAACCTCGGGGCCGTGCTCGAGCCGCGCATCCTGGGCTGGTTCGCGGAGCAGGGCCTTCCGTTCCTGTCCGAGGTGACCGATCGCACCGAGGGCGACAAGAAGGGCGGGCACCTGGCCCGCCGCCGCGGCGGCGGGCTCGTGCTGCGCGAGACGGCCCAGACCCCGGAGGAGGACATGGACGCGTTCCAGGACACGACGCGCCACCGCTTCTTCAACTGCAACACGATCTGGATCGACCTGCGGGCGCTGTCGCGCACGCTCGAGGAGCGCGGCGGCGTGCTCGGCCTGCCGATGATCGTGAACCGAAAGACCGTCGACCCGACAGACCCCTCGTCGCCGGAGGTGATCCAGTTGGAGACCGCGATGGGCGCGGCGATCGACGTATTCGAGGGCGCGGCCGCGCTGCACGTGCCGCGGAGCCGCTTCGTGCCGGTGAAGACGACGAACGAGCTGCTCGCGCTCCGCTCGGACGCTTATCAGCTGGGCGACGACTGGACGGTTCGCTTGGTGCCCGCTCGCGAGGGGCGCCCTCCGTTGGTCGAGCTCGACTCCGACTACTTCAAGCTGCTGAGCGACTTCGAGGCGCGGTTTGCGGCGGAACCGCCGTCGCTGGCCCGCTGTGAGCGGCTCACCGTGAAGGGCGATGTTTCGTTTGGACGGGATGTTGTGGTTCGCGGCTCGGTGACGGTGGAGGGGCCGGCGCGGATCGAGGACGGGACGGTCCTGGAGGGGTAGGGCGATCGCCCGGAGGCGCCTCGCTGCATGGGGGCAGGGGGCTGGGTAAGGGTCGAGTCCGCGACCGGTCAGGGGGTTGGTCACGAAAGTCAACCATCGGTTGACCAAGCTGAACCGCTGCATCCGAAGATGAAGCGGGAGACGGATGGGTGCTATCGAGAGGGATGGGTGAATCGTTGCGAGCGGTGCTATCAGTCGTCGTCAGGCTCCCTCTCGTCGTCTACCTCATCGTCGTCGTCCATCTCCCTCTCATCGTCTATCTCGCCGACGTCGTCGCCCCGGTCGTCGTCGACATCGAGGCTCGACTTCGCGAAGTTCCTGTCCAACTTGACTTCGACCTCACGGCCGTCGCTTCTCCTGACTTCGACCTCCCAGGCTTCGCCCTGCTCGTCCTCCCGCTCGACGCCAGTGACCCGGCCGCCGCCGACCGCCCCGACGGCCGCCTGCTTCGCCCTGTCAGCATCGGGGCCTGTCGCCGACTGGTCGTCGGAGTCGCCCCCCACGGCCTGAGCGACACCCACCGCACCAGCCGCGATTGCCAGCCCGACCGCACCAGCAAGCACCACGCCGCGCCGTCGCGTCATTCCGATCCACCTTCCGAATCGTTGAACCGGACCACGGTAGCCCTCGTCCCTGAGATGGGGCTGAGAGCGCTCTGGCCGCCCTCTGATCGTGAATCGCGCTCAAACCGCATTACCAAGCGGGACCACGAGGGGCGGGACGCTCGGGCCAAACTGGGAGGTACACGAACGCGAAGCGCCCCCTCGCTTAGGGGGTGCCTCGGGCAGCGGCGGCCGGGGGGCGAGCCGGGCGCTGCCCCCCGCTGGTAGCCGCTTACCGGAGAAGCGAGGCCGGGCCGTGCGGGTCGGTCTTGCTGCCGCGCGTCACCGTCCCGTCATTCGACTGTCCGATGGCCGCGGCGGTGGCCGCCTCGTCCTTCGTCTCGGTCACGGAGCTCGAGCCCAGCTGACTGATGGCCGCGGCGGTGGCCGACTCGTCCTTCGTCTCGGTCACGGAGCTCCGGTTCGCCAGGCCGATGGCCGCGGCGGTGGCCGCCTCGTGCTTGGCCGCGGTAGCGGAGCTCGAGCCTGCCAGCGGAGCGCGCAGTGCGACGGAGCTTGTACTCGAGGCCCCGTCGTTGTCGTTGGCGAGGATCACGACCGCGACGGTCAGGCCGGCGACGGCGATCACCGCGACGGCGAGAAGCGCGCGCAGCTTGTTGAAATTGGAACGGAGAACGACTGCTGGGTGCTGTCTCGGGATTGCTTCTCCCATGACTCCTCCTGTCTGGGGGCGGCCGCTTCGGCGGCGAGCCCGGTGGTGTTTGCGGGGAACGACATCCATGGCGATCATGCGCCCGGCTGGTTGCACCGCGGCCACACGGCGGTAACAGGCGGCAACGGAGGCTTTGGCGCGGGCGTGGCCCTGATCGGGGCCGAACACGCGGGGGCGCTCAAATCGAATGGGAACGCGGAATTACTAGCGGCGGAACCGCCGGGCCAAACTGAGCGTTTGACCAATGTGTCGAACCCCCCAAGGAGGCGCGGCACCCGTGGCCTCAGACCCCCTACCCAGCCACGGCTATGCCCCGTTCACCGCCGGCCCGCCGAGTGCCACCCCGGCCGGCACGCCGGCCTCACGGCGCATTGGCCGACGCCGCCCGCGCGTCCTCGAGCCGCTCTCGCCGGCGCTGCTCCTCCTCCGACCGCGCGAGCATCGTTATGAACAGGGCGACCATCACGATCACGAGCGTCATCGACTGCTCGACCATCATGATCACGCCGCCCACGTTCTGGTCCTCGACCGGCGACAGGTTCCAGATGCGCGGCGTCTGCTCGTAGTAGGGGTAGAGCGCCGTGGAGCTCCACGCGAGGTAGATCCCGAGTGCGGCCAGCCCGGCCTTGGCAGCGCCGATGTAGCCGAGCGGCTGGAGGCCGGTGAGCCGGCGGCGCATCGGCACCGGCTGGATCAGCGGCCACCAGAGCGCGATCCCGGCCGCGAAGAACGAGAGGTGCTCGAGCAGATGCACCCCCGCGTGCTCGGTCGCGGCGTCGTAGAGCGCCGGCACGTGCCAGAAGTACATGAGCCCGAGCCAGAGCACGATGCCGGTGATCGGGCTGGCGAACGGCCCCAGGGCGCGCTCGACGCGAACCAGGCGGCGCGTGGCCGGCCGCATGATCACGCGCGAGAGCGCTAGGAGAAGAAGCAGCGGCGCGACGTCGCCCAGCAACACGTGCTGGACCATGTGCGCAGAGAAGAGATAGTCCTCGCCGAGGCCGTCGATCGGCGACACCAGGGCAGCGAGCAGCGCGACCA
This sequence comes from Thermoleophilaceae bacterium, assembly GCA_036519295.1. Lineage (GTDB taxonomy): Bacteria > Actinomycetota > Thermoleophilia > Solirubrobacterales > Thermoleophilaceae > JACVRW01. The sequence goes on from DATDLN010000083.1 coordinate 28,226, forward strand.
TCGCGCCCGCGAACGCCGCCGCCTGAAGCGCGCCCGCCCCCCGACCGCCCGCCTCGCGCCGCGCCTGTCTGAAGCGCCAGACGTAGATCCCGGCGAGCAGCGCGAGCGGGGCGAGCACGGCGGGATCCGAAAGCCACTGGATGTGCGGGTGGCCGGCCGCATTGTCACCGGACACGCGCGGGATTGTGGCAGCGGCGAGCCCACCCGTAACACCACACCGGCGATCCTCATCGTGTGCTCGCCCGGCTGCTAGCCCCGCCCCTCTGCTGGGGCTGTGGCGGGCCCGTCGGCCGGGACGAGCCGCTCTGCCTCGACTGCCGCCGGACGCTCCGGCACCTCGCCCCCGAGCCGGTCGACCTCGCGGGCATCGCGACCTGGGCCCCCGTGGCGTACGAAGGAGCGGCCCGCGAGCTCGTGCGCGGCCTCAAGTTCCGCGGCGCGATGGCCCTGGCGGACCCGATGGCTGCGCTGATCGTCGCGAACGCGCCGGAGGAGTTCCTGCCGCGCGCTGGAGGCGACCGGGCCGAGGCAGAGGCCAGCGCAACCTCACGCGGCCCGCTCGACGCGCGGCCCCCGGCGCTGGTCCCGGTCCCGCTTCACCCTGCGCGCCGCCGGCGGCGCGGGTTCAACCAGGCCGAGGTCCTCGCGCAGGCGCTCGCCCGCCGGACCGGCATCGCGGTCGCCGACCGGCTCACGCGCCGAGGCCCGGCGGGGACGCAGGTGGGCCGCCCGCGGCCGGAGCGCCTGGCCGCTCCGCCGGGCCGGATTCGGGCGGCAGTCCCCATTCGCGCGCGAGCGATCCTCGTGGACGACGTCGCCACCACGGGCTCGACGCTCGCCGCCTGCGCCCGGGCTCTCCGCGCGGCCGGGGCCGGGGAGGTGCGAGCGGTCACGTTCGCCCGCACGCTCGGGCGCTGAACCGGCCGGCGGTGCCAGGCAGGCGCGGCGGGCGCCCGGCCGCGCCCGCCGGCTCTGGCCCCTACAGCCTGGCCGACCGCATCCGGACCCTCAGCGGACCCCGCCTCGGCACGAGGGAGGCCACGACCTTCGTCCGCACCCGCTTGCGTCGTGCCAGCAGCTGGGCGCCGGGTGGGGTCGAGGCCAGGCGGAGCCGGACGCGGCCGGGGCGCTCGACGCGCATGTCGCCGGTCAGGATCGTGAGGAAGGGGCCGGCGCCCGTGAGGCGGTTGGCGGGCAGGGTGACGGCTGCGCTGAGACGCCCCGCCCTGGGGACTCTGAGCACCAGGGAGGCGCCGCCGCCCCGGAGGCGTTCCACGTCCAGGACCCGCAACCGCCGCCGAGCCGCCGCTGAGGCCGTCTCGTCGAAGTCCTCGTCGAGCTCGTCCCCCTCGTCGAAGTCGTCGAACCAGTCGTCCTCCCAGTCCTCGCCCAGCCCGCCGCCGTCCGGATCCTGGCTCTCGTCGCCGAGGCCGTCCTCGTCGATGTCCGGCTCGACGACCGCGTCGTAGAGCAGCTCGATGCCCGTCCCCCCGTCCATCCCGCAGGGGCCGCACGGCTGACTGAACGACTGGATCGCGCCGTCGGGGCGCTGGCGCATCTTCACGCCGAGATCGATCTCGCCCGTGCGGAAGAGGAAACCGACCGAGTCCCCGGGCTCCACGGTCAGGTGCAGACCCTCGACCTCGTGAAGCCCGCCGGTCGGCGAGGTCACGGGCAGGGGCGCCGAGTCGGCGACCGTGACGCCCACGCCGCCACCTTCGGCCGGCCGCAGGACCGCGATCCGCGGCGGCTCGGAGCCCGCGATCCTCTTGGCCTTAACGCTGGCCGAGACGAGGACGCCGGGCTCGGGCGCCTCCACCAGCGCGCCACGCAGGGCGAACTGCTGGAAGCCGATGCTGGTCCCCGTCGGGCACGCCGCGCATACGAACGAGTCGGGCGTGGCGGACGTATCGGGTGAGCCCAGGTAGCTGGCCGCATCCGCGCGCTGGGCGGCGAAGAAGATGGCCAGGAGGGTGGCCGCGACGATAGCCGCGGCGAGTGGGAGGGCTCTGAGACGAAGGGTCATGCTCATCCATTCGCAGAAGACGTGCGAATGGCTCACCTGATGGGCGAGAGCCCATTACCATCGATTTCACAACCGGCGAAGCTCAGGAGGGCGGATGCGCATCCACGTGAAGGGCCGCAGCGGCGCGACTGTCGACGAGGAGCTGAGGGCGCGGGTTGAGAAAAAGCTGGCCAAGGTGGGACGGCAGGTGTCGCCGCTGGCGTCTGTCGAGATCGAGCTGAGGGAGGAGCGCAACCCGGCGATCAAGGACTCGCAGGTGGCCGAGGCCACCCTGCACCTGAAGGGCGTGACCCTGCGGGCGAGCGAACGCTCCACCGACATGGGTCACTCGATCAACCTGGTGGCAGAGGACCTGGCGCGGCAGGTGAAGAAGCACCGCGACAAGCGCCGCAAGCGCCGCGAATCCGCCAAGGGACAGCAGCCGCGCGTGGCGTAAGAGCGGCGCCTCTGCCCGTTTCCAGAGCCTTGCTACCGTAGCCTCGATGTCCATAATCGACCGCGCGCTGCGGGTCGGGGAGTCCAAGAAGTTCAAGCTCTTCGAGAAGAACGTCGCGCGCATCAACGACTACGAACCGGAGCTCGAGCTCGAGTCCGACGAGGAGCTGCGCGATCGCTACGAGGCGCTGCGCGAGCGCCACCTGAACGGCGAGTCGCTCGACGACCTCCTGTTCGAGTGCTTCGCTCTCACGCGCGAGGCCGGCAAGCGCACGCTCGGGCAACGGCACTTCGACGTGCAGCTGATCGGCGGCATGGTCCTGCACGACGGCTCCATCGCCGAGATGAAGACCGGCGAGGGAAAGACACTCACCGCGACACTGCCGATCGTCCTGAACGCGCTCGCCGCGCGCGACGAGGACGGCGATCCCGCCGAAGGCAGGGGCATCCACCTGGTCACGGTAAACGACTACCTGGCGAGGCGCGACGCGAACTGGATGAAGCCGATATACGACCTGCTCGGCGTCACGGTCGGGATCATCCAGTCGGGACAGCGCGAGGACGCGACGAAGCGGGAGGCCTACTCGTGTGACGTCGTCTACGGCACCAACTCCGAGTTCGGCTTCGACTACCTGCGCGACAACCTCGCGGTCGAGATCGAGCAGAAGGTCCAGCGGGGCCACGGCTACGCGATCGTCGACGAGGTCGACAACATCCTCATCGACGAAGCCCGCACGCCGCTGATCATCAGCGGCCAGCCGGAGCAGGCCGCCGACGTCTACTACAAGTTCGCCGACCTCGCCCGCATCATGGAGCCGGGCAAGAAGCCCGAGGGCCTCGAGGCCAAGTCGAAGGACTGGGAGGCCGACTACGACTTCGAGCCCGAGGAGAAGCACAAGACCGTCTCCGTGAGCGAGAAGGGGGTGGCGAAGGCCGAGAAGTTCCTCGGCATCGACAACCTCTACAAGGCCGAGTACGGCAACCTCGTCAACCACCTCCAGCAGGCGCTGAAGGCCGAGTCGCTGTACAAGAAGGACGTCGACTACGCGGTGATCGACGGCGAGGTGAAGATCATCGACGAGTTCACCGGCCGCATCCTCGAGGGCCGCCGTTGGTCCGAGGGACTGCACCAGGCGGTCGAGGCCAAGGAGGGGGTGGCGATCCAGGAGGAGTCCCAGACCGTCGCCACGATCACCTACCAGAACTACTTCCGCCGCTACGACAAGCTCGCCGGCATGACCGGCACCGCCCTCACCGAGGCCACCGAGTTCATGAAGATCTACGAGCTCCAGGTCGTGGAGGTCCCGACCAACGAGCCCATGATCAGGACTGACAACAACGACCAGATCTACAAGACCAAGGACGGCAAGTGGGCGGCCGTGGTCAACGAGATCGAGGAGCGGAACCAGACGGGGCAACCCGTGCTGGTGGGCACGATCTCGGTCGAGGTCTCGGAGCTGCTCTCGAGCCGGCTGGACCGAAGCGGCATCAAGCACACGGTCCTGAACGCTAAGCCCGAGCATGCGGAGCGCGAGGGTCTGATCATCGCCGAAGCCGGGCGCCCGTTCGCGGTCACGATCGCCACCAACATGGCCGGTCGCGGCGTGGACATCAAGCTGGGCGGCAACGAGGAGCACCTAACCCAGGTCGAGCTTCAGAAGCGTGGCCTCGAGCCGGGGACCGATGAGTGGAACGACGCCTGGGACGAGGTCTTCCCGCAGATGGAGGCGCAGGTCCTGGAGGACCGCGAGAGGGTGAGGGAGGCCGGCGGGCTCTTCATCTGCGGCACCGAGCGCCACGAGTCGCGGCGGATCGACAACCAGCTGCGCGGCCGCTCGGGCCGCCAGGGCGATCCCGGCGCCTCGCGCTTCTTCCTCTCGGCCGAGGACGACCTGGTGCGTCTCTTCGCGGGCGACCGGATCTACAAGATCCTCGACAACAAGTTCCTAGCCCAGGCGGACGAGGAGGGCAACGAGCTGCCGATCGAGCACAAGATGCTCTCGAAGCAGATCGAGAACGCCCAGAAGAAGGTCGAGGAGCAGAACTTCCTGATCCGCAAGCGCGTGCTCGAGTACGACGATGTGATGAACCAGCAGCGCGAGATCGTCTACGAGTACCGCGACCGCATCCTCGAGGGCGAGGACATGTCGGAGATCGCCCGCACCCAGATCGCCGACGCCGTCGAGCGCATCTGCCACGAGTACATGCAGGGGGACTATCAGGAGGACTGGGAGCTCGAGGCGCTGCTCGAGCGGCTCGAGCAGATCTACGACCCCTCCTACGAGGCCGAGGACATCCAGGCGGGCGAGGGCCGCGAGTCGCTGATCGAGAAGCTGCGCGCCGACGTCGTGCAGGCCTACAACGAGCGCGAGGAGGAGCTCGGCTCCGAGCTGATGCGCGCGCTCGAGCGCTTCATGCTGCTCCAGATCATCGACGAGCGCTGGCGCGAGCACCTGCACGACATGGACTACCTGCGCGAGGGGATCCACCTGCGCGGGTTCGCCCAGATCGACCCGCTCGTGGCCTACAAGAACGAGGGCTTCGAGATGTTCACGGAGCTCATGAACAACATCTGGGACGAGTTCGCCCGCTACGTCTTCAACGTCGAGATCGAGGTGGAGCAGCGGCCCGAGGAGCAGCCGGCCGGGCCGCGCTGGGGCGCCGGGCCGAACTCCTCGACCACCGGCGCCTACAACTACACGGGCGGACGTTCGGCCGCCGGCAGCGACGCGATCGCCGCCGCCGCGGGCAGCTCGGTTCCAACGGGCATGGCCGAGGCCGGCGAGCTTGCCGCGGCAGAGGTCGACGAGCTGCCGGCTCCCGTCGAGACCCGCCGGCTCGACGAGCACGAGCGGATCGGCCGCAACGACCCGTGCTGGTGCGGCTCGGGCAAGAAATTCAAGAAGTGCCATGGCGCCGCTTCCTAACGCCGGCGCCCTCCGCGACCGGCTGAAGCTGCTCGCGGACTATCTTTGACCCCGCTGGGCTAGAGGAGCGGCGGGCTCAGCTCGAAGGCGAGATGCAGGCGCCCGGCTTCTGGGACGACCAGGAACGGGCTGCCTCGGTCTCCGCCGAGCACTCCACCGTCGCGCGCCGTCTGGAGACCTTTCGGTCGCTCGAGCGCGACATCGACGATCTCGAGACGCTCGAGGAGATGGCCGCCGAGGACGAGTCGATTGCCGCGGAGCTGGAGGAGCAGCGCGCCTCGATCGACTCTCGACTCGCCCAGCTCGAGGAGGCCCGCCTCTTCTCGGGCGAGTACGACTCCGGTGACGCCGTCGTGACGGTGAACGCCGGCGCCGGCGGCACCGACTCGCAGGACTGGACCGAGATGCTGCTCCGGATGGAGATGCGCTGGGCCGAGCGTCGCGGGATGAAGGTGGAGCTGAAGGAGGCCTCGCCGGGGGAGGAGGCGGGCATCAAGTCGGCGTCGTTCATCGCCCGCGGCGAGAACGCCTACGGGCTGTTCTCCGCGGAGAAGGGCGTGCACCGCCTGGTGCGGATCTCGCCCTTCGACGCCCAGTCGCGCCGTCACACCGCGTTCGCCGGTGTGGAGGTTGCCCCGCTGGTGGAGGACGCCGTGGAGGTCGAGATCGATCCCGACGACATCCAGATCGACACGTATCGGGCGAGCGGGGCCGGCGGACAGCACGTGAACAAGACGGACTCGGCGGTGCGGATCACGCACGGGCCCACCGGCATCGTGGTTCAGTGCCAGAACGAGCGCTCCCAGTCGTCGAATCGGGAGACCGCCATGAAGATGCTGCGGGCGAAGCTGATCGAGCTGGAGGAGCGCAGGCGCCAGGAGGCGCTGGCGAAGGAGAAGGGGGAGGCCCAGGACGTCGGCTGGGGCTCACAGATCCGCTCGTACGTGCTCCACCCGTACACGATGGTCAAGGACCACCGCACGAACGTGGAGGCCGGCAACGCCCAGGCCGTGCTCGACGGGGACCTCGACGAGTTCGTGAGAGCCGAGCTGCTCCGCCGCGCCGGCGACGGAGCGGGAGGCGCCGGCGACGGAGCGGGACGCTAGTCGCCTTCGTCCTCGAACGCCCGCAACGGATCCTCGGGCCGCTGCTCGATCTCCTCGAGCACGCCCAGGAGCTGGCCCACACGGCAGACGAGCAGCCGCTCCTCCTCGACCTCGACCCATACCCCCGCGGAGGCCGGGAACACCACGTGGTCCCCGGGCTTCACGGGCATCTTCACGCCGACGTGGCCCCACCAGTCGAGCCCCGGCCCGACGTCGAGCACGATCCCGTGCTGGGGCGGCGGCTCGTGTTCCCCCGGCGGCAGCACGAGTCCCGACCGACGCACCCGATCGGGCTCGAGCTCCTTGATCACAACCTGGTCGAAGAGAGGCCTCAGCTGCTGCTTCATCGGTACCCGAAACGATAAGGGGGGTCGGGCCATCGTGGCTACGATTGCCAGATGGCCGACGAGGCCCGTGCCCCAGATCCCCGCACCCCTCCGGTACCCCCGGACCCGAAGCGCGGAAACCTGCGCGTAAGCGGCGCGCCGCAGAAGCCGCCGATGCTGCCCTGGAGCCCGCGCCGGTTTCTGATCATCCTGGCGGTGCTCTTCCTCGTCAACTGGGCCATCGTCGCCATCTTCGCGCCCGCCGAGAAGCGGATCCAGGTCCCCTACAACCCGAACTTCCTCCAGGAGGTGCGGAACGGGAACGTGAAGGAGATCTCCTCGACCGGCGAGACCGTCCAGGGCGAGTTCAAGAAGGAAGTCAAGTTCGAAGGCGACACGGCGAAGAACTTCAAGACTCAGATCCCCACCTTCGCCAACAACCGCCAGCTGTCGAACCTGCTCGAGAGCAAGGACGTCGTCGTCAACGCCCACCCGCCCGGCGAACGTTCGCTGCTCGAAACGCTCCTCTTCAGCTTCGGCCCCACGATCTTGCTCGTGGCGATCTTCATCTGGATCTTCCGTCGCGCCGCCGCCGGGGCGGGCGGGGGCATGCTGGGGCAGTTCGGGCGCAGTCGCGCGCGCCGCGTCGAGCCGTCCACGCAGACGGTCACGTTCGAGGACGTGGCCGGTATCGACGAGGCCGAGCAGGAGCTGGTGGAGGTGGTCGACTTCCTGCGCAACCCGGACAAGTACCGCGACCTGGGAGCGCGCATCCCACGGGGCGTCCTCCTGACGGGCCCGCCCGGCACGGGGAAGACGCTGCTTGCCCGCGCGGTGGCGGGCGAGGCCGGCGTGCCGTTCTTCTCCTCGTCCGCGTCGGAGTTCATCGAGGCGATCGTCGGGATCGGCGCGTCCCGCGTCCGCGATCTTTTCCAGCAGGCGAAAGAGTCGGCTCCTGCAATCGTCTTCATCGACGAGCTCGACGCAATCGGCCGGGCCCGTGGCGCCGGTGCCGCGCTCGGCGGCCACGACGAGCGCGAGCAGACGCTCAACCAGATCCTCACGGAGATGGACGGCTTCGACTCGAGCGTTGGTGTGATCGTGCTCGGCGCGACCAACCGGCCCGACGTCCTCGATCCGGCGCTGCTGCGGCCGGGCCGCTTCGACCGCCGGGTCGCGGTGCAGCCGCCGGACGGCAAGGGCAGGGAGATGATCCTGCGGGTGCACACCCGCTCGGTGCCGTTGGCCGACGACGTGGACCTCGCGCAGATCGCGCAGTCGACCCCCGGCATGGTGGGCGCGGACCTTGCCAACCTGGTGAACGAGGCCGCGCTGCTCGCCGCCCGTCGCGGCCATAAGCGAGTCCAGCGCTCCGACTTCACCGATGCGCTCGAGAGGATCCTGCTGGGCGCCGAGCGCAAGATCATCCTGACGGACGAGGACCGCCGCCGGATCGCCTACCACGAGGGCGGCCATGCGATCGTCGGCATGCTGACTCCAGGGGCGGATCCGGTGCGCAAGGTGTCGATCATTCCGCGCGGGCAGGCGCTCGGCGTGACGCTCTCGACGCCCGAGGACGACCGCTTCAACTACTCCGAGGATGAGCTGCGGGCCAAGATCCGCGTGGCGCTCGGTGGGCGGGTGGCAGAGGAGGTCGTCTACGGGGTGCCCACCACCGGCGCGGAGTCGGACATCCAGCAGGTCACGGCGATCGCGCGCGGCATGGTGCAGCGCTGGGGGATGAGCGAGAAGGTCGGCTTCATCAAGGTGGCTGGCCAGGACGGTCAGGGGCCGCTGCTGCCCGGTATGGAGCCCGCCTCCGAGGCGACGCAGGAGCTGGTCGACGAGGAGGTGCGGCGGATCGTCGAGGAGGAGCACCGGACGGTGACCGACCTACTCTTTGAAAACCGCCACCGCCTCGATGCGCTCGCCGAGGCGCTGCTCGAACGCGAGACGCTGGATGAGGCCGACGCCTACGCGGTCGCCGGGATCGACCGCGCGCCCGTGCCGGCCGCCACCTAGCGCCCGCCGCCCGCGGCGGCTTCACCACCCGCAGCCAGCAGGAAGCCGACCAGCGCGTTCAACTCGGTCGCGTTCATCCGCCGGCCGAAGTCCTCGGGCATCCCGACGAAGTCGCCGCTCCGGTCGGAATCGGTGATCACGGCTATGAGCGAGGCTCTGTCGTGAGCGGGGAGCCGCTGGTCGAGGTCGGGGCCGATCTCGCCGCTCGACCCGGCAGCCGAGAGGTGGTGGCAGCTGCCGCAGCCCATGCGGGCGAAGATCGCCCCTCCGGAAGTGGAGTCCCCGCGGCCGGCGATCATGGTCGCCCGCGGGCGCGGGCCCTCATCGTCATCGGTGATGGTCACGATCGCGAAGGCTGCCCCGGCCGCGAGAAGCGCCGCGGCGAGCGGGCCGATCCACGTAGCGCCAGCTCCCGGCGGACGGGAACACCACGCTCGCGCGGTAGACGCCGGGGTGGCCCGTCGGGGTGGCGGCGAAGGTGCGCGTGGTCCCGGGCTTCGAGATCGTGACCTCGGGCTCGACGCCCTCGAGCGGCGTGCGGCCGGGTTGCAGGATCGTCAGCCGGACCACCCAGGACTCGCCGGCGCGGATGCCGTCGGGAACCGAGTCGAGGCCCACGGTCGCTCATCCGCCGGCAGCGGCCGGCCCGGGGGCCAGGGTGGCGCCGGCCATCGCCATCGTCACCGCCACCACGAGGCGCCGGGCCATGACACTCCTCCTCTTCCGCTTGCCTCGTGGGTACAACCGAGGGCGCCGGGAGGTTCCCTCCTCAGCGTCGCTTCTCGGTCTTCTGCTCGAGCAGGGCGACGTCCGCGGCGGCGAGTGCGTCCTCGAGGCTCGCACCCGGCGCCAGCTCGGCCGAGCCCCAGCTGAGCTCCACGCCGCGCCCGTCCGGTGCGGTGCACTCCCGGTTCACCTTCTCCACCATCCGCCGCATCACGTCTTCGGCCGCCTCCCGCCGGCTGCCGGGGAGCACGACGACGAACTCGTCACCCCCCCAGCGGAAGCAGCGGTCGGTGTTGCGCACGGAGCTCTCCATCACGCGCGCGACGTTGCCCAGGCAGCGGTCGCCCTCCAGGTGTCCGAAACGGTCGTTGATGCTCTTGAGGCTGTCGACGTCGATGAGCCCGATGCTGAGCGGCGCCCGATCGCGAGCCGCCCCCGCCACCTCGACCGTCAGCGCCTCGTCGAACGCGCGCCGATTGCCGAGTCCGGTGAGTGCGTCCACGCTCGCCAGCCGGCGAGCCACCTCGGCGCCGGCCCGCAGTCCCAGCCGCTGGCGACGAATGAGATGCAGGTAGGTGATGAGGATCGAACCGACGGCGGTGAGGAGCAACGCCTCCGCCACCATGTCGCCTACGATCGCGCTCTTCGTGCCCTGGTAGGCGAGGGGCAGCGCAAGGACGCCCAGCATCACGGCGAGCAGGGCGAAGGCACGACGCGGGGGATGCGGGGCGACCGCGCCCAACCAGAGCACGTACAGGTCCTCATATGCGGAAGACCCACCCGCCGCCAGCCAGTTGAGGGTGGCAATCGCGGCCGCGCCGAGGTACCCGATCACCAGCAGGTCGTCGAACGAGGGCGAGCGGCGGGCGACGAGCACCGCGCCGGCGAAGGCCGCCGCGATGATGGCCCCTGCGAGGAGCCAGCCCGCGGACCCGATCTGCTCGTCGACGGGTTCGAGCGGCAGGAAGAGGAGCACGAGCACACCGTTCAGGCCGAGCAGGGCGGCCACGATCCGCTGCGAGGTACCGAGGTCGGCGCCCTCGTAGGGGTCGGCGCGGTGCCCGAACATGTCGAGCAGGAACTCTTGTGCCGCCCTCAGTGGCTGGGTCATCAAATCTCCACGCGCGAGTCCAGCTCGTCGTAGCCTCTCACCCATGCTGCCTCACTCCGAACGAGACGTCCATTCATGCCGGATTTGATCGACCGCGCGTTGGCCGAGGACATCGGCGACGGCGACCTCACGACGGCGGCGGTGGTCCTGCACGGGGCGCGGGCCCGGGGTCGGATCGAGCAGCGAGCGGCGGGCGTCCCCGCCGGCCTCGTGGTGGCCGAAGCCGTCTTCCGGCGCCTCGATCCCGGCCTTCACTGGACGGCCCATGCTGTCGAGGGCGAGTGGTTAGAGCCCGGGCTCCTCGCCGAGATCGTCGGCGACGCCGCCGCGATCCTCCGCGGCGAACGCGTGGCGCTCAACTTTCTCGGCCGGCTGTCGGGAATCGCGACGCTGACGGCGCTCTACGTGCGCGCAGTGAAGGGCACCGACGCCCGCATCCTCGACACCCGCAAGACGACCCCGGGGATGCGCGCGCTCGAGAAGGAGGCGGTGCGGGCCGGCGGAGGCGTCAACCACCGCACCGGCCTGCACGACGCCATCCTCGTCAAGGAGAACCACGCCGAGCTCGCGGGCGGTGTCGGCGAGGCGGCCCGCCGCGCGCTCGCCGAGGCGCCGGCCGGAGTGCCCGTCGAGGTCGAGTGCGCCACGCTCGCCGACGTGGCGCAGGCGATCGAGGCGGGCGTCCCCAGGCTGCTGCTGGACAACATGTCGCCGGATGAGCTGCGGCGCGCCGTGGAGCTGGTGAACGGGCGCGCCGAGCTCGAGGGCTCGGGCGGCATCACGCTCGAGAACGTGCGCGCCATCGCCGAGACGGGCGTCGACTTCATAAGCGTGGGCGCGCTGACCCACTCCGCGCCGGCGCTCGATGTGAGCCTGCTGCTCGAGCCGGTCCCGCCTGGCGGTTCGTAGTTCAGCGCCGGGTCGCAGCGCGATTCGACGGCCGCGGCGGCGATGCCGGGGGACGGGACGCCGCCTCGAGCGCCTCGTCGAGCGTCGCGTACTCGTTCACCTCGAGGAGGCGCTCGTCCTCGCCGAACGTGTAAACGCAGGCGTACCGGATCTCGGTCCGCAGTCCACTGCGCTTGCCGGTGCCGATCACTCGTTGCAGGCAGACGAGACGCTCTCCCACCTCGACGGCGTCCTCGATCTGGCTGTCGTCGCCTTCGTTGAAGTCGAATTCGTCGAGCCAGTCCTGCATGTAGGCGCGAACCGTCTCGAAACCGCGATACGTGCCCGCGTCCGGAGCTCCCGCGATGGCCGTCCACACGACGTCGTCGTCGAGCAGCTCGCGCACGAGGTCGAAGTCGCCCGGGCCCCATCCTTCTCTGTAGAGGCGCGAGACGATCTCGCGCCGCCGCCCACTGCGCTCCTCGCTGGACATGCCGTCGATTCTCCTTGTTCGAGCGGAAGTCACTGTGTTTAGCGGATCTCTGCCGCGAGCAACACTGTGTGCGCCATCGCTCACAAGCCGGGCGGGGTCGGTGCGACCGTGGACCTGTTTTGGAATGGACCGCGACAGCCCGCGCGAACGCAACGCCCGGTCAGGTGCTCGAGGTGCTCACTCACCCCGAGGAGATCCGCCGCTGGTCGCCGGTCGACTTCGAGCTCGATGACCTGGACGGCCGGCGCCTGGCCGCCGGCACGCGAGGGCGAGTTTCCGGCCGAGTGGCGGGGGTGACCGTGGGCTTCGACGTCGAGATACATGCCGCGGACGAGGACAGGCTCGAGCTATCGGCCGACGGTCCGATCGGCTTCGATGTGCGCTACAAGCTCAGCCCCGACGAGGCGGGCGCGGAGCTGAGCGCCTCGGTGTCCGTGCGCCGCGGCGGCGGCCTCACCGGACGCTTCGTGGCTAACGCCACCGCAGCGCTTCTCTCGGCGGGCGCGCTCGAGGGTGCCGCGGGCAGGATCGCCCGCGTCGCCGAGTCGCAGTCGAGCGTCGCAACGGCCTAGCTCTTCGGCGGGCGCAGCACCGCGAACGGGTCGGTCACCTCGAGTGCGGCCGAGCGGAAGCGGTACACCGACGCCGGCCGGCCCCCGCCGGGACCGGGGGCGCGGCGCTCGCCGGTCGCCTCGAGCAGGCCGCGCCGCTCGAGAACGCGACGGAGGTTCGTGGCGTCCACCGGGTAGCCGAGGGCAGCCGTATAGATCGAGCACAACTCGGAGATCGAGAACCTCTCGGGCGCGAGGGCGAAGCCGATGTTCGTGTAGGAGAGCTTTGCGCGCAGCCGCTCGCGACCGGCCAGCACGATCGGCTCGTGGTCGAACGCCATCTCCCGCGGGAGGCTGTCGACCGGATGCCACGCCGTGTCCGCCGGCAGGGCGGGGTCGAGATCGCGGGGCACGAGCCCGAGGTACGCAGTGGCGAGCTGCCACTCCTCCGGATGACGGTCGGGGTCGCTGCGGGTCTCGAGCTGCTCCAGCCACGACAGCTCGGCCACGTCCACCTTGCCCGCGAGCTGCGTGCGAATCGACTGCTCGAGCGTGTGATCGGGCTCCAGGTAGCCGCCCGGCAGCGACCAGGCCCCCGAGAACGGCTCGCGCGCCCGCTCCCAGAGCAGAACGGACAGGCACGACTCGCGCACCTGTAGGACGGCCGCAAGGGTGACGTGGGTGGGCGAAGGACGGGCGATCGCGCCCAACGGAACGCCGGGCTCTGTCCGGGAGGGCGTGGCCGTGTCTCCGCCGCGCCCGGCAGTTTTGGTCTCGGAGTCGCAGACTCTGGTATCCTCGATTCCCACGGTTTTCGATCATAAGGCAAAAACCGGGATGCATCCAATAGAGCTTCCAACTCTGACTCCAGCAGCAACCGGCACGTTGAGCCCCGCGGAGGCCGCCCCCATGAAGGAAGAGGTCCGCGCCCTCGCGGAGGAGCGGAACGCCGTGATCCTCGCCCACAACTACCAGGTGCCCGAGGTGCAGGACGTGGCGCACTTCGTGGGCGACTCGCTCGGCCTGTCCCGCAAGGCTGCGGACACCGACGCGGACGTGATCGCCTTCTGCGGGGTCCACTTCATGGCCGAGACCGCCTCGATCCTCTCGCCCGGCAAGACGGTGCTGCTGCCCGATCTGGACGCGGGCTGCTCGCTGGCGGACTCGATCACCGCCGACCGGCTGCGCGCGTGGAAGGCAGAGCACCCGGACGCGGTGGTCGTCATGTACGTGAACACGACCGCGGAGGTGAAGGCGGAGACCGACTATTGCTGCACCTCGTCGAACGCGGTCCAGGTGGTGGAGCACATCTACCGCGAGCACGGCGAGCACACCGAGATCCTGTTCGGCCCGGACATGTGGCTCGGCGCCTATGTGGAGCGGGTGACCGGGCGGCGCATGCACGTCTGGGACGGGGAGTGTCACGTGCACGCCGGCATCCGTCCCGGCGACATCTCGGATGTGCGCGCCGAGCATCCCGACGCCGAGTTCCTGATCCATCCCGAGTGCGGCTGCACGACGCAGGTCATGGAGTACGTCGCGGCGGGCGACGTCGACCCGGAGCGCACCCACATGCTCTCCACGGGCGGCATGCTGGGCTTCGCCCGCGAGTCGGAGGCCGAGGAGTTCATCGTGGCGACCGAGACGGGCATGCTTCATCCGCTCTCGGTCGAGAATCCCGGCAAGAGCTTCATCCCGGCAAACCGCGCGGCGGTCTGCAAGTACATGAAGATGATCACGCTGCCGAAGCTGCGCGACGCGCTGCGCGACCTGAAGCCGGTGGTGAAGGTGGATCCCGCGCTCGCCGAGCGCGCGCGGCTGCCGATCGAGCGGATGGTCGCGATCACGCCGTAGCCGGGGGGCCCCGCGCTCCCGCCCGCCCCGCCTGCCAACCTACCCGCTTCGTGCTCCCGCCGCTGCTTGCAATCGCGGCGTTTCTGATTCTCGCCGCCTCGCCGGCGCTGGCCGCGCCCGATCCAGTCGATCACAGCCGGCCGCCGGCCCCGGACGGCACGCCGATGTGCGCGCGGTGGGTACACGACCGCTACGTCGTGCACACGTCCGACGGGCGGACCTGGCGGACATGGCACCCACCCCGCGACCCCCGCTACGGCTGTGCATTCGGGCACGAGCACGGATCGAATCCCCGCGCCTTCCATCACTTCCGCCGCACCGGAATGCCCGCCTTCGGCCCGATCGGCGACTTCGCCGGGAGCGACGAGCCCCACGCGGGCTTCAAGGTGTTCGTCGCGAACCGTGACCGCAAGGGTCTGGCCTGGATGATCGTGCTGCACCAGGGCTCGGGCTCCCCGCGGCGCGGCACCGTTCGCTTCCACTCCCTCGAGACCTGGCTGTTTCGCCGGCATGGCAAACGCCTCGTGGCACATACCCGCCACATGGCCGACTTCGGCGGGGCCGTTCCGAACTGCCGCGAGGGCGCAGCCGCGAAGCCGGCAATGAGGCTCCTTCCCACACCGGCATGCAGACCGACCTACGAGGAGTGGGACACGGCGTTCGACGTCGGAGGCGTCTTCGGCGCCCGGCCGGGCTTCGGGATCGACAACGCGATCACCCAGTTCGACCCGGCCAACCCGGACCAGATCGTGTTCAACAAACCGTCCGCCTGCGGCCCGCACGACCCCGCCGGCTGGGACTCGTATTGCAAGGGCGACAGGCGCACCGTCCTCCACCCGCAGTGGGTCGTGCGAAACCGCGGCCGGTCGCGCTTCCGCACCGACGCCTATGGGCGCCGGGCCGCCGCCGGGCTGCTCCAGGCGGTGTCGCGCGGCATCGGCGTCGACCAGTCGGACCAGTGCTGCGGCGCCGAGAACGCCTTCGTCATGGAGCAGCCGAGTGACGGCGGCATCTACCGCGCGGGCCGAGGGCTGAAATCCGCCGGCTTCGAGTTCCCCGGCTACTGTCTGCTCGGGCCGAACTGACGGTCAGCCGCGCCGGGCGAGCACCACGACGGCGCCCATCCACAGGACGGCGAAGATCGCGCAGAGGAGGCTGAGCGTCTCGTTCGGCTCGCCGATCGCGACGGTCACGAGCCACCAGCCGGGCAGCACGAACGCCATGACACTGCCGACGAACGCGACCGAGCGCGTGTACAGCGCCCGCACGCGCTCGTCCCCGAGGCCGCCCATCACCTCGAGCGTGTCACTGCGGCGGCGGCCCACGTGGACGAGGACCGTGAAGGCGAGCAGGATCGCCCCGACCACCAGCGCCGAGCCGATGCCCTCGGCGAACAGGAAGACCCCGAAGGTCGCGGCGGTGATGCCGAGCATGGCCGCTAGCTGTGCGTTCCTGGTGTGCATTGCTTCGTTCATCTCATTTCTCCGGATTCGGGTCTGAATATCTCCTCCACGGGAGCGCCGAAGAAGCGCGCCAGCGCGAAGGCGAGCGGCAGCGACGGCAGGTAGCGGCCGGTCTCGATCGCGTTGATCGTCTGGCGCGAGACCCCGAGGGCCGC
>DATDLN010000084.1:0-10415 GCA_036519295.1 Thermoleophilaceae bacterium
GGGCCGGCTCCGCACGATTCGAGGTGTGGGAAGCGGGGCTACGCCGCCTCGAGCTCGAGCTCGCGCTCCATCTGCGGCGCTTCGAGCTCGACGGGTTCGCGCTCGATGTCGCGCTCGCGCACCAGCCAGAGGGCCACCAGCGCCGCGGCAAAGGCGAGGACTCCTCCGAGCAGGAAGATCTCGTTCAGCCCGGAGAGGAAACCGTCGCGTGCCGCGCCGGACACGCTCTGCCGCGCGCCGGGAGGCACCGAGGCGAGTGCCGAGTCGAGGTTCCCCGACGAGACCGCTTCCACCAGCTGCCGGGGCCGCTCGCCCGTCGCTGCGGGAGTGCCGGCGGCCAGCTGCTCGACCTTCTCGGCGCCGCGCCCGAGGAAGATCGCTCCCCAGGCCGCGATTCCGACGGCGATGCCGACCTGCCGGAACGTGTCGTTGATCCCGGCGGCCATGCCGCTCTGCTCCTTGGGCACGACGCTCACGGCCACGTCCGCGATCACGGGGTTCAGCAGCCCCGTTCCCGCGCCCGCGACCAGGAAGCCGCCCAGCAGCGTCGTCCACTCGTCACCAGGGTTGATCCCGCCCATCAGCAGCAGGCCGAGGCCGGTCATGAGCAGCCCGACGGACATGATCACCCGGGCCGGCAGGCGGGCCAGCAGCGCCCCGCCGGCGGCGGCGACGAAGAAGTTGATCACCGTGAACGGCAGGTAGATCAGTCCCGCCTCGAGCGGCGAGTGGCCGAGGTAGTTCTGCAGGTAGAAGGTGATGTAGAGGAAGAGCGCGAACATCGAGGCCGAGACGCCGAGCGCCGCCAGCTGCACGCCGGTGAAGGCGGGCTTGCGAAACAGGCGCAGCGGCAGCATCGGCTCCTTGACGCGCGACTCGATGGCGAGAAACGCGACCATGAGCGCCGCGGCGCCACCGAGCAGCGCCACGATCATGGTGCTCCCCCAGCCCTCCTCGTTGCCGCGTAGAAGACCCAGCACGAGCAGGAACAGCGCCGAGCTGAAGGTCGCGAGCCCGGCCCAATCAATCCGCGTGGCGTTCGGGTCGCGGCTCTCGCGCAGCTTCATGTAGGTGACCGCGATCGCGCCGATGCCCACCGGGACGTTCAAGAAGAAGACCCATTCCCAGCCGATTGAGTCGACGATCGCCCCGCCTACGAGCGGCCCGATTGCCACCGAGACGCCGATGGTGGCACCGTAGATGCCCATCGCCGTGCCGCGCTCACGGCCCGGAGCGAACTCCTGGGCGACGAGAGCGAGCGACACCGCGAACATGATCGCGCCGCCGATGCCCTGGACAGCCCGGGCGATGTTCAGGAACGTCGGGTCGGGCGCCAGTCCTGCTGCGAGCGACGCCACGGTGAAGATGCCGAGGCCGGCCGCGAACACGCGTCGCCGCCCCAGCCGGTCCGCGAGCGATCCCGCCGTCAGCACGAGCGCGGCGAGCGACAGCGTGTAGGCGTCGATCACCCACTGCAACTCGGTGAAGCTCGCGCCCAGATCCTCCTGGATCGCCGGCAGCGCGGTGTTCACCACCGTGATGTCGAGGAGGAGCATGAAGGTCGCGACGCTTACCGCGAGCAATGTCCACCACTTCCGAGCCATATTTGTGTCCTCCAAAGGTGTCTGTCTCGTACCTTTCGCCTTAGGGCCAGGACGCACGTGGCGGCGGTTTATTCCCGGCCCGGCCCCTGTGTTGTCGGAGCGCGGGAGCGTCGGTACTATTTCGTCAGGAAGCCTTGTCAGGTGACCGTACCATACGGTAAGGTAGCTTGACAAGGTCACCTGACAAATTTTTTCGAGGAGCCCGATGCGCGACGACTGGTACATCGACCACGACCTTCCCCTGATCGGCCTCCTGGCCGAGGTCCAGGGCGCGATCTCCGACGAGCTCTACGGGCGCCTCCACGAGGCCGGCTACGGGGACATCCGTCCCGCCCACGGCTGCGTCTTCGGCTTCATCGAGCGGACGGGCGGAGCTCGCCTCACCGCGCTCGCCGACCGTTCCGGCCTGACGAAGCAGGCCGTCGGCGAGGCCGTCGCGGACCTCGAGCGGCTCGGCTACGTGGAGCGCGTCCCGGATCCGGAGGACGGGCGCGCCAAGATCATCCGGCTCAGCTCCCGGGGCCGGGAGGCTGCGGCTGCGGCCGAGGAGATCTTCGCGGACATCGACCGCCGCTTCGGCGCCGAGGTCGGCGACGAGCGCTACGCAGACTTCCGCGACACTCTTCGCCGCCTCTTCCTGTTCACGCGAATGCCGGCCCGGACGCCCGCCCGAGTCGCCTGAGCATCGTTACGCGGGCACCGCCCCGCGGATGAAGTCGATGATGCGCTGCACCGGAGCGCCCGGGGTGAAGACCTCGGCCACCCCCAGTTCCTTCAGCTCGGGGATGTCGTCGCCCGGAATCGTGCCGCCCACGACCAGGATCACGTCCTCCGCGTTCTCCTGTCTGAGGAGCTCGGCGATACGGGGAACGAGCGTCATGTGGGCGCCCGACAGGATCGACAGCCCGACCGCGTCGGCGTCCTCCTGAAGCACCGTCTCCACGATCTGCTCGGGTGTCTGGTGCAGCCCGGTGTAGATCACCTCCATGCCGGCGTCGCGCAGCGCGCGGGCGATTATCTTCGCCCCGCGGTCGTGCCCATCGAGCCCGGGCTTGGCGACAACCACGCGGATCTTCCGGCTGGACATCGGGCGGGGAGTGTACTCGCGGGGGTTACCCCTGCTTCGTCCGCGCCCTGCGCTGCATCGCCACCCCGAGCCCGAGCATCAGCAGCCCGAGGATCGCGACGGTCGCGGCGTCCGCGCCGGTGTCGGGCAGGACCGAGCTGGAGCCCGAGCTCGAGCTCGAACTGGAGCTGCTCGAGCCCGACTCGGTCGAGCCCGAGCTCGCGCCGCTGCGCGAATCCGTGCCGCCCCCCGAGCCCGAGCCGGAGCCGCCGGAGCCCGACCCGCCGCCGGCGGCCGCCGCATTGACGTTGATCGTGCCCTTCATGAACGGATGGGGGGTGCAGATGTACTGGAACGTGCCCGCCGTATTGAAGGTGTGGGAGCGGCTCTGACCGTTCCCGAAGGTGCCCGTGTCGAAGCTGCCGTCCTCGGCGGTGGCGGAGTGCTTGACGTCGTCCTCGTTCGTCCAGGTGACCGTGTCGCCCACATCGATCGTGACCGACTTCGGCGAGAACGCGAAGTCCCGGATCGTCACCGACGTCGAGACGGCGGCCCTCGCGACCACCCGACGGGTCTTCGGCCGAAGCTGCTCACGCTCGTCGCCGAGATCCTGCTGGGGGGGCTGGTCCGTCGCCGCCTGCGTCGGCTGCTGAGCGGTGGGCGCGGGCGCCTGCCCCGTGGGCGCCGGCTGCTCCGCCGCGGGCGTGGCAAGAGTGGATTCCGGCGGCGGAGCGGATGCCTGGGATGGGGCGGACGCCGGCTCTGGCGCCGCCGGCTCCGGCTCGGCCGGCGCGGTCTCCGTCTCACCGGCCTCAGGCGCGACCGGAGGCGCCGGCTCGTCCGACGCCACAAGCGAGCTCGGCAGCGCGAGGGCCGCGACGAGCGCATACGCGGACGCCAGCAGAACCAGATGCCTCACGGAGCAATCACCCTAATCCCTGTGTCTTACGCACGCGTCGCCCGAAAGGATCGTGCGGCTTGTCGCTAGAAGACCGGCGTCTCCCTGTAGGTGCCGAACACCTGCTGGAGCGACTCGACGATCTCGCCCTCGGAGCAGTGGGCCCGGGCGGCGTCGAGCAGCGGCTCCATCAGGTTGCGCCCGCCCGCGGCAGCCTCGCGCAGACCGGCGAGCGCCCGCTCCGCCTCGCCAGCGTCGCGGCCGGCCCGCACGGCCTGCACGCGGTCGATCTGCTTGCGCTCGAGCTCGGGCGGGATTCGCAGGATCGACAGCGGCGGCTCCCCCTCCTGCTGGTAGCGGTTGACCCCCACCACGATCCGCTCGCCGCGCTCGATCTCCTCCTGCAGCCGGAAGCTTGCCTCGGCGATCTCGCGCTGCGGATAGTTCTGCTTGATCGCCTCCACCATCCCGCCCAGCTGGTCGATCTTGTCGAAGTACTCGTACGCCGCCCGCTCCATTCGGTCGGTGAGGGCCTCCACGAAATAAGAGCCGCCCAGCGGATCGATCGTGCTCGCCACCCCCGTCTCGTGAGCCAGGATCTGCTGCGTGCGGAGCGCCACCCGCACCGCCTCCTCGGTCGGCAGCGCCAACGCCTCGTCGAAAGAGTTCGTGTGCAGCGACTGCGTGCCGCCCAGCACCGCCGACAGCCCCTCGGTGGCGGTCCGCACCACGTTGTTGAGCGGCTGCTGCGCCGTCAGCGACACCCCGGCCGTCTGGGTATGGAAGCGCATCAGGAGGCTGCGCTCGTCACGAGCCCCGTAGGTGTCACGCAGCTCCCGCGCCCAGATCCGCCGCGCCGCCCGGTACTTGGCGATCTCCTCGAAGAAATCGATGTGAGCGTTGAAGAAGAAACTGAGCCGCGGCGCGAACTCGTCCACCCCGAGGCCGCGCTCGAGGGCCCGCTCCACATAGGTGAAGCCGTCCTTGAGCGTGAACGCAAGCTCCTGCTGCGCCGTCGAGCCCGCCTCGCGGATGTGATAGCCCGAGATCGAGATCGGATGCCAGCGGGGCATCCGGCGCGCGCAGAACTCGACCATGTCCGTCACCAGCCGCATGGCCGGGTCGATCGGGAAACACCACTCCTTCTGCGCGATGTACTCCTTGAGGATGTCCGTCTGGATCGTGCCCGCCAGCCGCTCGGGCCCCACGCCCTGGCGCTCCGCCGCCACCACGTAGAACGCCAGCATCACCGCCGCCGGAGCGTTGATCGTCATCGACACCGACACGTCGCCCAGCGGGATGCCGCGGAACAGCGTCTCCATGTCGTCGAGCGTGTCGACGGCCACGCCCTCCCGGCCCACCTCGCCCACGGAGCGGGGATGGTCGGAGTCGTGGCCCATAAGCGACGGCATGTCGAACGCCGTCGACAGGCCCGTCTGGCCGTGATCGAGCAGATAGCGGAAGCGCTCGTTCGTCTCCTCCGCCGTGCCGAACCCCGCGAACTGGCGCATCGTCCACAACCGGCCCCGGTACATCGACGGATACACCCCGCGGGTGAACGGAAACTCGCCGGGAAAGCCGATCTGCTCTGCGTCCGGCAGATCGGCCGCCGTGTAGAGCGGTTCCACCGGCTCGCCCGACAACGTCGTGAACAGCGCATCGCGCTCGGGCGTGCGCTCATACTTCTCGCGGTACCAACGCTCGGCGTCGGTCAGCGGCCTCGGCTCGACAGCCATCGAGCCAAAGTCTAGGGCCGCGCGGCCCGGCCGGCCGCCTGTCAGGCGGCGGCTTCGTCCCTCGCCGCCGTGGCGCCCGCCGCCAGCTCGCGCAGCGTGAGCGCGGCGGTCCAGGCGAAGTCGCGCGCCCCGAGGCCGCGGCCCGAGTCGGGCACGAAGTACTCGCGCATCCCGCCGCCCTCCACGGCGGCGAGCATCTGGGTGCGCAGCGTCGCGGCGGCGTTCGACTCGCCGCGGCGCTCGAGTGCCCAGGCGCTGAGCCAGGTGATGTTGGTCCACGCGGGCCCGCGCCAGTAGTTCCGGGGCGAGCGTTCGGGGTGGTCGCGATCGAGCGACCGCACGCCGTAGGGCGAGGCGAGCGCGCCGCTCGTCACGAGCTCGCTCACCGCGCGCACCCGCTCGTCCTCCAGGCCCGGGGAGAGGACGGCGAGCGCCGACCCGGCGCTCGTGACCTCGATCGTCGACTCGTCTGTCATGTCCAGGGCGCGGATCAGCCCGTCCGAGTCGGCGCGCGCGCGAAGCGCATCGGCGACCCGCTCGCAGCCCTTGCTGCTCTCCTCGGCGATGCGCGGCTCACCGAGCCGCTCCGCCAGCCAGGCCAGGTCGTGGCAGGCTCGGGCGAGAATGCCGCTGAAGCCCGGGTCGAGCACCCGGAAGGCGCCGGCGCGGGCCAGGCGGGTCTGTGCCCAGTCGGCCTCCGTGCCGCGCCGCACGAGACTGAGGTAGCGACGGTAGTGCTCGTCACTCGGGCGTTCGGCGGCGTCGACCGAATGCGTGTCCCGGCGGTGCACCACGGTCACCTCCGGCATCACCCGCCAGAGGGGCGTGTCCCATTCGACGGCGTTGTCGCGCCCCGACTCCCAGGGATGGATAAGCACCGGCTCGCCCGTGCCGCGCGGATCGCGTTCCTCGAGGAGGAAGCGGTGCCAGCCGAGCAGCGGCCACAGCAGGGCGCGGGCGCGTTCCTCGTCGGGATGCGCCTCGAACAGCAGGCGCATGCAGGTCGCGGCCAGCGGCGGCTGGGTGATTCCCGAGATGCGGCGGCCGTCGACGCTGAAGCGCTTGCCCCACCAGCGGGGCCCGGGCAGGTAGCGCGCGTACGGGCGGGCGGCCGTGGTGAGCATGCCGCGAAGCCGGCCGTTGACCCTGTCGGGCACGCGCGTGTGGAAGGCGATGTGGGGGATCATCCCGTTGCGATCCCGCGCGCCGGCGAGCGTCTCGAGCTCGGTCCAGGCCCGCGCCGGGTGGAGCTCCGCCCAGCCAAGCGCTGCGAGCGCCGAATCCCAGTTCCACTGGTGCGGGTAGGTGGCGCGCGAGGGCACCGTGTAGCCGCCGTTGTCGTTGCTGCGCAGCACGGTCGCGGCCATCGCTCGCAGGTCGTGCGCCAGGAGCGGGATCCCCTCACCGGTCGGGTCTTCCTTTCGTGTTGAGTCGCCGACGATCGTCACCCATGGGGCGGACGATCGTGCGGAGATTGAAATCGAATCCATCCCTTTCACCGTAGTCGGGGCCATCAAGGCCGCATCAAGCGAACGCCTGGGGGCGTACGGCTCTTGTAAACCTGTTCATCCGCCGAAGGTGCGCCGGGCCCGGCGCCTCAGCGGCGCAGCCTCGGGAACCGCCGCGGCCGGCGCGCGCGCGCCGCCACGAAGCCCCCGCCACCGGCCACGAGGGCCAGTCCGCCGGCAGCTCCCGCGAGCTTGATGCGGCGCCCGAGCTTGTCGAAGCGCATGATGCGCCAGCCCTCCTCGCGGGCGATGCGCTGCAGCTTAGCGTCCGGATTTACGGCCACCGGGTGGCCGACGACTCGCAGCATCGGAAGGTCCGACTCGGAGTCCGAATAGGCGTAGGAGTCGGCGAGATCGATCCCCTCGCTGGCGGCGAGCTGACGGATCGCCTCGGCCTTGCCCTCCCTGTAGGTGAACGGCCCGTCCGCCCTGCCCGTGTAGACCCCGTCCCTGACCTCGCTGCGCATGCCGATGCCTCCGTCGAGCACGAGCACCTGGGCCAGAACCTCCGCCAGCTCCTGCGACGCGGCGGTGACGATGTACGCCCGCCGGCCGGCGTCCTGGTGCGTGTAGGCCTCCTCCAGCACGTCGCGGTAGAGCAGCGGTAGAACCCCCGCGAGCACGTGCGGGCCGAGCCGCGCGAGGTCGATCACCCGCTGCCCCGCGATCGCATCCAGGACCCGCCGCTTGAGCTCCTCCGTGCCCTCGTCGGTCGAGCCCCGGAGGCGGAACCTGATGTTCGCCCAGGCGTCCCTGGCGAGTTGCCGGCGCGAGACCATGCCGGCCTTGTAAGCGGCTCGCGCGAAGTGGAGGGCGCTCGAGCCCTCGATCAAAGTCCTATCCAGGTCGAAGAAGGCGGCGCCGTTATCCGCCATTGACCTCGATGATCATCGCGTCGCCCTGGCCGCCGCCCGAGCAGATCGCGGCGCAGCCGAGCCCGCCGCCGCGGCGGCGCAGCTCGAGTGCGAGGGTCATCAGGATCCGCGCGCCGCTCGCTCCGATCGGGTGCCCGAGCGCGATGGCGCCGCCGTTCACGTTCACTTTCGACTGGTCCGCGCCGAGCATGCGCATCGAGTTGAGCGCGACGGAGGCGAACGCCTCGTTGATCTCGAACAGGTCGATGTCGTCCACCGACAGCCCCGCCTTCTCGAGCGCCTTGGTAGCGGCATTGGCCGGCGTGCGGGCGAGGTAGGGGAACTCGTCGGCCACCGCCGCCTGAGCCACGAGCGTGGCGAGCGGAGCGCGATCGTTCCGCCTTGCCCACGCGTCCGAGCTGAGCACCAGCGCGCCCGCGCCGTCGTTCACTCCCGGAGCGTTCCCGGCGGTGTGGGCGCCGTCCTTGTGGAAGGCGCCGCGCAGCTTCGAGAGCGCCTCGAGCGAGCTGTCGCGCCGCGGCGCCTCGTCGATCTCGACGGTGGTCTCGCCCTTCTTCGAATCGATCGTGACGGGCACGATCTCCTCCGGCAGCCGCCCCTCGTCGGTGGCCTGAACCGCGAGCTCGTGGGAGCGCAGGGCGAACTTGTCCATGTCGGCGCGGGTGATCTCGAGCTCCTCGCCGACCTCGTCGGCCTCGGCGCCCATGTGCTTGCCAGTGAAGGGGTTCGTGAGCCCGTCGTGGATCATGCCGTCGAGCGCCTTGGCGTCTCCCATGCGGAAACCGAAGCGAGCCTGCTTGAGCAGATAGGGGGCGTTCGACATCGACTCCATGCCGCCGGCCACCGCCAGCTCGAGGTCGCCGGCGCGCACCGACTGATCGACCATCCCCGCCGACCGCAGACCGGAGGCGCACACCTTGTTGACCGTTTCCGAGGAGACCTCCTTCGGAATTCCCGCCTTGATCTGAGCCTGGCGACTCGGGATCTGGCCCTGCCCCGCCTGGAGCACCTGGCCGAAGACGACGTGCTCGACCTGCTCGGGCGTCACCTCGGCACGATCGAGCGCGGCGGCGATCGCCCTGCCGCCGAGCTCGGTTGCATCCAGCGGCGACAGACCGCCGCCGAGCTTGCCGAACGGCGTGCGGGCGGCGGCGAGGATCACGGTCTTGGGCATCGATAGGTCTCCTTGTCTCAAGTAACTGAATAACCGCGAGCGGAGCGACCGGTTTTGGCGGGGCTCCCAACGATATCCGCGGCGAGCGGTTACCCGAGTAGACTGCCGCGGCCGTGGCCTACGTGACCGTCACAGCCCGCCGCGGCGCGCCCGAGGAAACCGCAGCCGACACCCGGGTCGTCGGGTTGTTCGAGGGCGAGTCGCCCGCCGAGCCGCTGCTCCGGCGGCTCGTCGACCTCGGTGAGGCCAAGCCCGGCCTGAAGAAGGTCGCGTTGGCGCACGAGGGAGCGCCGGGCGGCGGCGAGCGGCGCGTGCTGGTCGCGGGCCTCGGCAAGCGCGACGAGTTCGACCCCGAGCGCGCCCGGGTGGCCGCGGCCGCTGCGAGCGAGCGGGCCAAGGAACTGGGCGCGGTGTCGCTCTCCTGGGCTGCGCCGGCGGGCGACGGGGTGGCCGGCGCCCTCGTGGAGGGCACCCTGCTGCGCCTCTACAGCTTCGACCGCTTCAAGTCACAGCGGGACGAGGACGGCGGGGACGGGATCGAGTCGCTCGAGATCGCCGGCGAGACGGTGGACGCCGCCGAGGTCGAGCGCGCCAGGGTGGCGACCGTCGCCGCGAACGCAGCCCGTGACCTGCAGAACCTTCCGGCGAACGTCGCCACCCCGACGTTCCTGGCAGAGCGCGCCGCGGAGATAGCCGAGCAGCACGACGCGCTCGAGATCGAGCTGCTCGATCGCGAGGCGATCACGGCGCGTGGCATGGGCGCATTCACCGCCGTCGCCCAGGGCACGGACACCGAGCCACGCCTGATCGTGCTCCGCCACCGGCCCGCCGGCGCGCGGGGGCCGCACCTCGGATTCGTCGGCAAGGCAGTGACCTTCGACACCGGCGGCATCTCCATCAAGCCCAGCGCGAAGATGCAGGAGATGAAGTTCGACATGTCGGGCGGGGCCGCCGTAATCGAATCCACCGCCGCCATCGCGGAGCTCGGCCTGCCGGCAACCATCACGGCCGTCGTTCCCGCCACCGAGAACATGCCGAGCGGCCACGCCGTCAAGCCCGGTGACATCGTCAGCGCCATGAACGGCAAGACGATCGAGGTGAACAACACGGACGCCGAGGGGCGCCTGATCCTCGCCGACGCGCTCTGCTATGCGGTGGACCAGGGGGTCGAGCGGATCGTCGATCTCGCCACGCTCACTGGGGCGATACTCATCGCCCTCGGCCACACCTACGCCGGCCTCTTCTCGAACGACGACGAGTGGTGCGCCCAGGTGGAGTCGGCGTGCGCGGCCACCGGTGAGGCGGGCTGGCGGTTGCCGCTGCATCCGGAGTTCTTCGAGCTGACGAAGGGGCAGTACGCGGACCTCACCAACGCCTCGGATCAGAGGCTCGCGAGCTCGAGCTACGCGGCCGAGTTCCTGCGTCAGTTCGTGGACGGCCGGCCCTGGGTGCACATGGACATCGCGGGCACCGCGTGGGGGCTCACGCGCAACTACACGGGCAAGGGCGCGTCGGGCTTCGGCACGCGGGCGCTCATCGAGCTTGCTCGGCGAG
>DATDLN010000085.1:0-9814 GCA_036519295.1 Thermoleophilaceae bacterium
CCATGGGCCTGCCGCAGACCGGGTGAAGCACCTTGGGAGTGCTCGACCGCATCCGCGTACCCTGGCCGGCGGCCATGATGAGGGCCGTGAAGGGCGGGGGCATGGGGCTTGGAGCGTAGCGCCCGCGATGCCCCAGCCGGAGTCTCGTCCTATGCTCTTAGAGCCGCTCTGGGGAGTGGTGTAACAGGCGAGCACGGGGCACTTTGGATGCCCAGGCGGCGGGTTCGAGTCCTCCCTCCCCAGCCTCTTTCCGTCCGCATCTTATGCGAACATATGTTCCCACTCGATTTGGATGGAGATGCCGACCTCGACGAAACCCAGGCTGAAACGGCCCCTCCCGTGGAGACCATCTCCACGCTAATCGAGGGGGAACATATGTTCGTGTCAAAGCGGACCACGCTATTCGGAGAATGAGGCGCGCTTCGCAATCGCCGCATCCCGGTCCTGGTCCGAGGCGTTGCGGCGTCCGGATGCTCGTAAGTCGATCGACCGCCATATCCGCAGCTCGTTCGCGAGGTCCGGGCGCTCGGATTCTCTGCGACGGCGCGCCGGTACGGGGCCTCGGATAACGCGATCCGCAAGTGGATCCGCGCATACGAAGCGAGATGGAGCGAGCCCAGCGCGCTGCCTGGGACCACCTAGCGTGCGCCGCCACGCTGCCTCGGCAGGAGAATTCCGAGTCCCCTCAGGCCGGTGGCCAGGGCAGCCGCGCCGGCTCGGGCTCGTTGGGCCAGTCGGCGTAAGCGGCTTTCGAGTCGTCGGTCGACTCGGGAGCAGACGCTCCGTACCTCGCGGCTGTCTCGTTCGCGGGATAGTG
Source organism: Thermoleophilaceae bacterium (assembly GCA_036519295.1). GTDB lineage: Bacteria > Actinomycetota > Thermoleophilia > Solirubrobacterales > Thermoleophilaceae > JACVRW01. The sequence goes on from DATDLN010000085.1 coordinate 818, forward strand.
CGAGCGCACCTCCGGCCCGCGTGCCCCGACCATCAGGATCCAGCAGGGCCCGTCCCCCGCTCCGACGAACACGTGCTCCGTCCCGGCGGGGCAGTGAAGGAAGTCCCACTGCCCGAGCTGGCGCTCCTCGCTGTTCAGGATCACCCTGCACCGGCCTCCCAGCACGAGAAAGTCCTCCTGAACGTTCTCGGCGTGGTACTTCGCGTTCGGCTCGCCCGGCTGGAGTACGTGGATGTTGATCCCGAAGTCCGGAAAGCGGTCCGCAGGGTCCTCGAAGGCGGCGAAGGTTCCGCTCCCGGGGACACTCAGGGCAGCGGCGTCCGCGACGTTCACGACGAAGGGCTCGGACATCGGCCGGCGATGGTATCTCTCCGGGCATGGCCACTTGGAGAGAAGTCGAAGCGGAGGCCCCGGAGCTCGCCGCCCGCGCTCGGGAGATCTTCGACGCCTTCAAGCACAAGACGCTTGCCACTCTCCGGCGCGACGGGTCGCCGCGCATCAGCGGCACGGAGGTTCAGTTCGTCGACGGGGAGATGTGGTTCGGGAGCATGTGGAAGGCGGTCAAGGCCCTCGACCTCCAGCGCGACCCGCGCTTTGCGCTGCACAGCGGATCGAGCTCGTCGCCGGAGTGGATGGCTGACGCCAAGGTCGCGGGGCGGGTCGAGGAGGTGACGGATCCCGAGCGCAAGGCGGTCATTCTCGGCGACGAGGCCCCGCCCGACCGGGCGCATGTTTTCCGAGCAGACATCACGGAGCTCGTCGTTACGGGTCTTGGCGATCCTCCCGATCACCTCGTCATCGAGTCCTGGCACGAGGGCCGCGGCGTGAGCCGCCGCGAGCGCCGCTAGCGGTCCTTCGGCTCCCTCGGCACCCTGCCCGCCTCGGCACCCTTCTCGTGGGCCGGGCCGCCCGGTGGGACGATGCCCAGCACGCGCATCGCCTTGAGGCCGAGTGAGAGTCGCTCGCGGCCGTCGGTCGAGGAGACGTCGAGGGAGGTGAGCTCGCGGACCCGCTCGAGTCGGTAGCGGATCGTGTGGCGGTGGGTGAAGAGCTTTTCGGCCGTCCTCGCCACGTTGCCGTCGGAGTCGAGGAAGGTCTCGAGCGTACGGACGAGCTCGGTTTCGTACTGCTCGTCGTACCCGACGAGCGGGGAGACCGTCTCCTCGTAGAAGCCCTGGAGCTCGGTCGGGTCCTCGCTCACCGCCGGGAGGAGGAGGCGGTAGGCGCCGGTCTCCTCGAACGAGAGCTCGGTGACACCGCGCGCCTCGGCGACGTTGGCGGCGAGCAGCGCCTCGGCGCCGGCGCGGTGCAGGTCGGCGGGATCCGCCGCGTGGCGGCTACGGGCGACCGTCAGCACGTAGTTCCCGAGCCCTGCCTCGAGCTCGCGCAGGACCGCGGTGGCGGTTCGGCGGCCCGAGGCGGCGTCGGGGCCCGGAGCGAGGATGAGGAGCTCGCGCTCGGCGCGGGAGTCGGCTGCATCGTTCGGGCCGTTGCCGGGCCGCGACCAACCGGCCTCGGCCAGGGCGGCGAGGGACCCGCGCTCGACCGCGCGGGCCCCGCGCTCCGCGATCGTCAGCACCCGGGCGCGCCAGTCGCCCTCCTCGGGCTGCTGGGGACGCGCGCGGACCACGATCACCACCGCGCCGCCGGAGAGGTCGCAGCCGAGCTCGGCCGCGCGGGCCGCGATGTTCTCGCGGTCGGTGATGCGGCGGGCGAACAGGTCCTCGAGAAAATCGCCGACCGCGGCCTCGCTCGCCCGCTCGGGCGCCTTGGCCCGGTCGAGCTCGAGGGCAATCAGGTTCCCGACCAAACGCAGCAGCGCGGAGGGCGGGGACTCGCCACGGGAGCGATACCGGAGCTGGCCGACCGTCGTCTCGGCGACGAGAAGTTGGACCGTCTCGCTGCCGCTCTCACCGGCCATTACCGTCCGCTCGTCCTCCGGCGAGGAGCAGGCCACGGCCAGAACGCTGCTCGACGAGTCGAGCACGATCACGCTTGCGTCGAGCGCACGACCGGCCGCGCGCGTGACAGCGGGCAGGCCGGCGCCCGCCTCGACGGCCTCGGAGACCTCGTCGAGGGCCTCGAGGAAGGATCGCTGGCCGCCCGAGCCCCCCGTCGCCCCTTGGAGGGAGCGAGGTTCTTCGGCGGCCTCCGTGCGGCCGCTTGCTTGCGAGCGTGGTCTGGACATCAGGCGTACTGGTCGTAGGTCCAGACGACCGCGAGCCCGATCGCCGCCCCGATCCCGAGAAGCGTGGCGAGGATGAACAACGTCATGACGCTCGCGGCGATCTTCTCCCACAGGCGGCCGTAGCAGCGCCAGGCCGGTATGAGGATCAGGAAGATGTGGCAGGCGACGACCACGCCGCCCGCCAGCGCGATTGCGATCTCGGTGCTCGAGAGATCCAGGTTGGTCATCGGTCCGCGCGCGCGACGGGGGTCGGCGGCTCCGGCGCACGCTCGCCGCCATTGTGGCGGATGTAGTCGACGACCAGCGCAATCGCCGTCAGCAGGCCGAATAGCCCGACGCCTATACCCCAACCTCCAGCCACGTCGGACCAGTAGTGAGCGCGCAGGTAAATGCGCGAGAGTCCAACCGCAGCCGCGATCGCAATCGCCACCGTGACGAGCGCGGCGTAGCTTGCCAGCCCCAGACGGCGGGTCAACAGCACGGCCACGGCGATCCAGACGGTCGCGTACGCGGCGTGGGCGCTCGGATATGCAGAGAACGAGGTCTCGACCAACGGGCCCGCGGGCCGCGGACGGTCCAGCGCACCCTTCGCGATGTGGACCGCCGCGTAGATGAGACCCAGGCCGGCGATCAGCACAATCAGCTTCGCGATGCGTCGCCGCACGGCCAGGACGACCCCCGTTACGGCTGCAAGCGTCGCCACCGTCGGCAGCGCCCCCAACGCGCTTACGGCCTTGGCGATGTCCACGCCGACCGGCGAGTTGAGCATGTCGGCGACATCAAGCAGCTCGGTGTCCAGCGGGGTCGGGCCCAGGTCGTCGCTCAGCACGACCAGGTAGAGCACGTACACGAAGATGCCGACGCCGGCGACGGCCACCGCGGTCGTCAGCTGCAGTCCCAGCTCACCCGGCGTGACGCGATTCCAGAGGAAGCGGACGTGGGGCGCGACGGCGCGCACCACGGGGCGCGCCACGCGATACAGCGGCCGCCCGATCGTGAAGAGTGGACGCACGAGGGGGTGTCGCTCGTGCGCGAGCAGCCAGGCGCGGACCTCGTGGCGCCGCCGGTACGCGACGACGACTCCCACGATCAGCGCAACCGTTACGCCGAAGCCGAAGACCGCCTGGCCGGCTATGTCCACGACCCGGTCGAACGAGCGCCAGAAGACGTAGCCGAGCACGCAGAATGCGGTTGACCACAGCCCGGTTCCGACGATGCTGTACGGGATGAACCGCCCGTAGGCGAGCCCAGACGAGCCGGCTATGAACGGTGCCAGCGCACGGACCAGCCCGATGAAGCGGCCGATCAGGATCGTCTTGCCGCCGTGGCGTTCGAAGTAGCCCTCCACCTGCTCGAGCCGCTCGTGGGTGATCTTCACCCGGGGGCCGTGGCGCTCGAGGAAGCTCCGGCCGAGGCGGCGGCCGATGTAGAAGCTGGTGCTGTCGCCCAGCACGGCGCAGATCCACACGAGCCCGATCAGCGGTATCAGCTGGATCGTGCCTTGCCCGGCGACGACCCCGCCGGCGATCACCACCGTCTCTCCCGGGGCGACGAGGCCGACGAACGCTCCCGTCTCGAGATAGGCCATCAGCCCCACGAGCGCGTAGGTCCACGCCCCGAGCGCCTGAGCAAAGTCCTCGATGATCTTCTTGGGGTCGGGCAGCTCGGAGAGAACGCCGCTCGCGTAAACGCCGAGCGCGACCGCAATGAGAATCCCGATCGCCTTTCGCTCGCCGCTGAGCCGCCGCCAGCGCCAGACGACGTATGCCGCCACCAGCACGGCCGCGACGGCGGCGATTATCTCGCGAGCGGACATGGCGGGTGACTGTAGGGGCTATGGCATTCGGCGTCAGCCGCCGCGGAGCCCGCTGACGAGCGCACCCGGAACCGAGGCCGCGGCCCATTCGGCGGCCGCACTGTCGTCGAAGAGACCGAAGCAGGTCGGGCCGGAGCCGCTTACGGCGACGCCGAGCGCGCCGGCGGCACGGATGCTCGCGAGGATGTCGGCGAGTTCGGGACGCAGCGCCAGGGCCGCCGGTTGGAGGTCGTTTTCGAGCGCGCTCGCCAACTCGCGGGGAGCGGCGCCGGCGAGGAGGCGAAGCGTGTCGGGCGCGAGCCGCTCGCGACCCCCGTCCATGCGGTCCAGTTCCGCGTAGACGGCCCGCGTGGACAGCCCCTCGCGGGCCGGGACCAGCAGGGCGGCGAGGCGCGGGAGGTCGATCGGCTCGACGAGTTCCCCCGTGCCCTGGACGAGCGCGTGGCGCGGCTCGAGTTGGCTCGGAACGTCGGAGCCGAGGACGGCGGCGAGCGCGTGCAGCTCAGCGGTGTCGAGCGGGTCGCCGGCGACCCGGTTGGCAAGCCTCAGGACGGCGGCGGCGTCGGCGCTGCCGCCGCCGAGGCCGGCGGCCACGGGGATGCGCTTCTCGATTCGTAGGCCGAGAGGTGGAAGCGCTTGGCCCACCCGCGCGCGGAAGGCGGCGAGGGCGGCTTGCGCGAGGTTGGGGCCCTCGACCCCGGGGCAGTCGATCCTGTCCGCTCCGCCGTCGATGGGGTCGCCCTGAACGTCATCCGCCAGATCCAGGGAGGCGAAGAGCGAGCAAACCGGGTGCATGCCGTCCTCGCGGCGTCGCCCGACGTGCAGCACCAGGTTGACCTTCGCGTAGGCGCGCTCGTGGAACACGGGTTCTTTACCGCGAGGGGAGACCGGCGAGGCGCTCTGACCCGAGCAGGTCGGCGAGGGCGGGCCAGTCCGCGGGCGCGAGCCGCTCGGCGCGGACGTCGGCCGGCAGGCCCATGCGCTCCAGCGCCGAGCGGGTGGCATCGCGGATGCCGGCGGGTGCGCCGGGCGCAAGCGCCAGCGAGCCGGCGAGGGCCTTGCGGCGGTGGGCGAAGGCCGCGTGCACAAGCCCGGTGAGCTCCGGCGGCGGCGCCGGCCCGGTACGGCGCATCACGAGGAGGGCAGATTCGACGTTCGGTTGCGGGTGGAAGACCGTGCGCGGCACGCGACGCAGGAAGCGCACCTCGCATGAGAGCTGTGCCAGCACCGACGTCGCGCCGTAGCTCTTGCCCCCCGGCTTGGCCGCGAGCCGGTCGGCCACCTCGCGCTGGACCATCGCCACCAAGATCGAAGCCTGCGGCAGATCGGCTATCGACTTCAGCAATACGGTGGCGGCCACCCCGTAGGGCATGTTCGCCACGACCTTCCCGGGGGGAGGGTCGAGCGCGGTGAGGTCCAGCTTCACGGCGTCGGCCAGATGGAGCGTCGCGTTCCCGAACGGCTCGAGCGCCTCTCGGAGCGGCTCCTCGAGCGATCGATCCACCTCGACGACATGAAGGTGCGAGACGCGCGGGGCGAGGTACTCGGAGAGCACGCCCAGGCCGCCGCCCACCTCTAGGACGACGTCGTCCGGACCCAGCTCCGCGGCGCGCCCGATCACCCCGAGGATGTTGTCGTCGATCAGGAAGTTCTGGCCGAGCTCGCGGTTCGGGCGGATGCCGTAGCGGCGGAGGCGCCTGAGGCTTGCCTGCCGTGGCTCGTCGCTCACCATTGGAAGACCCGGGCCGCGTTCGCCTCGACCGTACGCTCGAGCTCCTCGTACGACACGTCGCGCAGCTCTGCGACGAAGCGCGCCGTGTGCGCCACGTGCGCGGGCTCGTTTGGCTTGCCCCGCAGCGGCTGGGGCGAGAGGAATGGCGAGTCGCTCTCGACCAGCAGCAACTCGGCCGGGACCTCGCGCGCGGCTCGCTGGAGGTCGGCCGCCCTCGGATAGGTGACGTTGCCGGCGAAAGAGCACAGGTACCGCCGCTCGACGCACTCCGCGATTCGCTCCGGCGCGGAGAAGCAGTGCATGATCACGGCCGGAAGGGTCGCGGAGTGCTCTCGCAGGATCGCGAAGGTGTCCTCCTCGGCCGCGCGGGTGTGGATCGCCACCGGGAGCCCGAGCCGGCCGGCGAGCTGGAGCTGGTCCTCGAAGGCGCGCCGCTGGTCAGCGCGCGGGGCGTGGTCGCGGTAGTAGTCGAGCCCGGTCTCGCCGATCGCGCGCGCGTTGGGGTCGGCCGCGGCTCGTTCGATCTCCTCGAGGCCGGCGGCGTCGAACCCGGCGGTCTCGTGGGGGTGACGGCCGACGATCGCCACCACCCCCTCGTGGGCGCGCGCCGCTCCGAGAGCCCGGTCGATCGAGAGTCCGTCCGTCCCCACGGTGGCAATCCGCGTGACCCCCGCATCGCGGGCGCGGTCGACCAACGTTGCGTCCGGCGGCTCGCAGGCGTCGAGGTGGCAGTGGGTATCGATCACCGGCCGCCCCCGCCCGGCGCGAGTGGCCAGCACGGCGGCGCGCCCCGCGCGGGCATGGTCAGGCCGCCGGGGCTTCGGCCTCGACCCTGGGGAAGAGCTGGCCGACGTCGCCGACCGTCGCGCCGCCGGAGACCGCCCCGAAGCGGGCGCGTTCGAGCGACAGGTCCTCGCGGCCCAGTGCGGCCAGCAGCCGCTCCGCCGACTCGGGCATGAACGGATGCAGCAGCACCGATACCACGCGCAGGCCCTCGGCCAGCGTGTAGAGGATCCCGTCGAGCCGCTCCGCCTCTGCCTCGTCCTTCGACAGCTTCCACGGCTGCTCTTCCTGCACGTAGCGATTTAGGAGCTTGATCCGGCGCCAGATCTCATCGAGCGCGGCCGTGATCTCGAGTTTGTCCAGGCGCTCGCGGACGGCCTCGGCAAGTCCGTCAAAGTCGTCGGCGAGGGTCGCCGTCGAGGGTGGCATGGGCACCACGCCGTCGCGGTAGCGCTCGATCATCGCGAGCGTGCGGCTCGCCAGGTTGCCGTACTCGTTCGCCAGCTCGGTCGTGTAGCGCGTCTCGAAGCCGTCCGGCGAGACCTCGCCGTCGGAGCCGAACGTGACCTCGCGCAGCACATAGAAGCGCAGCGCGTCGGCGCCGTAGAGCTCGGCCACCTGGAACGGCTCGATCACGTTGCCGAGCGACTTCGACATCTTGTGCTCCCCGAGCAGCAGGAATCCGTGGATGCCGACCCGACGCGGGACCTCGATTCCCGCGGCCATCAGCATCGCCGGCCAGATGACGGCGTGGAACTTCAGGATGTCCTTGCCGATGAGATGGACCGTGGCCGGCCAGAAGCGATCCGTCAGGTCCTCGCCCTCACGCGCGTACGAGAGCGCGGAGTAGTAGTTGAGGAGAGCGTCGATCCAGACGTAGATGACCTGGCTGTTGTCCCACGGCACCGGCACGCCCCACTTGAGCCGTGCGCGGCTCAGCGAGAGGTCGCGCAGGCCGCTCTTGATGAACGAGAGCGCCTCGTTGTACCGGTTCTGCGGGATGACGAAGTCGGGGCGCTCGGCGTACAGCCGTTCCAACGGCTCCTGAAACGACGACAACCTGAAGAACCAATTGTCCTCCCGCTCCCGCTCGAGCACGATCTTGTGGATCGGACAGCGGTTGCCCTCCTCGAGCTCGGAGTCGGTCTTGAAGTCCGCGCATCGGGGGCAGTACCAGCCCTCGTACGTGCCCTCGTAGACGTGCCCGTTGTCGTGGATGCGCTGCACCACGTCGGCCACCACCCGCGCGTGCTCCGGGTCGGTGGTGCGGATGAAGAAGTCGTTGGTGACGTTCAGTCTCGCGGCGAGCTCCTTGAAGCGACCCGCGTTCCGGTCGCCCAGCTCCCGCGGGGTGATGCCGAGACTCTCGGCAGCCTGAGTAACAGGCTCGCCGTGCTCGTCCGTGCCCGTAAGGAAGAACACCTCCTCGCCACGCTGCCGCATGTGCCGCGCGAGCACGTCCGCGGCGATGGTCGTGTAGGCATGCCCGAGATGGGGCTCGCCGTTCACGTAGTAAATGGGCGTTGTGACGTAGTAGGGCATGGAGATTCGATGCTACTCATGCGCGGTCGATGGTCGAGCCGAGCGACTGCCTCGCCGAGCGTTGCTCGCCGTTCCGTTCGCCCGAAGGCCGGCAGGGCGGTGCGTGTCGCACAGGAGGCGTATGCGGACCCCTGGTTGACGCGTAGGGCCGGTATCTGGAGGCAATGGCCTAGCGGACCTTCGTGGACCGTCAACCTCGTGCCATCAACCACGACCGGTGAGGGGGCGGAGCAGCCGGGCCAGGTGGCCACTTCCCGTGCGGGAGGCCCTGCGGCCGTCCTCGGTGAGCCCGAGGAGACCGGCGGCCAGGAGCAGTCCGACGCAGGCGAGGATCCAGCCGATGTCGGGGCCGTGCGCGGCGTTCTCAGGGCGGTTGACCGGTCCCGCTCCTGTGGAGGGCGATTGCGGCGCCTCGGCAGGCGCCCGGCGGGGCGTCGGCCCAAGCGACAGCGGTTCGGGTGCGGCGCGCGAAGCACTGCCATCGGGCCCGTCCGCGCGCGGAGCGTGTTCGCCGACCGGCAGAGGCCGAGGAGCGTTCACGCCCGCCGGAGCGTGGCGCGGCAGGGGCTCAAGGGCTGCGCCGGGATCCGGGGCCGGTTCTGCAGCGGGGAGGCGCCCGTCGGCGGACACTCGCCGCGGGGCGCCGTTGGCCGCCGGGACGTGGCGGGGAGCACGGTCGCCGGCCGGGACGCTGCGTGGCGCGCGCCCGCCCACCGGCACGCGGCGGGGCGCGCGCCCGCCTGTCGGTACGCGCCGGGGGGCCCGGTCGCCCGCGGGGACCCGGTGCGGCGCGCGGCCCCCCACCGGGACGCGGCCAGGCTCCCGTACCGGCGCCGGTGCGGGAACAAGCGGAGTCGGCACCGGGACGGGGCTAGGGGCGGGATGCGGCGAGTCGGGGGTGGGCGGCGCCTCGGGCGGCGGGAGGAAGTCGAGCGG
>DATDLN010000086.1:0-2520 GCA_036519295.1 Thermoleophilaceae bacterium
GACAAGACGGGCCGTTCGTGTCTGTGCTGCCCGCAGCGACACGTGCTGCCCGAGCACTGCGCGCAGGGCGAGCTCGTCGCCGTCGACGCAGCCGGGCACTCGCAGCCCCGGCCGCGCGCGGGCAAGACCGCCGATCACCTCGTCGCGGCCGAGCACCTCGGCAATGGCCAGCGGGTCGGCGTCGAGGTCGAGCAAGCGCCGACAGCGTGCAACTGCCGTGGCCAGGTCGCGAAGATCATCGAGGCGAAGTACGCAACGGACGGCACACACTTCCGGGGTCAGCTCGACGACCCCGGTGCCGTGGGCGAGGGTGAGCGCTCGCCGATAGGTATCGCCGCTGACGTCTTCGAGACCGGGCACGGCGCGCACCTCGAGGAACCGCAGCAGGGCGGCCCCGTCGAAGGGCTCCCGGCAGCTCAGGCGAAGCTCGACGACTCCCAGCGGCCGGGGGCTGGCACCCTTCGACCGGCGCCGCATCTCGCTCGGGGTCGAGGCGAAGACGCCTCTGATCGTGTCGTTGAACTGGCGGACGCTATGGAACCCGGCCGCAAAGGCGGCGTCGGCGAAGGGCATAGCGGTCGACTCGATCAGGAGCCGGGCCGTGTTGGCGCGCTGGGCACGCGCGAGTGCGACCGGGCTAGCGCCAACCTGCTCGGCGAGGAGTCGCCGAAGATGGCGTTCGCTGAAGCCCAATCGCTTGGCGAGCCCGGGGACACCTTCGCGGTCGACGGTGCCGTCTGCGATCAACCGCATGGCGCGCGCGACACTGTCAGCGCGCCAGTTCCACTCGGGTGAGCCGGGCGCCGCATCGGGGCGGCAACGCTTGCAGGCGCGGAAGCCGGCCGACTGCGCGGCCGCCGCCGTTGGGTAGAAGCGAACGTTCGCGCGTTTCGGTTGGCGCGCCGGGCAGCTCGGCCGGCAGTAGAGCCTCGTCGACGTGGCGGCGATGAAGAAGATGCCGTCGTAGCGCGGGTCACGGCTGTCGCTCAGCCGGTAACAGCTCTCGAAGTCCTCCACGATGTTGCTCATGGTCGCATCTGTCGTCGAGCGTACCAGCGGTTTTCGGCCAACTCGGTAGGCCAGTCACTGAGTTGGCCGAATCCCGCCAGTCGCCGCCCAGCGAACGGCGTAGCGTGCCGCCGAACAGCAGCGAAGGGAGCGGCATGACCGAAGAGAAGCAGCCGCAGCTCGCCGGCACGGGCGGACGGAAGGCCGGCGCATGAAGGCGAGCACCATCGACGTCGCCGGACTCGACGGCGGTCTTGTGAGGATGACGGCGGAGCAGCTCGACGAGCTCGACTCGCGGGTCGAGTGTCCGTTGCTTCGCGCGGGCGACGCGGGCTGGGACGACGCCGTGCTGATCTGGAACGGCATGGTCGCGAAAACCCCCGCACTCGTCCTCCAGCCGACCTCGGCCGCCCACGTCGCTGCGGCGGTCGGGTTCGCGCGTGACCACGGTCTGCTGTTGAGCGTCAAGGGCGGGGGCCACAACATGGCCGGAACCTCGATCGCCGAGGGCGGTCTGACGCTCGACATGTCGCGCATGCGCGACGTCACCGTCGACCCCGATGCCAGGCTTGCGCATGTCGGGCCTGGGTGCCTGCTCCAAGATGTCGACCGGGCGACACAGGCGCACGGACTGGCCACGCCGTTGGGCTTCATCTCCAAGGTCGGCGTCGCCGGCCTGACACTCGGCGGCGGCTTGGGTTACCTCACGCGTCGTTTCGGCTGGACGGTTGACAACCTCGAGGAAGTCGAGATCGTCACCGCCGACGGCGAGATCCGCACGGCCAACCGCGACGAGAACGCCAACCTCTTCTGGGCGCTCCGGGGCGGTGGGGGCAACTTCGGCGTCGTCACTCGGTTCACGTTCCGCCTGCACGAGGTCGGCCCGACGATTACCGGCGGCCTCATCGTCTGGAGTGCCGACCGGGTCGACGACGTGCTCGCGACCTACCGCGACCTCACCGAGTCGGCACCGCGCGAGTTGACCGCGGCCGTGACCGTTCGCCTGGCGCCGCCGGCCCCGTTCCTACCGGAGGAGTGGTACGGCAGGCCCATCGTCGGGCTGCTCGTGTGCCACAGCGGCGCCGAGGTGGAGGCCAACCTCGCCCCGGTCCGCGCCCTCGGTGTCCCGATCGCCGACCTCGTCACCGAGAAGCCCTACACCGACCAGCAGTCGATGCTCGACGGCATGGAGCCCAAGGGGAACCACTACTACTGGAAGACCGAGTACCTGTCCGGGCTTTCGAATGAGTTCCTCGACAGCTTCCGCGGGAGTGCCTTGAAGGTGACGTCCCCGCTGTCGGAGTCGATCGTCATCCACCTCGCGGGTGCGCTGAACCAACGGGCCGACGACGACGGGGCGGTCGGCAACCGCGACGCCCGGTACATGAGCGCGTTCGCCGGTCAGTGGCCCGCTGACGCCTCCGACGACGAGCATGTGACCTGGGTACGGGAGGCATGGAAGAGCGTCCGGCCCTTCTCGACAGGCGGCAACTACCTCAACTTTCAGACCGC
>DATDLN010000087.1:0-16968 GCA_036519295.1 Thermoleophilaceae bacterium
AGCTCGAGGCATTCGCGCTCGGTCGCCAGGCCGGTCCCGCCGCCGTACGTGGCGACGATCAGCGAGGGGATGGTCACGGAGAAGTAGAGATCGCCGTTCGGCTGCAGCTCACCGTAGTTGTAGGCGGCCGATGACTCGGCCACGTTGGCCACGTCCTGCCCGGTCGCGATGAAGATCGCGGTGATCCCGTTGGCCGAGTAGGCGCCGTTGTTGTTGGCGCCCGACAAGCCGCCGAGGTTCGACACCAGCCTCGCCCGCAAGAGCAGTTCGGTGTCGGCATGCATGATCTCGTCGAAGTGCTCGTCGAGCCAGTGCGCGAAGTCCCGTGCCTCGCGGGCGCTCTCGAAGATGAATGCCGGCGCGCGCTGCATCTTGTCCGCGATCACCGTGGTGGTGACGCCGCCCGCCTCGCTCAGCAGGCGCATTCCCCGGTTGTAGCTGGCCACGAGGGTTCCCTCGGCCGTGGCGAGCGGCACGTAGAACTCGCCCTGGGCGTGCTCCCCGTTTACGAGCAGGGAACCCGCGACCCCGAGCGGCACCTGGGCGACGCCGATGAAGTTCTCGATGTTGCCCTGCGCCAGGGCCGGATCAAACAAGAACTCGGAGACGTGGTCGAACGCGGCGCCGGTGCGCTCGCGCAGGAACTCCCGCCGCGCCGCCGCCGCTTCGGGCGTGCAGTCGTTCTCCCCGCTACGCGGGATCTTCGAATTCGTCCGCTGTACGGCCATGCTGGGCTCCTCTCGCTTGGTCGGGGTGGTACCCGAGCGAGAGGAGCCCCTATCTCACGGCCGTCTCGGCGTGCTAGTCGTCGTCGTCTCGAGCGTCGTCGCCTTGGTCGCCGTTATCGTCGCCCTCGAGCTGGGCGCGGATCTCGCCGCCGGGCCACTTGGTGCTGTGCACGTTCGCGTAGGTGACGCCGGCCTTGATGGCATCCACCAGCTCGTCGAACGCGCCGGCCTCGATTCCCTGTCCGCCGACGGGCGGAGTCGCGGTGGTGGTGTCCCGCACGTCCGCCGGCTCGATGGTGCCCTCGACCGTCCCGGGTGCCGGCGGGCACGCCGGTGTGCCGGCCGGTGGGTTCGGCAGGTTCGAGCACAGGAAAGCGACGATCGCGCCGTTCACCGCGCGCTGGCCGATGTGAATATGCGCCTGGGTGACGTCGCCTTCCAGATCCGCGTAGGTGAGCCGGTACGAGATCTGCTGGCCGTTCCTGTCGATCCTCGCCTTGAATGTCCCGTTCCCCGTCGTCGAGATCGCGGGCACCTCCTGATAGCCGATGAGATCCTCGCGGATCTGTTTGCCGTCTCCTGCCACCGCCACGGTGCCTACCGCCGCGGCTGCTGCCAGGACGGCCACGCCGACCGCCCACTTCAAGCGTCCCTTCATCGCCTGCCACCTCCTTGGCCCGTAGTACGCGGGTGAGTCATGAACGGTTCGCGCCTCTTTCCCTGGATCACCTCACCGTGAACGAGTCGGTCAGCTCAGCGGCGGAACTGTTGCCGGCGTAGACGTCGATGCGGCCCGGCTCCACGACGAACCTTCCGCGGTTGTCGTAGAAACCGAAATCGCTCTTGTTCAGGGTGAACGTGATCGTCCGGCTCTGGCCCGGATCCAGCGTCACCCGCTCGAACCCGCGCAGCCGGCGCACCGGCTGGGAGATGCTCGCCACCGGGTCGTGGATGTAGAGCTGAACGACCTCGTCGCCCGCGCGGCTACCCGTGTTCGTCACGTCCACGGAGGCCCTGACGCTGCCCTTGCGCGAAACGCCGGAGGAGCTCAGCTGCAGGTTCGAGACCGAGAAGGTCGTGTAGCTGAGCCCGTAGCCGAACTCGTACAGCGGCGAGCAGCTCGGGATGTCGCGGTAGCGCGAGTTGTACTTCTGCGTGGGATCGCACGGCCGCCCGGTGGGCTCGTGGTTGTAGTAGATCGGCGTCTGGCCGAGCCGGCGCGGGAAGGAGACGGGCAGCTTGCCGCCCGGGTTGACCTTCCCGAACAGCACGTCGGCCACCGCGTTGCCGGCCTGCACCCCCGGGAACCAGGCTTCGAGGATCGCCGGCGCGTCGCCGACGATGTCCTCCAGCGCGAGCGGGCGGCCGTTGAAGAGCACCACGACGAACGGCTTACCGGTCGCCTTGATCGCCGCGATCAGCTCCTCCTGCCTGCCCGGCAGGTCGAGAGTACTCCGGGACGCCGCCTCGCCGCTCATCTCTCGCGACTCGCCCAGCGCGAGCACAACCTGGTCGGCCGCCCGGGCGGCGGCCACGGCCTCCGGGAAGCCGGCGTCGGAGCTGCAGTCCTGCGACGGGTCGTATTGCGGCGGCTCCAGGTTCGAGACCGTGCAGCCCTGCGCGAAGGTCGCGCCGGGACTCTGCTGGTTGATCCCGTCGAAGACGGTGACCGCGTCCTGGTCGCGCCCGCGGCCCCACCACGGACCGAGCATGTCGTGCCCGCTCTTGGCCAGCGGGCCGATCACCGCGGTCTTCTTGGAGGGATCGAGCGGCAGCATCCCGCCCTGGTTGCGCAGCAGCACCATCGAGCGGCCGGCCGCCTTGCGCGCGGCGTCCACCGCGTCGCTCTTCAGCATCTGCGCCTCGGCTTGATCGGGCGGGAAGGGCGCGTAGGGATGCTCGAACAGGCCCGCGCGGAACTTCACGCGCAGGATCCTCCGCACCGCGTCGTTGATCCGCCTCATCGAGATGCGACCCTCGTCGAGAAGCTGGGCTCCGAAGTCGCGGATGAGCGTGCTCGTCATCTCCGAATCCACGCCGGAGTTCAACGCGAGCGCCGCGGCTTCAGGGCCGTCGGCGGCGACGCCGTGCCCGCAGGGACCCTCGTCGGGATTGACGGGCGGGCACGCCCGCATCTCGGCCACCGCGGTCCAGTCGCCCTCGACGAAGCCGTCGAAGTCCCACTCGCCCTTGAGGATCCGCGTCAGCGTGTACGGGTTTCCACAGCCCGGCACGCCGTTGATCGCGTTGAACGAGCACATGCTCGTGTCGGCGCCGGCGTCGATGGCGGCCTTGAACGGCGGCAGGTAGAAGTTGCGCAGCCGCTGCTCCGACATGTCGGTGGTGTTGTAGTCGCGCCCGCCCTCGGGCTGCCCGTACGCGGCGAAGTGCTTGGGGCTCGCCACGAGCTTGTCGGGTGCGCTGTAGTCGGTTCCCTGCGTCGCCTTCACGTGCGCGGCTGCAAAGACCGAGTTCAGGTACGGGTCCTCGCCGGCTGCCTCGGCGATCCGGCCCCAGCGGGGCTCGTGGGAGACGTCGACCATCGGTGCGTAGGTCTGCTTCAGCCCGACCGCGGCGGACTCGCGTGCCCCGTAGTTGGCGCTATCCGAGACCGTGGACGGGTCGAAGCTGCTGCCGAGGCCAAGCGGAATGGGGAAGACGGTGCGGAAGCCGTGGATCGTGTCGAAGGCGAAGAGCATCGGGATATGGAGCCGCGTCTCTTCGACCGCGATGTGCTGGAGGCGATTGATCACCTCTGGATCGGTCTGGCTCAGAACCGAGCCGAGTCCCTTGCGCACCTCGTCCTCGGTGACCATGAAGTCCGGCAGCAGCTGGATCTGCTCCAGCTTCTCCTCGAGCGTCATGCGCGACAGCAGGCGGTTCACCCGCGACTCGATCCCCCGATCGGCGGGCCCCCGGGTGGGTTGTAGCGCGGCCTCGTCGCTCGAACGCGTGCCCGCGACGACCGCTCCGGCGGCCGCCACGCCTAGTGCGACGAGCGCTACGGCGATGGCAGCTCTGACGCTGAACCTGAACATGGGTCTCCCCTTCCCCGGGACGCTGGCCACCGGTGCTTACCCGAACTTGTTGCGATTGACACCTGTTGTCCTCGGGTAATGCACCGGCCGTATGAGGAAGGTTTGGGCAGCCTCGCTCGTGGCCGCGGTCCTGATGCTCGCGCCGGCGGCCCAAGCGGCCGGTGGCGACCGGACGACGCTCGAGCGCTACGCGAGCGCGACGTGGGCCTCGTTTGTCGCGATGACCGATGCCGACAGCGGCCTGCCGACCGACGTGCTCCATGCCGACGGAACCCGCGAGCCGCAGACCTCGACGACCAACATCGGCGCCTACATGTGGAGCGCCGTGGCTGCGGAGCGGCTCGGCATCATCGGCCACGACGAGCTGGTCGCGCGACTCGAGCGGACGCTTTCCACGCTCGAGCGGATGGAGCGGCACGAGCCCGACGGGCAGTACTACAACTGGTACGACCACCGGACTGGCGCGAAGCTCACGACGTGGCCGCCGACCGGCGAGCCACTGACTCCGATTCTGTCCTCGGTCGACAACGCTTGGCTGGCGACGGGGCTGCGGATCGTGGTGACTGCC
This sequence comes from Thermoleophilaceae bacterium, assembly GCA_036519295.1. Taxonomy (GTDB): domain Bacteria; phylum Actinomycetota; class Thermoleophilia; order Solirubrobacterales; family Thermoleophilaceae; genus JACVRW01. The sequence continues at coordinate 4,335 of DATDLN010000087.1, forward strand.
GTCCCCGACCTGTCCGCGCGCGCGGACGCGATCTACGACTCGATGGACTTCGGTCTGTACTACGTGCCGGAGCGGAACCGGATCCTCTTCCACTTCGTCCCATCGACTGGCACGGGGCCGTGCTGCTACGACACGGTCGTCTCCGAGAGCCGCATCGCCGACTACATCGGCACGGCTAAGGGTGAGTTGCCGCGCAAGACCTACTACGGGCGCTGGCGCAGCTTCCCGGACTCCTGCGACTGGTCGTGGCAGGAGACCCGCCCATCCGGCTTCAACCGCTCCTACGACGGTGTCGAGGTCTTCGAGGGCAGCTACCCCTACGACGCGACGCGGCTGACGCCGAGCTGGGGCGGATCGATGTTCGAGGCGCTGATGCCGGCCCTGTTCGTGCCCGAGGAGCGCTGGGGGCTCGGCTCCTGGCGGCAGAACCACCCGCTCACGGTGGACGCCCAGATCGACCACGGCCTCGACGTCGCGGGCTACGGCGCCTGGGGTTTCTCGCCGTCGAACGTCCCCGAGGGCGGCTACGCGGCCTACGGCGTCGACGCAATCGGGATGGATCCGGGCGGCAACCCCTCCAACGAGGACCGCACGCTCGTCGACCGCGGCTTTGCGGGCTGCCCGGGCCGCCCGCCGGTGCCCGACCCGCCGCCGAGCGCATACACCAACGGCGTTGTCACCCCGCACGCCGCCTTCCTCGCGCTGCGCTACCGCCCGCGCGAGACGATGGCCGATCTGGAGCACCTGGAGTCGATCCCGGGGATGTTTGGCAAGTGGGGCTTCGCCGACTCCGTGAACGTGGATACGGCCTTTCCCTCGCCCGCCTACCTGTCGCTCGACCAGGGGATGATCATGGCGGCGCTCGGCAACGCGCTCGGCGATGACGTGCTGCGCAAGGCATTTGTCACGCCGGACTTCCGCCGCGCGGTCCGCCCCGTGCTCGGCGTCGAGGAGTTCAACGTCTCCCCGCGCGGCTGCACGATCAGCGGGAGCGCCCGCGACGACCGGTTGACCGGAACGGGCGGTGACGACGTGATCTGCGCGGGCGCCGGCGACGACCGAGTGGCAGCCGGCGGCGGCGACGATGCGGTCTTCGGCGACGGCGGCGACGACCGCCTTCGGGGCAACGCCGGGGAGGACACGCTCTACGGCGACGATGGCGACGATCGTCTCGGAGGCGGGACCGGCGACGACGTGCTCGCGGGCGGCCCGGGCGACGACCGACTCGAGGGCGGCGCCGGCGGGGACCACCACGAGGGCGGCGGGGGAGCGGACCGCTGCGGAGACGTCACGGACGCGGGCGACACCACGAGCGCCTGCGCCGCTACGCGGTGACCGGCCGGGCGATCGTCTCCCGCCGCGCGAATATCACCCCGGCCCCCGCGGCGGCGACAGCCACCGCCAGCACCACGGCGGCGGTCCAGGAGTAGGCCTCCACGAGGGCGCCGGCGGCCGCGGCGCCCAGCGAGACGCCGGCCACGAGCGCCGTGAGCGGCCAGGTGAAGGCCTCGGTGGCGGTGCCGGGTAGCGACACCCGCCCCACCAGCTGGTTGCGGGAGGCAATCAGCGGCGCGATCGGGATCCCGGCGAGGATCGCCAGCAGCGCCATCGTCAGCGGCGATGAGGCGACCAGGAGCGTGGCGATGCCGAGCGGGAGCAGGCAGGCGAACCGCAGGTGCAGGTCCTCGAGGCGCGCTTGTCGGACGCGGGCGCCGTAGACGAGACCGGCCGCGCCGCTGGCGGCCGACCACACGGCGAGCAGCACGCCGGCCATCTCCTTCGCCCCCTCCGACTCGCTGAAGGCGGGTAGCACCACCTCGATCGCGCCGAAGCAGAAACCCACCGGCAGGCTCGCGAGCACCAGCGTGCGCAGGCCCGGGGCAGCGAGCGCGCCGAGCCCGAGCGCCCGACGGCCGCCCGCCTGGCGGCCGGGGCCGCGCCCGCCTCGTAGCCCCGCCAGCAGGAGCATCGTGCCGAGGAGGACGCACGCCGCCGAGATGCCGAGCGCGTACTCCGGCCCGGCCGCGGCGACGATCGCGGTCACGATCAGGGGCCCGACGATGAAGATGAGCTCGATCATCACCGAGTCGAGTGCGTAGGCGCCCGGGATCAGGTCGGGGTGGTGCTCCAGCAGATAGGGCCAGCGCGAGCGCAGCACGGACGAGAGTGGCGGGATAGCCATGCCCGCGAGGAACGAGGAGGCGACGATCGCGAGGGTCGGTGCGCTCGCCGCACCGAGCACCCACACGAGGACGAGACCCGTGCCGTGCACACAGGCGAGCGGCAGGAGCGTCCCGACGCCGCGGCGATCGACCAGCCGCCCCTGGAGCGGCGCGCCGCTCGCGCTGCCGAGCGCCAGCGCGCCCGCGCAGGCGCCGGCGGCGGCGAACGACCCGCTGACCTCGCGAACGTACAGGAGGATCGCGAGCCCGCTTATGCCGATGGGCAGCCGGCCGATGAGGGTCGCGAGCACGATGACGGCGACCCCCGGCGTACGCATGATGCGTCCGTAGACCCCCACGGGACCAGCATTGCAGGCGACGGGTGACTGCCACTTCCCGCGCCGTGCGAGCGACCGCCGCGCCCCCGCGAGCACGCGTTCGACCTTCCGCCCGCGTATGGCGGCAAAAGGTCAAACGCGTGGGGGATTGGGTCGAACGCGTGGGGATTCGGGTCGAAGCGCGGGCTCCGCCGGATTACTTAGCAAGCTAATAAATGTCTTGCTACATTCTCCGGCCGTGGCCGTCGCGAACGTCTCCCAGGCCGATGCCGCGACCGAGCTCAGCGATGCGCTCGCCGACTTCTTCCGCGCGGCCCGCCGGGCACGCGGCAGGGCCTCGCGGCAGCCCACGGACGGCGTCTCGCTGGCGCAGTTCAACGTGCTCGACCCCCTGCTGGAGGGTCCGCTGACCGTCGGTCAGGTGGCCGAGGCTGCAGGCGTAGCGCCGCCCACGGCCACGCGCATGCTCGACGGACTGGTCGAGCGCGGCTTCGTAGGACGCGCGGCCGACCGCACCGACCGGCGCGCGGTGATCGTCTCCCTGACAGCCGCCGGCCGCCGGGCCGCCACGGCGAAGGCGCGCGAGTACGATCGCGTGCGGAAGCAGATCGGCGCGGTGCTCGATGCCGAGGAGCAACGCCAGGCAGCGGACCTGCTGCGCCGGCTCGCCGAGGTGATCGAGGAGCTGTGAGCGCCCCCAGCGCTGTGACCGCTCACGAGGGTGTCGCGCGCCGCCACTACGGCGTCACCCTCGCGGTGCTTGCGTTGGCGGCGCTCGCGTACGCCCTGCTGCAGACGATGGTCGCGCCCGCGCTGCCCGAGATCCAGCACGAGCTCGGAGCCTCCACCACCTCCGTCACCTGGGTGCTCACCGTGTATCTGCTCACGGCGTCGGTGGCCACGCCGATTCTCGGCCGCCTCGGCGACATGTTCGGAAAGGAGCGCACGCTCGTCGCCGTGCTGGCGCTCTTTGCGCTCGGCTCGCTGATATCGGCGCTCTCCCACAGCCTCGCGCTGCTCGTCGCGGGGCGCGCCGTGCAGGGCGCGGGGGGCGCCGTCTTCCCGCTCGCCTTCGGGATCATCCGCGACGAGTTTCCTCGCGAGCGGGTCGCCACCGGCATTGGGCTGATCTCCGCGACCTTCGGCATCGGCGGCGGAGGCGGTCTCGTGCTCAGCGGCCTAATCGTCGACAACCTCTCCTACGAGTGGATTTTCTGGTTCGGTCTGATCGTTGTTCTGGTGGCGATGGTGGCCACCCATCTCTTCGTCCCGGAGTCTCCGGTGAAGTCGCCCGCGCGGATCGACTGGACGGGCGCGGCGCTCCTGTCCACTGGGCTCGTATTCATGCTGCTGGCCGTCAGCCAGGGGAACGACTGGGGTTGGGGCTCGGCCCGGATCGTGGGGCTGTTCGCCGCCGCCGCGGCGATCTTCGTGCTCTGGGTGCGCTTCGAGCAGCGCCAGCCGAAGCCGCTGGTGGACATCGGGCTGCTGCGGCGGCAGGGCGTTTGGACGACCAACCTCACGGGACTGCTGATCGGCTTCGGCATGTTCGGCTCGTTCATCCTGATCCCTCAGTTCGTCCAGACACCGGAGCAGGCCGGCTACGGCTTCGGCGCGGACGTCACGGCCGCCGGGCTCTTCCTGCTGCCCGCGGCGGCCGTAATGCTGGTGGCCGGGCCGGCGGCCGGCGCGCTCGCCGGGCGCTCGGGCTCGAAGCTTCCGCTGCTGCTCGGCACCGCCTGCGCAGCGCTCAGCTTCGCCTTCCTGTCCTTCGCCCACGCCGCGCAGTGGCAGTTGTTGGTGGCAACCGCTTTGCTTGGGCTCGGAATCGGCTTATCGTTCGCATCAATGGCGAATCTGATCGTCGAGGCGGTCCCGCAGGAGCAGACCGGCGAGGCGACTGGCATGAACACGATCATGCGGACCGTGGGGGGAGCGTTCGGCGCCCAGATCGCCGCGGCCATCATCACCAACAACCTGGCGGCGGGAAGCACTTACCCGGCCGAGGAGGGGTATACGGAGGCTTTCCTGATCTCGGCGGCCGCCCTCTGCCTGGCGTTGCTGGCGGCGTTCATGATCCCGGGCCGTGGCGCCGGAGCGGCCGCGCAACGCGACGTCGTGGAGGCCCCGGCGAGGGGGTGAGCCGTGCCGCGGCGGCTGCTCGTGGGACACGATGGCTCGCCGGCGTCGACAGAGGCGCTCCGCCACGCCGGGCGCCTGGCCTGCACCTGGCATGGGCGCATCACGGTGGTGCTCGCGTTGCCACACGTGCCGTTTGGCGCCGTCCTGGCGCCGGTGAGCGTGCCGGCTCTGGAGGAGGAGGCGCGGCTTGCGGCCGAGCGCGAGCTCTGCAGCGGCGTTACGGAGCTCGCTCCCAACGTGTCGGTCACCACCATCGTGACGTGCGCAGGGCTGCGACCGGCTCTCGTTCGCGCCTGGCGCTGCGGTGAGCACGACGCCGTCGTTCTTGCCGCCGGCGGCCCCTTCTCGGCGGTGCGCGGCGCGGCGCGCGCGCTGCGCCGGCTGGGGCTCGAGCCGATCATCGTAGGGGGGCCGCCTCGCCGGCGACCTGCCCTCAGCCTGCGGCGGCGCGCCCGCGCCGCCAGGCGCGCTCGCCCGGCTTAATACTCTCCGCCCGGTGGAACCGGATGCCGTCGAGATCAGAGTCCTCGGCTGCCTCATCGAGAAGCAGCGCACGACGCCCGACGCCTATCCGCTCACGCTGAACGCCCTCCGGCTGGCCTGCAACCAATCGACGAACCGCGACCCGGTTGTCGACTACGACGAGAGCACGATCCGCGGCGCGCTGGAGCGCCTCGGACGCAGGAAGTGGACGACGCTTGCCAGCTGGTCGAACCGCCGCGCGATGAAGTACCGGCACACGCTCGACTCGGCGCTCGGCCTGTCCGAGCCCGAGATGGCCCTGCTCTGCGTCTTGATGCTCCGCGGCCCACAGACGCCCGGCGAGCTGAAGCAGCGCGCCGAGCGACTGCACGCGTTCGCCGGGCTGGAGGAGATCGAGGAAACGGTCCAGGAACTGATCGAGCGCGATCTCGCCGCGGCGCTGCCGCGCCGGCCGGGTCAGCGGGAAGGGCGGTACATGCAACTGCTGGGCGGCGCCGCTGGGGACGGCGAGCCCGACGGGGGCGGCCGGGCTCCGACGACCGCCGAACCCGCGGCCGTTTCCACGGCGGCCGCGCCCACGTCGGCCGGGCCGGCGAGCACTGAGGCCGAGCCGGTCGCGCCGACAACGAGCGCGCCGACGAGCGTGCCAACGGCGGCGCGGCATCGCAATCCCGCGGACGACCCGACCAGCGCGGCCGCGCCCGATCCCATCGACGCCGCCGCCCTCGAGCGGCGGGTCGCCCGGCTCGAGGAAGAGCTCGGTTCGCTTCGCGACGACCTGCGGACTCTTCGTGAGGAGCTCGGCGCCTAGCCGCGGCCCGCGCATCGGTTACTGCGCCCGTGAAACCCGTCAAGCAATCGATCTCCCTGGTGATCGAGGGACCCGGCGGCCTGCTTCTGGTGCGCCGGCCCCCCGACGACGAAGAGCTGCCGGGCCTGTGGGGCCTGCCCGCCGCCTCGCTCGAGGAGGGCGAGAGCGAGGAGGAGGCCGTGCGGCGGGCGGGACGGGACAAGCTCGGCGTGGAGGTTCGCCCGCTTCGCCCCCTCGGCGAGGTGACCGGCGAGCGCTCGGCCCACCGAATCCGGATGCGCGACTGGGAGGCCCAGATCCTCTCCGGCAGCCCGGCCGTGCCGCGGCGCGGGCCCGGCACGCAGTACGACGAGCTCCGCTGGGGCGATGCCACCGAGCTGGTGCCGGCGGCGCGGGCCGGCTCGCTCTGCTGCCGGGTGCTGCTGGACAACAGGCATCTAGTCTGGAAGACATGACGGCGCGCCCCGGCATGCTCGCTCGCGGCCCCTGGCGGCCGGACCAGATCGACGTGCGCTGGCGCAACGAGGCCTACGAGCCGCCGGAAGAGATCGAGCGCCTGGCCGACGAGGCCGTCACAGACCTCCGCGAGCGAGGCTCGCCGGCCCATGACGGGATGGCCACCCGGCTGGCCGGCTGGCGCGCCGATAGCGGTCGGCTCGAGCTCGAGCTTCAGCCGGCGCGCTGGGCGCTGCGCCTGGTGGAGGACCATGCGGCCAACAGCCTGACCGCGCTGTGCGTGGTGCGAGCCGCCGACGGCCGCTGGCTCGCCGGCCGCCGTGCGGAGTGGGTCTCGAGCTGGGCGAACCGCTGGGCGCTCGGCGCCGGCGGCGCGGTCGACCTCGGAGAGAGCCCGGCCGACACGCTGGGACGCGAGCTGCGGGAGGAGTGGCAGCTCGAGCCCGAGCGCCTCACCGTCGAGGTGCTCGTCGTCCTACCGAATGGCGTCGCGATGCTCGTGGGCCTCGCGACGGTGCCGGACGCCTGCGAGCCCGTGCCCGACGCCGAGCACGACGAGTGGGCATGGTGGCCCGCCGAGGTGGATCGCTGGCCGGCCGAGGCGGACGAGCGCCTGTGCCTGATGGCCCGCCTGATTCAGGCGCCGGCCACGCCGACCGGACAGGACACGCCGGTTCCGCCCAGGCCGCAGTAGCCGTTCGGGACCTTGGCGAGGTACTGCTGGTGGTAGTCCTCGGCGTAGTAGAACTCGGGCGCGTCGGCGATCTCGGTGGTGATCTCGCCGTAGCCGGCCTCGCGTAGCCGTTCCTGGTAGCGGTCGCGAGAGGCGAGCGCGGCATCGCGCTGGGCCTCGGAGGTCACGTAGGCGGCGGAGCGGTACTGGGTCCCCACGTCGTTGCCCTGACGCATTCCCTGGGTGGGGTCGTGACCCTCCCAGAACAGGCGCAGGATCTCGTCGTAGGAGATGTCCTCCGGCCGGTGCACGACCAGCACGGCCTCGGTGTGGCCCGTGCGCCCACTGCACACCTCCTCGTAGGTGGGGTTGGGCGTGTAGCCGCCCGCATAGCCGACCGCGGTTGTGAAGACGCCGGGCGCCTCCCAGAAGCCGCGCTCGGCGCCCCAGAAGCAGCCCATCCCGAAGATCGCCCGCTCGGTGCCTTCGGGGAAGGGCGGCTCGAGCGGCGTGCCGAGCACGAAGTGCGTGTCGGGGACGACGAAGGGGCGGGTCTCACGGCCGGGCAGCGCATCGGCAGGGTCGGGCAAATCGGTCTTGTTTCGGAACAGGAAGCTCATATCTCTACTCAGGGTAACGTCCGCCGGGAATGGCGCTCGTTACGGAGATGGAGCTCCCACGGCTCGACTATCTCGCCGAGGACCTCAGGGGCGAGCGGTTCCACGACGTGATGAACGAGCTGCGCTCGCGAAGCTGGCTCGCCGCCGCCCCGATCGGCTACTTCGTGCTCGACCGCGAGGCCGCGTCGTTCTTCCTGCGCACGAAGAGCGCGACCTTCCCGGGGATGAAGATCGCCGAGCTCTTCGGCGTCGAGGAGGGCCCGCTGCTCGAGCAGATGCGCCGCAACATTCTCCACGTGAACGGCGACGCGCACCGGCGTCTGCGCAACCTCGTGAACCCCGCATTCACCCCGCGCGCCGCGGACCGCTGGCGGCCAGCGATGCGCGAGTTCCTCGGGCGGCTCTGGGAGCCGCTCGCCGGCGCCGCGGAGTGCGAGTTCGTGGCCGCGTTCGCCAAGCCCTACCCCTCGCTCACGATCGCGACGGTGATGGGAGCCCCGCTCGATGACGCGCCGAGGCTCTACGAGTGGTCGAACCTGATCCAGCGCCAGTTCGACGGGCCCAGCCTGCTGAACGAGCGGGACGCAATCGAGCGCGCGTGCGCGGAGTTCTACGACTGGGCGGGAGAGCTGATCGAGCGGCGCCGCGACGATCCGGGTGACGACCTGATCTCGACGCTGATCGCGGCGTCGCACGACGGCGACCGCCTCTCCGACGTGGAATGCATGAACCTGGTGCTGAACGTGCTGGTGGGCGGCGTCGACACCACGCAGGCGCAGCTCGCCCAGGCGCTGCGCCTGTTCGCCGCCCACCCCGAGCAGTGGGAGCTGCTGGCCGCACGACCCGAGCTCGCCCCACGGGCCGTCGAGGAGACGCTGCGCTACGAGCCGATCACGCCGTTCACCGCGCGCCTGCTCCACAAGGAGGTCGAGTACCGCGGCGTGACTTTTCCGGTCGACACCGTGGTGATGGTCGCCGCGTTCACGGGTAATCGCGACGGCGTGGAGGGTGACCCGGATGCCTTCGACATCACGGCCGAACGAGGCGAGGCCAAGCCCCTGACCTTCGGCGCCGGCATCCACTACTGCCTGGGCGCGAGCCTCGCCCGCGCCGAGCTTCAGGAGGCGCTCGGCGTCCTGCCGACACGGATGCCTGGGCTCGATCTCGCCGGCGCCCCTGAGTTCGGATCGATACACGGCATCTACGGACTGGAAAGGCTGCCGCTGCGATGGAAATAGGCCTGGCGATGTTTTCGACGGACTACACGATCGAGCCCGCGCGGCTGGGACCGCTCGTCGAGGAGCGGGGCTTCGAGTCGCTCCTCTTCACGGAGCACACGCACATCCCGGCGAGCCGCGAGACTCCGTACCCCGGCGGCGGCGAGCTGCCGCCCGAGTACAGCCACACGGGCGACCCGTTCGTGGGGCTGGCGATGGTCGCGGCCGTCACCGAGCGGCTCAAGGTGGGGACCGGGATCTGCCTGGTCGTCGAGCGCGATCCGATCGTCACCGCAAAGGAGGTGGCGACGCTGGACAACCTCTCAGGCGGCCGCTTCCTGTTCGGCGTCGGCGCGGGCTGGAACCGCGAGGAGATGCGCAACCACGGCACGGATCCCCGCCGTCGCTTCGCCGTCATGCGTGAGCGCATTGAGGCGATGAAGGCGATCTGGACGGAGGACGAGGCGCAGTACCACGGCGAGCACGTGAACTTCGATCCGATCTGGTCCTGGCCGAAGCCACGGCAGAAGCCGCATCCCCCTGTGATGGTCGGGGGAGTCGGTGAGAAGGTGCTCGACCGCGTGCTGGCGTTCGGCGACGAGTGGATGCCCAACCGAGTGGACGACCCGGAGAAGCTGGGCGAGCGGATCGCGGAGCTCCAGCGGCGAGCGGAGGAGGCGGGGCGCAAGCGGATCCCGGTCTCGGTGTTCGGTGCGAAGCCCGACGCCGAGTTCGTCGAGCGCCTCGGCGCCGTCGGGGTCGGCCGCTGCTTCTTCTACCTCCGTCCCGCTGAGCCCGGCGAGGTGGAGCGCCAGCTCGACGGGCTGACGAAGCTGCGCGACGAGGTGGCTACGCGGCAAACAGCGTGAGGTCGGGCTCGCGCTCTCCCCGCACCACGCCCAGATCGATCTCGACGCACCCGATCCCGCGCGCCTCGGCCAGCACGCGCGCCTGCGGCTTGATCTGCTGAGCGGCGAGCACCCCCCGGCAACGGCCGAGCCCCGCGGACTTGCAGATGCGCTCCAGGTAGCGGCTGAGCTGCTCGACCGCCTCGATCGTCCCCACCCGCTTGATCTCGACGGCCACGTACTCGTCGTCGCCGTCCCGGCACATCAGGTCGACCGGCCCGATGTCCGTCGGCCACTCCCGCCGCACCAGCCGAAGGCCCTCGCCGCACCAGCCCGGCGAGTCGGCCAGCAGCTCCTGGAGCTCGCGCTCCACGCCCTCCTTCTCGAGGGACGCGGCCTCGCCCATGTCGTGTGTCACGTCGGAGAGCACCTCGGCGATGCGGATCTCGAGCCGGTCCTCGCCGCCGCGCTTGCGCACCACCATGAGGCCCGGGTCCTCCTCGATCATGGTGGGCGGCGTCATCCAGTTCTGGGGCTTGAAGCCGCCCGTATCGGCGTGGACCATCACCGAGCCGTCCGACTTCAGCATCAGCAGCCGCAGCGCCTCGGGCAGCACCGCGGTCAAGCGACCGGTGTAGTGGACCTCACAGCGAGCGACGATCAGGCGCACTCGGCGGACGCTAGACGGGCTTCCGGACGGCCCTCAGCGTCGGCGCCGCCGGCGTGCGAGAAGCCGCCCCCGATCCCGAGCGCCGCGAGGCCCGCGGCGACCAGCGTGGGCCGCGCCCGCAGGCGACGGAACTCGCCCTCCACCTCCGTCCAGAGCGCCTCCTCCACCACCCGCGTGGCGGCCTCCTGCGTCGATGTCAGGTGGGCGACGTGGATCGGCGTTGAGAACGCGACCTGAACGCGACGGGGCTTCGGCAGAGGACCGAGAAAGAGCCGCTCGGTGCCGGTGATCGCGCACGGCACGAGGGGTGCGCCGCTCTCGAGCGCGAGGCGGCCGGCGCCGCGGCGCGGATGGCCGAGCTGGTCGGGATCGCGGACACGCGTCCCCTCCGGGAACAGCGCCAGGAGTCCGCCCTGTCGCAGGATCTCGCTGGCCGTCTCGAGCGAGTCGGCGTCCGACTGCCCGCGCCGGACGGGGAATGCTCCCAGGCGTACCAGCAGCCCGCCGTAGCGCGCCTCGATCAGGTCCGTCTTAGCCATAAATCGCAAATGCCTGGGAATGCAGATTGCGATGAAGAACGGATCGAGGAAGCTGTGGTTGGGCGCGATGATCGCCGCGCCGGCCGCGGGCACGTGCTCCACACCCGCCGCGTGCATTCGGAAGTACACGCGCAGGAAGGGCGCGACGATCGCCCGGACGAGCGCGTACAGGGGTCGCGACACCCCCTTCTCGCGCGCGAAGCGGTGGGCCTCCTCGTTGGTCACGCTGTCTCGCGGGGTACCGTAAACGGACCCGATGAGCGGCGAAGGCATCAGCCCGCACGTCGCGTACCGCGCGGTGCTCCTCGCGGCCGGCCTGCTCCTGTTCGGCCTTCTGTTCCGGCAGCTCGTGACCCCGCTGCTGGCGCTCCTCGTCACCGTCATCATCGCGATCCCGCTCGCCGCGGCGGCCACGCGGCTCGAACGTCTCGGCGTGCCGCGGCCGCTCGGCGCGCTGCTGACGCTGGCGAGCACCGTCGGGGCACTCGCCCTGGTCATCGGTCTGCTGATCCCGCCGTTCATCGACCAGACGAACGAGTTCGTCGACGACGTGCCCGGGATCGCCGACGACCTCGAGGGCTACTACGCCGACCTCACCGGACAGGACGCGAGCCAGGTCGGCGACAGGGTCCAGGAGTTCTTCGAGAACTGGACCGACGACCCAGGGCGCTTCATCGGCCCGATCACCTCGATCGGCCTCAACGTCGCCGGCATCCTCGCCGCGCTCGTTCTGATCCTGATCACCGCGTACTACATGGCGGTGCGGCCACAGCCGCTCGTGGACGGCCTGGTCAGCCTGGCGCCGCCGTCACGCCGCGATCACGTGCGACACGTTCTCAACCGCCTGCGCGCCGCCTGGATCGGATGGATGCAGGGGGTGGGGGTGGACATGGTCGTCTCGGGGGTGCTCGTTCTCATCGCCCTGACCATCATCGGCCTCGAGTTCGCCATCTTCTTCGCGGTCCTCTCGGCCTGCTGGTGGTGGTCCCGTACTTCGGCGCGATCGCCGGCGCGATCCCGCCGGTGCTGCTCGCGCTCACCCACTCGCCCGGGAAGGCCCTTCTCGTGCTCGTCGCCTACATACTCGTCCAGCAGGTCGAGGGCAACGTGATCGTCCCGCTCGTCATGTCGCAGACGGTGCGAATACACCCGGCGATGATCGCGATCGGCGTCGTCGTCGTCGGCCAGCTGTTCGGTGTCGCGGGTCTCTTCGTCGCAGTGCCGATCCTGTCGTTGATCGTGATCTCCGTGGAAGAGTTCTGGGTCAAGCCCATCGAGGAGGCGGAACGGGAACGAAGACGCGAGGAGCTCGAGCTGCGGCTCCCGCCGAGCAGAAGCTCGAGGCGGAGGAGCACCCGCTCAGGCCAGCTTCGTAATCGCGATCACGGCGCCGATCAGTACGAAGATCACGATCAGCAGCTGGACCACGATCCAGAAGCGAGGCATCTCCATTGGTCGCCACGATAGCCGTGGAGTCGGCCCGGCCCGCGAACCTTCGGCCTATTCGATGATCGCCTGGCGGAGCGCGATCGCTACGGCATGCACCCTCGTGTCGGCCTCGAGCTTCAGAATCGCCCGCTTCGTGTCCGACTTGACGGTCTCCGTGCTGAGCCCGATCCGACGCGCGACCTCTTCGGTGTGGAGGCCCTCGGCCAGCAGCTGCAGGATCTCGCGT
>DATDLN010000088.1:0-28160 GCA_036519295.1 Thermoleophilaceae bacterium
GGCGCCCGCAATCCGGCGGGCGCCGCGCCCTTGTCGCGTTCCCACGGTGCGGCGACCACCCGCTCCGGCACATCGGGTTGCTCGCCGCGGACTCGAGACGGCCCGCGGAGCCGACCTTCTCACCCAGCCCCCCTGACGCCCCGCCGAGACAATCCGAAGCGACGCCGGCGCCGGCGTTGATTGGGCTGGGTACGGGGGGTCAGGGCCCGGGCCGCCAGCCTAGCTCGGGCGGCCGGGGTCGGTCCGCCCGCGGAGAGCGCCATCGGCGCGTCAGAGGCCACACCAGCGCCGGGCGATCTCGAGGATCGCCTCGGCGGCCGCGTCGAGCAGCTCCACGGAGCAGGACTCGTCCGTCTGGTGGGCCTGATCGGCGTCGCCGGGACCGCAGATGATCGTGGGGGGCGTCCCGTAGGCCGGGGTCAGCGCGGCGGCGTCCGTGAAGTAGGCGAGCCCGCGGGGCTCGGGCCGCTCGCCAATCAGCGGCTCCATGATGTCGAAGACCTCCCGCACCCACGCGTCGCCGGGATCCGTGGCGACCGGCGACAGGTCGAGGCGACGCGTCACGCGCACCTCCGCGCCGAGCAGCTCTACCAAGCGCTCCTCCACCTCGGCGCCCTCGAGGCCCGGCACGGGCCGCACGTCGATGCCCGCCACCGCACGATCCGGCACTGAGTTGATGTTCACGCCGCCCGCGATGGTCCCGACGCTCAGCGTGGCCGAGCCGAGCAGCGGATGCTCGTGGCCGTCGAACCGGAAATCCTCGAGCGCGGCCACGGCCCGCGCGAGCTTGTAGACCGCGTTGTCGCCCAGATGCGGCATCGAGCCGTGTGCGCTCCGCCCGCTCGTGCTCGCGTCCAGCCAAACGACGCCCTTGTGGGCCACACACGGGTAGTTGGAGGTGGGCTCCGCCACCAGCCCGGCGCCGGCGTCGCCGAGCGCGCCCGAGTCGACGAGCCGGCGCGCGCCCGCGCAGCCCGTCTCCTCGCCGGCGCAGAGAACCACCTCGAGGCCGGGGTCGCCCGTTCCGAGGGCGGCCAGGCGCTCGGCCGCCGTGACGATCCCGGCCAGCCCTGCCTTCATGTCGCTCGCCCCGCGACCGTAGAGGCGGTCGCCGTCGACCTCTCCGCCCAACGGCTCGCGGGTCCACTCGGCCTCACCGAGCGGCACCGTGTCGAGATGCGCGGTCAGGCACAGCGAGGGCCGGACCCCCCTGCCCGCCCAGCGCGCGACCACGCTGTCGCGGCCGGGCGCCAGCGGGTAGCGGCGGACTACGAACCCGGCGGCCTCGAGGCGGGCTCCCACGAGGTCGGCCGCCCGGCTCTCGTTGCCGGGGGGTTGATCGTCTCGGTGCGGAGCAGCTCCCGGGTCAGCTCGAGGACGGCGCTCAAGGCACCGCCACGCGCTCCCGCGGGGCCTCAGCCGGAGCGGGCGCCTCCGCGGCCTCGGCGCCATAGCCGGTCTCGGCGCGCACGTACAGCTCGTCGAAGCGCCGTTCGGCCTCGGGCTCGCTGCTTGCGAGGGTGGCCAGCCAGCAGGCCAGGAAGCCGATCGGCACCGAGAAGATCCCCGGCACGTCGAGCGCCAGCGAGCCGAGCGGCGAGCCCTCGCTGTCGGGCCCAGGCCACACCGGCACGCTGAACAGGATCAGCAGGAGGGAAGCGACCAGGCCCGCCGACATGCCGACGACCGCCCCGGTGGTATTGAAGCGGCGCCAGAACAGCGCAAACAGCAGGGCGGGAAGCGTGACGCTCGAGGCGATCGTGAACGCCAGGGCAACCAGCACCGATACGTTGAAGCCGGAGCCGCCGGCGATCGACACGGCGATCGCGAGCACGCCCATCACGGCCGCCGCGATCTTCGCGACGTAGACCTCTTCGCGCTCCGAGTCACGGCCGGCGCGCACCACGTTCGACCACAGGTCGTGCGCGACGGCGCCGGACGCGGCGATCACGAGACCGGCGACGACCGCGAGGATGGTCGCCAGCGCCACTGCCGAGATGGCCGCGAGGAAGACGTCTCCGCCGGCGAGCTCCTCGGCGAGGAGCAGCAGCGCGAGGTTGCCCGTCTCCCCCACCGCGCTCTCGCCGGTCTGGCCGAGGATCGCCCGCGCGCCGGTCCCGACGAGCATGACGATGATGTAGAAGGCGCCGATCAAGACGATCGCCCAGGCGACGGACCCGCGGGCGCCGCGAGCACCACGCCGAAGATCGACAACGGCAGCGGCTTGAGGTCTGCGGCGATCGGCAGAGTCATCGTGCGGGCCTCGCGCGGTCGGGCGCGCCCGGCGCTCGGCGCTCGAATCGGCCGGGGCTCGTGCGGGCGGCCACGTCCGCCGCGCGGCGCTCGAGCGGCTCGAACACGCGCTCGGCGCGCCGCAGGTAGAGGAACGCCACCAGCCAGGTCATGAGGACCTGCGCGACCGAGAGCAGGAAGCCGAGGCTCACGCCCAGCACGCGCTCTCCCATGAGGCCGGGAGCAAACGCCGCCAAGAGCAGGTAGGTCAGGAAGAAGCCCGCCCAGAACACTGTGATCGGGATCAGGAACGCCTTGCGGCTTTGACTTTGTAGTCAGTCGCACGATATAGTGCCAGAATGGCTTCCGAAGCGCCGATCGTCGACGCCTCGCTCCACCACGCCTTCTTCGTGTCGGGCGGCTCGGAGGCGGTCGAGGCCGCCTGGAAGCTCGCTCGCCAGTACCACGCCGCCCGCGGCGAGCGGCGCTGGAAGGTGATCGCGCGGCGGCTCGCCTATCACGGGACCACCACGGGGGCCCTCTCGATCACCGGCTGCACCGAGCTGCGGACGCCCTTCGAGCCGCTCGTGCCCGACGTGCTGCACGTGTCGAACACGAACGGCTACCACCGGCCGCCCGACGAGACCGAGGACGAGTTCACGACCTTCCTGCTCGACGAGCTCGAGGCCACGATCGAGCAGGCGGACCGGGCACGGTGGCGATGGTGATCATGGAGCCGTTCAAGAACTCGGGCGGCTCCTACATGCCGCCCGCCCACTACCTCCCCGGCGTGCGAGAGCTGTGCGACAGGCACGGCATCCTGCTCTGCGCCGACGAGGTGATAACCGGCTTCGGCCGACTCGGCGAGTGGTTCGCCTCGCACCGCTTCGGCGTCGAGCCCCACCTGATCACCTGCGCCAAGGGCCTCTCATCCGCATACGCCGCCATCGGCGCCCTGATTGCGAGCGAGCGCGTGATGGAGCCGTTCCGCCGGCCCGGCGAGACGTACTCGCGCGGGATGACCTTCGGCGGCCACCCGGTGCAGGCTGCGGTGGCCCTCCGGAACATCGAGATCATGCGCCGCGAGCGGGTCATCGAGCACGTGCGCGCGACCGAGGCCGACTTCCGCGCCGCCCTCGAGCCGCTTCTCGAGTTGCCAATCGTGGGGGACCTTCGTGGCGCCGGCTTCTTCTACGCGCTCGAGCTGGTCAAGGACCAGGACGCGCGCACGACCTTCTCGGACGAGGAGTGCGACCGGCTCCTGCGCGGCTTCCTCTCGTCGCGCCTTTTCGAGCGCGGCCTGCTGTGCCGAGCGGACGACCGCGGCGAGCCGGTCGTGCAGACCTCGCCGCCGCTCGTCGCGCGGCAGGAGCAGTTCGACGAGATCGCGGGGATCCTCGGCGGCGTGCTCGAGGCGAGCGACCGAATGGCGGTACCCACGTGAGCCTGAACGGCGGGCCCGGCTACGACGCGATCGTCGTCGGAGCCGGGCACAATGGCCTTACGACAGCCGGCTATCTCGCGCGGGCGGGCATGCGCGTTTGTGTGCTCGAGCGGCGGCACATCGTCGGCGGGGCCTGCGTGACCGAGGAGGTCTGGCCGGGCCATCGCGTGTCGCGGGCTTCGTACGTCGTGTCCATGCTGCAGCCCAAGGTCGTCCGCGACCTGCGTCTGCACGACTTCGGCTACGAGGCGATCCCGCTCGACCCGGCGTTCGCGACGATGGCGCCGGACGGCAGGCCAATCTTCTTCTTCAACGACTCGTCGCGGACGCGGGCCTCGATCGAGCCCCACTCGTCGAAGGACGCCGCCGCCTACCCGGAGTTCGAGGCGCTGCTCGCGCGCCTGTCCGAGTTCCTGCGCCCGCTGCTGTTGCGCCCACCGCCCGCGCTCGGCTCGAAGAGGCCGGGCGATCTGCTGTCGGTGCTTCGGGAGGCCGGCCGCGCGGCGGGCCTCCGACGGCGCGACGTGCTCGAGCTCTTCCGCGTGATGACGATGTCGGTCGGCGATCTGCTCGACGAGTGGTTCGAGTCGGACGCCATCAAGGGCTCGTTCGCATCCACCGGCGTAGTCGGCGTCTGGGCCGGCCCGCGCACGCCCGGCACCGCCTACAACCTGCTCCACCACGCGCTCGGGGAGCTGAACGGTGTGAGCGGCCTCTGGGGGCACGTGCGGGGCGGCATGGGCGGGATCTCCCAGGCCCTGGCCCGCAGCGCCGAGGCCGCAGGCGCGACGATCCGCACCGCGGCGCCCGTGCGCTCGATCGACGTTCGCGACGGAAGGGTGACCGGCGTGACCCTCGAATCCGGCGAGGAGGTGCGCGGACCGATCGTCGCCTCCGGCGCACACCCGCGCACGACCGTGCTCGACATGACCGGCGCCGAGCATTTCCCGGCCGATGTGGTGCGCGACATGCGCCGCTACCGCAGCCGCGGCGGTTCGGTGAAGGTGAACTGCGTGCTCTCGGAGCCGCCGCGCTACGAGGGCGTCCCGACCGAGGACCGCGCGCGCCTCCTGCGCACCAGCTTCGCCCTCTGCCCCTCGGTCGACTACCTGGAGCGCGCCTGGCAGGACGCGGTGCGCGGCGTGCCCGCGGAGGGCCCGTATGTCGAGGTGGAGGTGCCGAGCGCCGTCGACCCGTCGCTGACGGACGACGGCTCGACCGTCCTCACGATGTTCACGCAGTACGGCCCCTACCGCGACGAGGACTGGCCCGCGGGCGCCCGCGAGGCGTACGCGGAGCGCTGCCTCGACATCGTGGCCGAGCACGCTCCGAACGCGAAGGACGCGCTGCTCCACTACGAGGTGCTCGCGCCGCCGGACATCGAGCGCATCTTCGGCCTCGCCGACGGCTCGATCTTCCAGGGCGAGCAGGGCCTCGACCAGATGGCTTTCATGCGCCCGTCGCCGCTGATGGCGCAGTACGCGACGCCGGTCGACGGCCTCTACCTCTGCGGCGCCGGCACCCACCCCGGCGGCGGGGTGATGGCGGCGTCGGGGCACAACGCCGCGCAGCGGATCCTGAGGGACAGGCGCTCGCTGAGACGGCGATTGGCCCTACTGTCCCGGGCATGACCGAGCGGGAGCTGCGCGGGCTGCTGGGCGAGTATCTGCAGCTTCTACAGCGCCATCCCAGCGCTGACGAGATGATGGCGGCCGTCCTCACCGAGGACTTCGAGACCGGCTTCGTCGACGGCAAGCTCTGGAAGGGAATCGACGGCCTGCGGGACTTCCTCTCCCAGCGCGAGGGCTTCTTCGACGAACGGCACGAGGTAAAGGATGTGCTGGAGCACGACTCTCCGTCGCGCGACGAGGTTCACGCGAGAACGCGACTGGAGTTCTTCCTGCGCCGCTGGGAGGCGCCGTCGCCGACGAGCGAGGAGTTCACCGGCTCCTGCTTCCACACCTGGCGACTCCGCCGCGAGCCCGACCGCTGGCGCGTGGCCGCCCAGATCGTCGAGCGCTTCGCCGACCTGAACGACAATTCGAAACGGCTGTTCGCGACGCCGGACGAGGGCTTGAACCGCTAGCGAAGCACGCGTGCGTGCTGCGGGTGCCAGCCGAGGCGCACGCGGTCGCCGATCTGCCAGCGATCGTCCGAGCGCGCCTGCGCCGTGTTCTGCTCGAGCGCGGTGACGCGCATCCCGGGGCCGAGCTCAACGATGACCTGGGTCGTGGTGCCCACGTAGACGCGCTCGACGATCGTTCCTTCGAGCGAGACCATCCCGTCATCGAGCTCGTCGAGCCAGATCTTCTCCGGGCGCACCGAGAGGTGCACCTCGGAGCCCTGCGCGACGTCCCCGGGCACGTCCGCAAGGCAGGTCGTGCCCGACGCGAGCTTCACGCCGCCGTTCTCGACCACGCCCGCCAGCAGGTTGGAGATCCCGATGAATCCCGCCACGAACGGCCCGGACGGCTGCTCGTACACCTCCTCCGGGGTGCCGCACTGCTTGACCTCGCCGTCCTCCATGACGGCGAGCCGGTCGGACATGGCGAGCGCTTCCTCCTGGTCGTGCGTGACGTGGAGGAAGGTGATTCCGACCTCGCGCTGGATCCCCTTGAGCTCGACCTGCATCTGCTTGCGCAGCTTCAGGTCGAGCGCCCCCAGCGGCTCGTCCAGGAGCAGCACCGAGGGGCGGTTGACCAGCGCCCGGGCCAGTGCCACACGCTGCTTCTGGCCACCCGAGAGCTCTCGCGGCCGCGACTTCTCGCGCCCGTGCAGCTCCACGAGCTCGAGAGCCTCGGCCACGCGAGAGCGGATCTCATCCGATGCCACCTTTCGTCGCTTCAGCCCAAAGGCGACGTTGTCCTCGACGCTGAGGTGCTCGAAGAGGGCATAGCTCTGAAAGACCGTGTTGACGTTGCGCTTGTACGGCGGCACCGTCTCGACCGGCTCGCCGTCGAGGTAGATGTGGCCCTGGCTCGGCTGCTCGAAGCCGGCCACCATGCGCAGCGTGGTGGTCTTGCCGCAGCCGGAGGGTCCGAGGAGGGAGAAGAACTCGCCCTTCTCTATCTCCAGGTCCAGCGCATCCACGGCGATGGTCTCGCCGAAACGCTTGGTCACCCCATCGAAGCGGATTGCGCTCATGCGCCTTCCCTCCCTAAGAGCACCTTGATCCCGCTCTCGCGCCGACCCAGCAGGCGCGGCAGCAGCAGCGCCAAGCCGATGGTCACAACCGAGATGACGAGCATGAAGGTCCCGATTGCATTGATCGTAGGCCTGACGCCGAAACGGATTTGCGTCCAGATGCGCACCGGCAAGGGCTGCGGGCTCTCGCCGGTGGTGAAGAAGGACAGGACGAAGTCGTCGAAGGACAGCGCGAACACGAGCAGACCGGCGGCCAGAATCGCGGGCCAGAGGGCCGGCAGAGTGACGAGTCGGAACGTCTGCCAGCGCGTGGCGCCCAGATCCATCGAGGCGTCTTCGACCTCACGGCTCAGCGCGACGAGCCGGGCGCGCACCACCACCGTCACGTAGGAGATGGAGAACGTGATGTGCGCGAGGATGATGGTGGTCAGCGAGAGGTCGAGCTTCACCTGCGTGAACAGCAGGAGCGCGGAGGCGCCGGCCACGATCTCCGGCGTCACCAGCGGCACGAGCATGAGCACGTTGAGACTCCCCGACACGCGCGTGCGGGCCCGCACGAGCCCGTAGGCGAGCAACGTGCCGAGGATCGTTGCGATCACCATCGTGATCAGGGCGATCTCCAAACTCGCGACGAGCGAGTCGCGCAGCGACTCCGACTCGAAGAACGTCTCGTACCAGCGCAGGCTGAAGCCCTGGAAGTCCTGCAGCGAGCGGCTCGAGTTGAACGAGAACAGCACCACGAGCGCGATCGGGGCGAACAGGAACAGGAAGAACACGCCCATGAACAGCTTCAGGAAGCGCGGCCGGTCGAAGTCCTTCGGCGGCCTGCGGGGCGCACGGGCGGCCTGCGGAGCGGGGCGCGCGGGCGCCGTCGGCCGGGACTCGATCGTGCTCACGCCGTGGCCACCCTGGTCTCGCGCGCGGCGGCTCGCAGGTAGAGCAGCATGAAGATCATCAGGCAGGCCATCATCGCCACGGTCAGTGCCGCGCCGAAGGGCCAGTTGTCTGAGGCCTGGAACTGCTGCTGAATCAGGTTGCCGACCATGACCTCCTCGGGGCCGCCCAGCAGCGAGGCGGACACGAAGTCGCCGACCGCGGGCAGAAACACCAGCACGGAGCCGGCCAGCACGCCCTGAATCGTGTGCGGCAAGGTGACGTGCCGGAAGGTCTGCCAGGGCCCCCCGTAGAGGTCCTTGCCCGCCTCGATGAGCGATGGATCCATACGGTCGAGCGACGCGTAGATCGGCAGGATCATGAAGGCCATGAAGCCGTAGACGAGGCCCCCGATCACCGCGTAGGGCGTGTTCAGGAACCGCACGCTCGAGTCGAACAGGCCGTTGACCAGCCCGTCGTCGCCGAGCATGGCGATCCAGGCGTACGTGCGAATGAGGTAGTTGACGAAGAAGGGCAACACCACCAGCGCGATCAGCACGTTCTTCCAGCGGCCGCCGAAGATGGCGATGTAATACGCGACCGGATAGCCGATCAGGAGACACAGCACCACGGCGGCGAGGGCGAACCCCACCGAGCGGAACAGCACGGGCAGGTAGTCGGGATCGACGAGGCGCTCGTAGTTGTCGAGGCGGGTGCTGTAGATCGCCTCACCGAGGTCGTCGGTGTAGCCGAACGAGAGCGCCAGCACCAACACGAGCGGCGTGACGAACAGGAGCAGCAGCCACAGGCCGGGCGGTAGCAGGAAGGCGGAGGCGAAGCGGTTCTCGTTCACGCCACCCTGAACTCGGTCCACACCTCGTCCCAGGCCAGCCGCCCCTCCCCCTTCAGGTTCTCGAACTGCTGGCCGTTCTCGAGGTCGTCGATCGTCACATTGATCTCCGGGTCGTCCTTGACCAGCCCCTGGAACGCCTCGGTGGCGCCGCCCTCATAGGGCATCGGGTAGCCGATCCACTCGACGTTCTGGGCCGCGTGCTCGGGCTCCAGCATGAACTCGATGAACAGCAGCGCCGTACCCGGGTGCTTCGCGTTGACCGGGATGCAGAAGTTGTCGTTGCCAACCGGCAGGCCCTCTCGGCACTTCTGGAACCGGTAGTCCTCGGGGTTGTCGACCTGGTAGCGGATGTTGACGATGTCGCCGTTCCAGAGGTGCTGGATCCACGCGTTGCCGCTGGTCATGTTCGTGATCGTGTCGGCGGAGACTCCGCGCAGCTTCGGCTTGAGGTCCACCAGGTAGTCCTTGGACTTCTCGAGCCTGTCCCTGTCGGTCTCGTTGAGCGGGTAGCCGTTCACCAGGTTCGCCATCCCGATGGCCTCCTGGTAGTCGTCGAGCAGGAAGCTCCGGTCGCCGGAGTCGGCATCGCCCAGATCGCGCCAGGAGCCCGTCATGCCGGTCACCTTGTCCGCCCGGTAGCCCAGGCCGGTGGCGTACAGCCCGTAGGGCGTCGAGTGCTCCGAGCCCTTGTCGTACCAGGGGTCGTCGAAGTACGAGTAGACCGTGTCGACGTTCCTGATCTTGTCGCGATCGATCCTGCGGAGCAGGAATCCGGAGCGCAGGCGCTGGACGTACTCGGCGCTCGGGAAGATCACGTCGTAGGCGATCCCCGCGCGCAGCTTGGCCATCATCGCCGACATCGAGTCGAAGTACGACTCGCGGATCCGCACGCCGTAGCGCTTCTCGAACTTCTTGACCAGGTCCGGGTCGATGTACTCGGAGTAGTTGAAGTACACGAGGTCGCCGTCGATCCTCTTCTTGATCGGCTTCTCGGTCTCCGCCAGAGAGCCGCGATCGATGTTCCCCACGCCGCAGCCCACCAGGCCCGCCGTCACGGGCAGGCCCGCCCCGCCGCGGAGCAGCTCGCGGCGATCGAGCCGGCGCTCCCACGGGGCCGGCCGGCTCACGCCGCCTCCGTGCCGGGCCCGAGGGCGCAACCGAGCTCGCGGCCCGCGAGGCGCACGGAGAGGTCGCGCACCCGGGATGGCGTGACCTCCACGTCGCGGAGGGCGATCTGCACGGCGAATCCGTCGAGAAGCGCCGCCAGGAGCACAGCCACCGCTTCGGGGTCGGCCGGCCCGAATTCCCCCCGCTCCTGGCCGTAGCGCACGACCTCGGCGATCGCCTTCCTCCAGCGTCCGTCGAACTCGGCACGGGTGACCGCGAGCTCCGGGTCGCTGAGGGCCCGGGCCCACAGCTCGATCCACAGGGCCGCGTCGTAGTCGCCCTCGCCGCAGGCCGAGTTGATGATCTTGAGCATGCGCTCGGGGGCGCCGTCGATTCCCTCGAGGTCCCGCTCGAGCTCCTCGTAGAAACGCTCCTCCGCGCTCGTCAGCGCCTCCTTCAGAAGCTCCGCCTTCGAGGCGAAGTAATAGAGGACCGAGGGCGCGCTGGTGCCGGCGCGGTCGGCCACGTCGGCGACCCGCACGTGCTCGAGCCCGCGCTCCCGGATCGCCTCGGCCGCCGCGGCGAGGAGCTCGGGGCGCCGGACGTGGGCGAGCCGCGGTCGCGGGCTCAACCGCTCAGCTCCCTCGACTAAATTGAACGACGATTCAAAAAACCTAGTGGGGCGGTGGCTCCGGGTCAAGCCCCAGCTCCGCCGCCAGCAGCGCCCAGGTCTCGACCCGCGCACGCTCGATCTGCAGGTCGCCGACCAGCACGCGGATGCCGAAGCCGTCGAGCAGCGCGAGCAGGCGACCGGCGAGCCGGTCGGGATCGGCCGAGCGGAACTCACCGCTCTCCACACCGTCGACGATCGCGTCCCTGAACCACTCGTGCATCCGGGCGTACAGCCTCGACGCGGTGGGGCGCAGCTCGGGGTGCCGCGACGCCCGGAGCCACAGCTCCACCCACAGGATGAAGTCGCGCTCGAGCATGCCCGGATAGGGAAGGCACTGGTCGACCATCGCCGCCAACCGGTGGGTGTGATCTGGCGCGTCGCCCTCCCCCTCCCCGATGCGCACGTCGCCGGCCAGCTCGAACGAGTAGCCGAGCGCCTCCTCGAGGAGCGCCTCGCGCGTCTCGAAGTGGTAGTGCACGAGCGACGTGGAGACACCGGCGTCCATCGCTATGCGGGCGATGCGCACGTCGTCGATGCCGTCGCTCGCGATGCGCTCCACCGCCGCCGCGAGAATCCGATCGCGGGCGCCGCGCTCGGCCGGCTCCGCCGCAGCCGGTTCGCTCACGCGGCCTCTGCCATGTCGGCCCGGATCCTGTCCGCGAACCAGCCGAGCGCCGCCTCGCGCCGTGAGAGCGGGCCCGCCTCGAAGCCGCGCGTCTCGAGGCCGGCCTGCTGGTTCGCCACGAGATCGACGTCCTCGGCGCTCACCAGAGCGTTGACTCTCCGGTTGGCATACTGCACGGCGCGCGTCCGCAGCCCGCGACGCTCGGGCAGCAGCGTCAGGCTCGTGTCGGCCGTACGCAGTGGTCCGTCGGGATCGATCCGCCATATCCCCACCTGATCGGGATAGAGGTCGAGCGTCGTGTTGGGGTAGATGAACACGTAGTGCCAGACGCCGCGGTCCTCCTCGCCGAGGCCCGGCATCGGCTCGACGAGGCGCTGGTATACGCGCTCCATCCGGTTGCCCGACGGCTTGTCGCGGAGCCGGGCGTCGAACCAGACCCAACGGTCGTGCAGCTCGACGTCGTAATGCTTGTAGTCGAGTAGACGCATCAACCCGGGGTGGGCGATCGGCACGTGGTAGCCCTCGAGGTAGTTGTCCACGACGATCTTCCAGTTGGCCGGCTGGCTCGAGGCCTTCTCCTGCCTCGGCCGGAGCCGCTCGAGTCCGTAGCGCGCCAGGCGCTCGGGAAGTCCCGGCACCTGCTCGGCGAGCGGCTCGGCGTGCACGTCGAGGTTCACGAACACGAGACCGCAGAGCACCTCCACGCGCGCGGGGAAGAGGCCGAGCGCGGACTTGTCGAGACCGGGGATCGCCCGACCCTCGGGGACTCCGATCAGCCGGCCGTCGAACTTGTATGTCCAGCCGTGGTAACGGCAGCGGATCGCCTTGCCGCACTCGCCCGAGCCGCTCAGGAGGCGCGAGCCCCGGTGGCGGCAGACGTTGCGAAAGGCGCGCAGCACGCCTTCGTCGTCGCGGATAACGAGCACCGGCTCGACTCCGGCGCTGGTCGTGATGTATCCACCCGGCTCGGGCAGCTGCGACACGTGCCCCACGAACTGCCAGCTACGCGCGAAGATACGCAGCTGCTCCTGCTCGAGGACCCCGGGGTCCCGGTAGAGGCGCGTCTCGAGCGCCGGCGATACTGCCTGGGGCATCTCTGCGCTTGCCACGGCGAGCCTCCCTGACTTTGTGATCAGTCGCATGATACCATGGCGCGGTGGGTCCGTTCGGTCCCCGCCACGCATGGCTTTCGATCACCCCCGAGCCCGAACGCGAGCTGCCCGCCGCGGTCGCCGAGCTGCGTGACGTTGGGCCGCCCAGCCCGGCCTCGATCGCTGCCGAGGAGGCGCGTGTGGAGAGGCTGGTGACGCGCGGAAGCCGGCGCGCATGGGCGGCCTACCTGACGGAAGCGCTGGAGCTCGCCCGAGCGGCGCCACCCAGCGCGGCTCGAGAGCTGGTGCTCGACGTCATCGACAATCACGAGAACCTGAAATTGGGACTTCCAGGAGGACGCGCATGACGATCAGCCCCGCCGCTCCCCCGCCCACCACCGCGGCCGATCTCACTCCCGACCAGCTCGACCTACAGGCCCGCGCCCGCCGTTTCGTGGACGAGGTGCTGATCCCGAACGAGGAGCTCGCGGAGCGGAGCGGCGGCCGAATCCCCGACGAGCTGAAGCAGCGCATCAAGCGCGAGGCGATCGAGGAGCGGCTGTCCGGGGGCCTGCACGCTCCGGAGCATGGGGGCCAGGGCTGGACCAAGCTGGAGTGGTTCCTCGTCGAGGAGCAGCTCGGGCGGTCGACGAACGCGCTCTCCTGGCACATGCCGGGCGCCTACAACGTGCTCGCGAGCGGCACTCCCGAGCAGATCGAGCGCTACCTGAAGCCGGCGCTCCGGGGCGAGCTTCACGACGCCTACGCGGTCACCGAGGCCGAGGCCGGCTCCGACCCCTCGCGCATCGCCACGACCGCCGTTCGCAGCGACCGGGGCTGGGTCCTGAACGGCGAGAAGTGGTTCGTCACCTACGGCGACGTCGCCGCCGTCTACATCGTCATGGCAGCCGCGCTCGTCGACGGCGAGGAGCTCCCGACGCTGTTCCTCGTCGACGCCGGGCTCGACGGCATCGGGGTGGTCGACGACCCGCCGTTCACCCACACCTATCCGCACGGCCACCCCACGATCCGCTTTACGGACGTGGAGGTCGGCGACGACGCCGTGGTCGGCGGTCTGGGCGGCGGTGACGAGCTGCAGCGCGTGTGGTTCACCGAGGAGCGGCTCGGCATCGCCGCCCGCGGCGTCGGCTCGATGTGGCGGCTGATCGAGGAGGCCACCGCCTGGGCGCTCGCCCGCGAGCAGGGCGGACGGCGGATCATGGACTACCAGGGCGTCTCCTTCCCGCTCGCCGATTCGGCCGCCGACGCCGCCGCCGGCCGGCTCCTCACCATGGAGGTCGCCCGCCTCGCGGACGCCGGCGCCGACCCGAAGCTCGTGCACGCCAAGGCCTCGATGGCCAAGCTCTTCGTCAGCGAGGCCGCGAACCGCTGCGCCGACCGCGCCGTCCAGATCTTCGGCGGCCGCGGCTACATGCGCACGAACGTGGCCGAGCGCTTCTTCCGCGAGCTGCGGGTGGACCGCATCTGGGAGGGGACCAGCGAGATCCAGCGACTGATCATCGCCCGCGCGCTGGAGCGCCGCGGGGTCGAGCGTACGCTGCACTGAATGGACCTGGGCCGGCTTCTCCACCCGCGCAGCGTCGCGGTCGTCGGCGCGACCGAGCGCGAGGACTCCTACGCGGGCCAAACGCTCCTGAACCTCGCGAGCGCCGGCTTCCCCGGCCCGGTGTGGGGGGTGAACCCGGGCCGGACGGAGGTATACGGACGCCCCTGCTTCCCGGCGCTGTCCGAGCTTCCCGAGACCCCCGACGCCGTGGTCGTCGCGATCCCGGCCGCCGGGGTGCCCGCTGTGATCGAGGAGGCGGGCGCGCTTGGCTGCGGCGGTGCCGTGGTGTACGGGGCGGGCTTCGGGGAGATGGCGGCGGGCGCGGCTGCGATGGGGGGCCGGCTCACGGCCGGCGGCGGTGAGGCCACGGCCGGCGCCGAGTACGAGCGCGCACTGCACGCGACGGCGCTTCGGCACGGGCTGCCGATCTGTGGTCCGAACGGGAACGGCATCGTCGCCCTGCACGAGCGCGCGGCGCTGTGGGGTGACGCCCTGCCCCCACTCGAGGCAGGGCGTGTGGCGCTCGTCTCCCAGAGCGGCAATCTCGCGGTCAACGCGCTCACCACCCGGCGCGGCCTGCGGCTGCACACGGTCGTCTCGTGCGGGAACTCGGTCGCGCCGGATCCCGCCGATTGGGTCCTCGAGCTCGCCGGCGAGAGGGACGTCGGCTCGATCGCCCTCTACCTCGAGGGCGATGGGGACGGTGAGCGCCTCTGCGAGGCATTCGCCCGCTGCGCCGAGAACGGCGTGCGGGTTGCGGTGCTGAAGGTGGGCGCCTCGGCGGCCGGCTCGGCCGCGGCGGCGGCACACACCGGCGCCGTGGCCGGGGACCAGCACGTGTTCCGTGCGCTCGTCGAGGAGGCCGGCGCGGCCTGGGCCGCGGACGCCCACGAGCTGCTCGAGCTGGCCAAGGCGCTCGCGGTGCCGGGCCCCCGGCGCTCCCGACCGGAGCGCGTGCTCGCCGTTCTGACCTGCTCCGGCGGCGACTCCGCGCTGGCGGCCGACGAAGCCGAGCGGCTCGGGCTGCCGCTCGCGCGCCTCGGCGCACAGACGAGGCGCCGCCTCCGGGAGCTCGTGCCGCGGGCCGCCACCATCGGCAATCCGCTCGACTACACGGCCCTCATCTGGGGCGAGGTCGAGACCCTGCGCGACATCGTCGCCGCGGTCGGCGACGACCCCGCGGTGGAGCGCGTGCTGGTCCTCTACGACCAGCCCGTCGGGATCGACGGCGCCCCGGAGCAGTCGTGGGCGGCCGTGCGCGAGGGGATCCTCGCCGGAGCGACCGCGAGCGGCGCACCGGTGATGGTCGCCGCGACCCTGCCGGAGCTGCTCGACGACGCGGCCGCCGCCCGCTTCGCGGCAACCGGAGTACCTGCCGTGTCCGGGCTTCGAACGGGACTGGCTTGCGCCGCGGCGCTGGGTCGCCCCGCGGCTGACCCCGCCCGCCTGCGAGACATCGCTGCGACCCGGCGCAGCGCCGCTCCCGGCGGACGCATCGACTGGCTGCCGGAGCACGAGGCCAAGGAGTTGCTGCGTGCGGCCGAGATGGCGGTGGTCGAGGGACGGACGGTCGACGGCGAGGACGACGCGGTCGCGGCCCTCGCCGAATTCGGCGGCAGCGTCGCGGTCAAGCTGGCGGCGCCCTCCGTGCGCCACAAGTCGGACGGCGGCGCCCTCGTGCTCGACGTGCGGGCGGAGGACGACCTGCGCGCCGCCCACCGGCGTCTGACTGCGCTCGGGCTCGACGGCGGCAGGGTGGTCGTGGAACGAATGGCGCCGCCCGGCGCCGAGCTGCTCGTGTCGGCCCGCTCCGACGCCGTCGTCCCCTGCCTCGTGGTGGGCGCGGGTGGAGTGTGGACGGAGCTGCTTGCCGACGCCGCGGTGATCCCCCTCCCGGCGAGCCCCGAGCGGGTCGAGGAGGCGATCCGCGCCCTGCGCGCGGCCCCGCTCTTCATCGGCGGCCGAGGCCGTCCGGCGCTGGACGTGGCGGCCGCCGCGCGCCTGGCGTCGGCAGCCGGCGAGCTCCTGCTCGAGTCCGGCCTCGAGCTGACCGAGCTGAATCCGGTAGTCGTTCATCAGCGCGGCGCGATCGCGGTTGACGCGGTCGCGGCGGGCCGGACGCAGTGAAGGTCGCGGTGGTCGGCGCCGGGCTCGCCGGGCTGAGCGCGGCCGACGAGCTTCATCGCGGCGGCGCGGAGGTGGTGGTGCTCGAGGCCCGCGAGCGCGTGGGCGGTCGGGTGTGGTCGCGCCGTCTCGAGAACGGCGCGGTGGTGGAGATGGGCGCGGAGTTCATCCTGCCCGGCAACACCGCCGTGCGCGAGCTCGCCGAGCGCTTCGGGCTCGGCCTCTGGGATAAGGGCATGCGCTACGGGCGCCGGGAGCCGCGCGGCGGAACCGGCACGAGCCTGGCGGAGATGGAGGCGGCCGCCGCCGCGGCGGAACGAGAGCTCGGGCGGAGCGCAGGGGATTTGAGCGCCCGGCGCCTCCTCGATGGTCTTCAGATCCCCGCGGGCGCGCGTGAGGCGCTCCTCGCGCGGGTGGAGATCTCGAGCGGCAACTCCGCCGACCTGGTGGCCGCCCGCGACCTCGCCGGCATAGCGCACGTCGACGACGAGCCGGCGCCGAGCATCGCCGGCGGCAACCAGAGCCTGCCGCTGGCGCTGGCCGAATCGCTCGGTCGGGCGGTCCGCCTGCGGTCTCCCGTCGAGCGCGTCGTCTGGCACGCCGAGGGCATGCGCCTGCGGGCCGCGGGCGCGGAGATCGACGCCGACGGCTGCGTGGTGGCGGTGCCCGCGAGCGTGCTGCCGCGCATCCGCTTCGAGCCGGCGCTACCCGATCGGCTCGCTCATGCGGTCGCCGCGATCCAGTACGGCGAGGCCGCCAAGCTGTTCGTCCCGCTGCGGCGCCCGGCCGCGCCCAGCGCCGTGATGGCCGTGCCCGAGCGATACTGGACGTGGACCGCAACCGCCGACGGGGACCGGCCGCAGCCGGTGGTGAGCGCCTTTGCAGGTTCGCCCGCCGCGCTGGCGAGGCTCGACGTCTCCGCGGGACCCGACCATTGGCTTGCATCGATCGAAAGCCTGCGCGACGACCTCGAGCTCGACCCCGAGCGCGCGCTCCTCTCCACGTGGTCGGACGATCCCTGGGTCGGCGCCGCCTACTCCACCTCGCCCCCGGCCGAAATCGGAGCTGCATTCGAGCGGCCGGTCGGCCCGCTCGCATTCGCAGGCGAGCATGCCGGTGGCGAGTTCGCGGCGCTCATGGAGGGGGCGATCCGCAGCGGGCGGCGGGCGGCGGCGGCGCTGCTTACGCTGTACCCGGCTGCCTGACAGGAACGCCTCCGGCTTCTCGATCTGGGCTCATGCGATAAGGCGGCTCTTGGACTTCGGTTTCGACCGGGAGCGCCTCCAGCGCATCGGGAGAGAGATGGTCCAGCAGGACATCTACTCGCAGGAGGGCGAGCTGACCATGTCCCTACCGGTCGGGGAGGTGTCGGCGACCGTGGGCGCGCCCAGCATGGACGTAGATCGCCGGCGCCTGCAGGAGGAGATCGTCGACCTGCTCGGCGAGGGCGTCTACCGCTTCGACTCCGAGGTCGAAGGCGTCGGGCAGGACTGCGGTACGGCGACGGCGCAGCTCGCCGACGGCTCGACGGCTACCGGCGACCTGCGCCAAGACCCAGGTCATCGAGAAGCGGGGACGGCGCAACGAGTGGATGATGATGATCCGGAGCCCGGTCATCGCCCGGATCCGCGACTGGGTGCTCGAGCGCAGCCCCGAGGACAGGCTGCGTCAGGTCGCCGCGGAGATGGCGACCGGCGAGTAGAGGCGGGGTAGCCCGATCACTCCTCGACCCTCAGGGCTCGCGAGACGCTCGCTGCCGCGAGCGCGGTCATCAGCACGGCGCTGACCACGCACCACTGACAGACCGCGTCGATCTCGAACAGCTCGACCCACGTCAGGTACGCGCTGAAGCCGAACCCCACGAGCGCAAGCAGGGCGCCGGCCATGCGCCCCGGTTCGGCGGGGACCGCGAGCGAGGCGAGGATCAGCGCGTAGCCGATCAGGCCCAGCAGAGCCACCGGTACGCCGGCAAGCTCGGCATAGCTCGAGCTCTGCACTCGCTCGCAGCCCCCGCCGCCGCCGGCGCAGAAGGGCTCGAGTCCTGCGTAGTGCACGTACGTCAGATACCCGGCGACCGCCATACCGCCGAGGGCCAGCCCGGCGATGACGAGCCGCAGGCGCCGCTCGCTCGGGTGCCGGACCTCAGTCATCGGTTCAGATAGCGGATCACCGCCAGCACGCGGCGGTGGCCGTCGGCGGTGGGCGGCAGCCCGAGCGCCTCGAAGATGGCCGCCGCGTGCTTGGCCACGGCCTTCTCCGTGATCACGAGCTCGGCGGCGATCCCGGCGTTGGTGCGCCCTTCGGCCATGAGGGCCAGCACCTCGCGCTGGCGCGGGGTGAGCTCGTCGATCGGGTCGCGCTTTGCCCGCCCGAGCATGGCGGAGACGACTTCTGGGTCGATGACCGAGCCGCCGGCGGCGATCCGCTCGAGTGCGGCGAAGAAGCGGTCGAGATCCGCCACCCGCTGCTTCAGCAGGTAGCCGACCCCGGAGGCGTCGTCGGACAGCAGCTCGACCGCATAGCGCACCTCGACGTGGTGGGAGAGCACCAGGATCCCGATCCCCTGCTCGGCGGCACGGATCTCGAGGGCGGCGCGCAACCCCTCGTCGGTCTGGGACGGCGGCATGCGCACGTCGGCGATCACGAGGTCGGGCCGATGGGCCTTGGCCTTGCGGACCAGGCCGGGACCGTCGCCGGCGCTGCCCACCACCTCGTGACCCTCGTCCTGCAGCAGCCGAACCAGTCCCTCCCGCAGCAGGACCTGGTCCTCTCCGATCACGATCCGCATGGCAGCTCCGCCCTTAGCCGGGTGCCGGCTCCCGGCGCGCTCTCGAGCTCGAGCCTGCCGCCCACCGCCGCGACGCGGTCGGTAAGCCCGTCGATCCCCGTACCCCGGGCGCGGTCGGCGCCGCCCACGCCGTCGTCCGAGACCTCGATCCGCAGCGCGCCGTCGCGGCGCTCGAGCGACACGGTCGCATGGGTGGCGTGGGAATGCTTGGCGACGTTGACGAGCGCCTCCGAGATCACGAAGTAGCCGGCGCTCTGGACGTGCTCCGGGGCATCGAACTCCTCAGGATCGCACTCGAGCGCCACGGGAAGGGGTGCCTGAGCGGCCAGCTCCTCGGCCGCCGCACGCAGGCCGCGCTCCGCCAGCAGCGGCGGAAGTATCCCCTGAACCAGCCCGCGAATGTCGGTGACGGCGGCGTCCAGGCCGCCGCGCAGCCCCAGGGCGGCCTCGCGGACAGCTTCCGGATCGTCCGCTCGCCGTCGCAGTCGGTCACTCTCGATCGCAAGCAAAACAAGCCGCTGCTGGGCGCCGTCGTGCAGGTCGCGCGCGATCCGCCGGCGCTCGGCGTCGGCGGCCTCCGCCAGGCGCGCGCGAGAGGCCCGCAGCTCGCGCGCGCTGGCTCGCAGCTCGGCGGTCAGCCGCTCGTGATCGAGGGCCAGCCCCACCACCCGCGCCATCGAGCGCACCGGCTCGGCGCCGCTCAGGAGCACGCGGTCGTAGACGATCGCGCCCACGCGCCGGCCGCCGTGGGTCACCTCCTCCACGCCACGCGTCGGTTCGAGGTCGAGGGGAGCGCCGGTCGCGTCCACGTAGCGGCCCTCGGCCGCCAGCCAGTAGGCCAGCTCGGCCGACGGATCGCCCAGCCCGTCCGCCACCGCGGCGGCCAGTTGCGCCGTACCCACCGGCGCGTCGTCCAGGCGGCGTACGAGTTCCCCCAGCTCGCCGGCTCGGGCGAAACCGCCCATCAGCGTTCCCGCGAGGAAGGCCAGCGGCAGCAACAGAACGATCGCGATCCCGACCGCGTCCAGCACGTCGACCGGCCAGCCGCCCGAGGCGGTGAGACCGGCGCCATCCAGCGCGTCAAGCAGCGCTACCACCGCGAGTGCGACGAGTCCGCACAAGTAGAGCGGGGCGACCGTCGTCCGCCAGCCTGCGTCGGCGACCCGCAGCCGGCGAACCGCAAGGACCGCCGCGGCCGCCAGCATTGCGCCGTCGACCGCCGTTTGCACCGCCAGCGCCACATCGGCCACCCCGGGGTCGTCCACCACGTCGAGCACCCCGATACCGTCCTCGCGCGATGCGCCCAGCAGCTCGGTGGGGAAGTGCACGAGCGGAATAAGCAGATAGCCGACCGCCACCACGATCCGCTCCGCGCCACCCGCAAGCCGACCCGACGGAAACGCAAGCAGCAAGTGCACAGTCACCGCGAACGGCAACGCCTCGCACAGGAGCCCCACGGCCGTCAGAAACGGGACATCCGCGGCCCGTAGCCCCCAGGCGATCCAGGCGAGACCCACCGCACCGAGAAGCGGCCCCATGCGGTTGTGAGGCCGGCGTCCCCACGCCACCAGCCCCGCGCCGACGTAGGTGAGCCCAACGACCGCCGGCAGCGCCGCCACGGCATCGGACACTCCGCCGGCGTCGCCCGGCAACACAGTGGCGAGCTCGACCGCCGCGAGAGCGCCCGCGCACAGCCCGATCATCGCCAGAGCCAGCCCCAGGCCGGCGGGGAGCAACGCGATGCCGGCGCGGTGGGAGTCGGTCTCGGTCATGTGGCCGTCATGCGAACCGTGTTGACTGCCGATAACCACCCTATCCGCACTGCCTCGGAGGCAAAATAGAGCCCCGACCCCTGTGCGAGGGGACCTTGCACCCCTCAGAGACGACCTGCTCGAGGGAGCCTCAACGGTCGAGGTAGTGCATCACCGAAGCCCCCGCGTTCGAGCAGGAGCATGAGGCCTTCGCGCATGAGCATCCGATCCTCGCCGATCACCACCCGCACGATCCATCCGCCCCGCCCGATTTCCTGAGCCCATGGAGCGCACCGATCTCGGGCGGATCGTCGCCTTCAGTGACGGAGTCATGGCGGTGGCAATCACGCTGCTGGTGCTGAACATCGACGTTCCCCACCTGCCATCCGGCCGCGAGGACGAACTCGATGACGAACTTTTCGACCTCCTCCCCAGCCTGGCCGCTTACGCTCTGGCGTTCGCGCTCGTCGGCCGCTACTGGGTGATCCACCATGGCTTCTTCGAGAGGCTGCGCGCCTTCGACGGCACGCTGATGACCCTCAACCTCGTGTTCCTGGCGCTCATCGCCCTGATGCCGTTCTCGACCGAGCTGGTCGACAGGTACTCCGACGAGCCGATCTCGGCAGCGGTCTTCGGAGCGACGCTGGGCCTCGCGGCTCTGGTTCACCTGAGAATGGTCCGGCATGTCCTCACAAGAGAATTCGTCCGTCCACACGAGCGGGGAGTGCCCGAGCCGTTCGGCGGGGCGATCGCGCTCACCTTGGCCGTCGTGTTCCTCCTGTCGGTGCCGGCCGCGTTCCTCAGCACGCTGCTTGCGAAACTGATGTGGCTCTCGACGATCGTGCTGCGCTATCCGCTTCGCCGGCTGGCGCGGTAGGTCCGGCCTCAGGCCGAGGCCGCGGGCGCCCCGGGGCCCACTTTCTCGATCGCCTCCTCCACCGTGCCGGTGACGGGCACGATGTGGTCGAAGCCGGTGATCAGCAGCACGCGCGTGCTGGGGGTTGTCGGGGGGGCCACGACGCACATCTGCTGCTGGCGGCCCTCGAGGGCGCGGGCGAGCTCGAACAGCAGGTAGACGCCCGAGCTGTCGAGGTAGGTGGTTCCGGACACGTCGACGACCAGACCCGGCGAAGCGCTGGTCACGGCGTCGGTGAGCTTGCGCTTGACCGCCCCGACGTTCGAGATGTCGATCTCGCCGCTGATGCGCGCGATCACCCCACGAGGCGTCTGGTCAATCTCGATGCGCGCGAGCTCGTCCATGTTGCCGTCCCTCACGGAGCCGACGACGAAACCGTACGTTAGTGCCTTCGTCGTTCGAGTTCACGCTCACGTCGTCCATCAGCTCGCGCATCACCCCAAGGCCACGCCCTCGGCGGGGGTCACGCTGCGGGCGCCAGGCGCCGTGATCGCGCACCTCGATCCTCACTTCTCCCTCCTCCGCCTCTGCCGTGACTCGGAACTTCGCCTCGCTCGGCCCGTAGGCGTGCTCGACGGCGTTGGCCGCAGCCTCGCAGGTCGCCAGCACCACGTCGTAGGCCTCCTGCTCGCTCGCCCCGGCATGGACTATCCAGGCGCCGAGCCGGCGCCGTAGCTCGGAGAGCACACCCGGCTCGGCCGGCAGCTCGAGCTCCAAGGGCCCGGCGTCCGGCGACAGTATGCGCACCGCCAGCAGCGCCACGTCGTCGCCGGGGGCTTCCTTGACCAGCGCGCCGAGCACCCGCTCGCAGAGCTCCTCGAGCGGTTCGACCTGAGCGCCCGCGGCCACCTTCCGCAGCCGCTCGAGCCCCACGTCGAGCGGCTCGCCACGCTTCTCGACGAGGCCGTCCGTATACAGCAGCACGGTCGAGCCGGGCGCGAGCGTCGCGCGTAGCTCCGGGTACTCGTAGTCGGTTGTCACACCGAGAGGCAGGCCCGGCGTTCCCGTGAGGAAGTCGGCGCGTCCGTCCCCTGTGAGCACGAGCGGCGGCGGATGTCCGGCGTTGGAGCACCGGAGGTCCCCGGTCGATGGCTCGAGCACGGCGTACACGCAGGTGCTCATCTGGTCGTGGTCGAGCGTGCGCACGAATCGGGCCATGTGCTCGGCCACGAGCGCCGGCGCCTCTCCATCGAGCGCGTAGGCCCGCAGCGCCGGACGGAGGTGCCCCATCATCTTCGCCGCGGGCAGGCCGCGTCCGACAACGTCCCCGATCGCCATCCCCACGCGGCCGCCCGCCAGCGGGATGACCTCGAACCAGTCACCTCCGACCTCGCCGTCCCCACCCGCGCTGTAGCGGTAGTCGGCGACCACTCCTGGAATCTCGGGCAGGTCCTCTGGGAGCAGGTTGCTCTGGAGCTCCATGGCGATTCCCCGCTCGCGCTCGTAGAGACGCGCGTTCTCGATCGCGACCGAGGCCATGTGAGCGAGCTGCACCAGGATCGACTCGTCGTCGTCGGTGAACTCACCCTCGTGCTTGCCGGAAAGCTCGATCAGGCCGAGCGCGTGCTCGTCCCGGTCGATTAAGGGAGCGATCAGCCGTCCCCGCTCGCGCACCGGCCGGACGGGCCCGTCGCCGCCGTCCGCTGCCATGCGCAGCGCCGAGTGATCGGCGCCGACGATCGCGCACGCCCGCTCCCCGAGCATCGCGAGCATCTCTTCGACCGACAGGGCCGAGTTGAGGGCCAGCGCGGCGTCGGCGAGGCCGCGCAGCTGTGCCGCGTGCCGCTGTTCGAGCCGGGCGGTCTCCTGCGCCTCGCCGAAGCCGCGCTGGATCATCTCGAAGGTGGACAGGCTCTCCCGAAAGAAGTCGGTGCCCGCGCGGGCCACGCGTTCGAGCTGCCCCTCCGGAGCGCTGGCCAAGCAGTCGGCGAGCACTTCGTGGTGGATGCCCGCCAGCTCGAGCAGGCTGAGCTCGCCGGCCACCGCCTCGCGCCCGAGCTCGTAGGCGGACTCGAGCCCGGTCTCCCCCCCGCCCGCCAGGTAGCCCTGGAACGCCGCCAGGTAACCGGAGCGGAAGGCGTCGAGGTCCGCGCTCATCCCAGATATCTTGCGACGAGCACGAGCGCGTCGTCGCCTCCCTTACGGTACTGCGCGAGAATTCGGTCGGCGAGTGCCTTCGGGTCGCCGTCGGGATCCAGCTCCGGGACGTAGCCTGCGGCGATCCCGTCGGTGGCGAGTATCAGCAGGTCGCCCGGCTGAACCGCGGTTGTGGACGGCCGCAGCCTGGGAAGCTGGAAGCCGACCACGCCGCCCAACAGCAGGATCGAGTCCGCGCGGCGGACCGGCCTCTCGTCGGCTCTCACCAGCGTTCCCTCCACGTTCCCCACGCCGAGCCAGGTGAGGCTCCCGCCGGGGACGAACGCCACCAGGCTGATAACCACCCCCCGCGACCGCGCCAGGGCGGTGTGTGCGCTGACGAGCAGGTCCGTCAGGTCGGCGCCGGGGTCCCGCGCGAGCGTCGAGCGGGCGGTGCGGGCGGCCTCGGCCGCCTCACCCCCGTGGCCGAGACCGTCGATCGCGGCCACCAGCACGCCGCCGGGATGAGGTGCGATCAGGTGGAGATCGCCCGACTCGTCCTCGCCCGGCATCGCGGCCTCCGCCACCGCCGCCTCGATCAGACCCTCTTCACCCACCGCCCAAGGTCCACTTCTTCATCGTCACCGTGACGCCGCGGCCGGGCCTCGAGCGGATCTCGAAGTCGTCCATCAGGCGGCGCGCACCGGGCAGCCCCAGCCCGGAGCTGCCGCCACTCGAGTAGCCGTCCTGCATCGCGAGATCGACGTCCTTGATGCCGGGCCCCTTGTCGCGCGCGACCACCACGATGCCCTCGCGATCCCGCTCCCGTACGAGCTTGAGCTCGACGTCGCCACGCTCCGCGTAGAGACGGATGTTGCGCGCCACCTCGGAGATGGCGGTGGCGATGAGGGTCAGGTCCGTGCTCGAGAACCCGAGCACCGACGAAAGTCGCCGTCCCTCCTGGCGCGCGGTGACGATGTCGTCATCCGTCGTGATGGGGACGCGGACCTCCTCAGTCGCCTGCGTCACCGGTCTCCTTCGTGATCCGGTCGAGGAACTTGAGCCCCTCCTCGAGGTCGAGCGCCGTGTGGACGCCCTCGAGGTTGAGCCCCAGCTGCACCATCGCGAAGGCCACCTCCGGCTGGATGCCCACCATCACGGTCCGCGCCCCGCGCAGGTTTGCCATGTGCGCGATCGCGCGCAGCGAGCGCGAGGCAAACGAGTCCATCACGTCGAGCGCCGTGACGTCCACGATGATCCCCTTGGAGCGGAGCATCCCGGCCCGCTTCAGCAGGTCGTCGCGCAGCTCGAGCATGTCGCGATCGCTCAGCGCCGTCTGGATCGAGGCGATCAGGTAGTCGCCCTGCTTGAGAATCGGGACGGCCATCGCTCCGGCTCCGCCCTCAGCGCATTTCCGCCGCTTCTTCCTCTCCCTTGGTCACCTCATAGCCGAGCAGCCGTTCGGCCTGCTCGATGCCCCCCTGGAGGTCGCCGACAGCGGTCATCTTGCTCAGGTCCACGCCGATGGTAACGAGGGTCTGAGCGATCTCCGACGACAGGCCGGTGATGATCACGCTGGCGCCCATCAAGCGCGAGGCCTCGACGGTCTGTACGAGGTGGTTCGCGACGGTGGAGTCGACCGTCGGCACGCCGGTGATGTCCACGACCACCACCTTGGCGCGGTTCGAGCGGATTCCGCGCAGGAGCTGCTCGGTCACCTGACGCGCGCGCTGCGAGTCGAGCACGCCGATGATAGGGAGGATGAGCAGCCGCTCGCGGACCTGGAGCACCGGCGTCGAGAGCTCGCGAATCGCCTCCTGCTGCTGGCGGATGATGCGCTCGCGCTCCTGCACGAAGCCCACGCCAACGGTGTTGGCGATGCGGTTCGCGGCGGGCTCGTAGGCGTCAAGCACCCGGTTCAGCAGATCGAAGTCCGCCTGGTACTTCTCGAACAGGGAGCGCGCCAGCACGTCGCGCAGCAGGAGCACGATGCCGAGCACCTCGTCGGTCTCGACCCCACGAGGGATGATGCGCTCGGACAGGTTGCGCGCGTAGTCCTGGAGGGCTTCGACGCTACCGGTCTCGAGAACCTCCACGTAGTTGTCGTAGACCGACGTGGCCTCGGAGAAGATCTCCTCCGGGCTCATCGCGGTCAAGAGCTGGGCCTCGGCGATGCGCCGCGCCCACTCCTCCCGCAGCTGGCTCCGATTCTGGCGCAGGTGACCGACGAGCTCGCGCAGCAGCAGCGCGCTGCCGTCGGCGGTCGCGTCGGCGGCGCGAGGCCTCCGCCGGGTTGCGGCCTTCTGGGCGGGCGCGTTCGCGGCGGCCCGCGGGGCGCGCCGGGGCTTCGGCGCTGCCTCGGTTCTCCTTGCCATCGGATTCCCTCCGTCCTAACAGTCGGCCAAGTCCGCGCACCCTACAGCTTCATGGCGGGCACGAGGCCGTCCGGAGCGGCGTCACGGCGTGGTCAGGGAGGCGAGGTCCAGGTCGGGTGCCAGGTGGCGCAGGGCGGGAGCCACGTCCGTCGAGCCCGTGAGACCTGCAAGGGCCGCCTCGTGGTTCGCCAGATGCTCCTCGACCCTGCGGACGGGATAGTCGCCCGCCAGGTCGCGGGTGACCATAAAGCCCCAGTCGCTCGCCTGGAGGGCCAGGAGCTCCCGGGCCGCGCGCTCGAGCGCCGCGCGCGGCGTGCGGTGCGCGGCGATCGCGGCCACGGTGCGGAGCTCCGCACGGCGGGCGGCGAAGACGAGCTCCGCCACCCCCGGCGCGTCCCAGGTCGAGAGGTCCTTGCCGGCGCCCCAGGTGGATGCCCCGAGCGGCCGCTCGGCAGGCTTCATCTCCTCGAGCGCTTCCGACACGGTCACGAGCTCGACACCCCGGCGTCGCGCCTCCTCCAGGACCTCGGCCAGCCACGCCGGCCCCTCGTACCACCAGTGGCCCAGCAGCTCGGTGTCCAGCGCGCAGCAGAGCAGCCCGCCTTCGCGGAGCCGCTCGGCCACCCTCGAGACGAAGTCGCGGGCGTGGTCGGCGGCGAGCGCGAGCGCCGCGCGACGGTCGTACGGGCGGCCCGCGTTGTCCCAGGGCTTCAGGTCGTGGCGGGTGGAGTGGTGGTAGTCGCGATAGGCGCCGCTCCCCGGGTAGCCGTCGCGCTCGTTCCAGACGAGCTCGACCGCCTGCCAGTCGATCGGCACCGCCACCGGCCCGGCCTCGGTGGCGACCGGCTCGAGCTGCTCCGGCGCCCCGCACCCGTGGACCTCGGTCTGGTCCAGGCAGAACGCGCGCACGCCGTGTTCGGCGAGGTCACGCTCGAGACCCGGGGCGTACGCGCATTCCGGCAGCCACAGGCCGCCGCCGAACTCGCCGAAGCGCCGGACGTGAGAGGCGACCCCGGTGGCGAGCTGGAGGCGCAGTCCCGCGTCCGTCGCGAGGAGCGGCAGCAGCGCATGGGTGGCCGCCGAGGTCCACAGCTCTACGCGCGCGAGCGAGCGGAAGGCGGCCAGGAGGTCGCGGCCGCGGCGCTCGAAGGCTCCGGAGGCCCAGGTGTAGTCGCCGGCCGCGCGCCGCACCTCCGCGGCGAGAGCGGACTCGCCACTTCGCTCGAGGGCGGCGGCGTCCTCCTCGTGCATCGGAGCGCGAATCTCGCGAAGGAAGGTCATGTAGCGCTCGCCCGCCTCGCCCGTCATGGCCTCGAGCTGGTCGCAGAGCACCGGCGTGAGCCCCACGGTCACGGGCGCTCCGTCGAGCACCTCGAGCAGCGGCAGGTAGACGCACGCCACCGCCTCCCAAAGCCACTCCTCGCCGAAGGGCCAGCTGCCGAACCCCTCCACGTAGGGCATGTGCGAGTGGAGCACCAGCGCCAGCCCGCCGCCGTTCCTGTTCATGCCGGCACCGGGATCGGCCAGCGGCCGGCCAGCCGCGGGTGGATCGCGATCACCGCGAACAGCGACCCGGTCCGCTCGTAGACGAGACACTGCCCCACTCCCAACACGGCGATGACCGGAAGAATGACCGCAGAGTCCGCGCCCTGGAAGTGGAGGGCGCCAAACACGACGACGATGGCGGCGAAGGAGCCGAGGAGAGCCAGCTCGGGCGGGTCCGGAAGCGGCTTGGTGGTGACCACTCAGCCATCACCTGAGCACGGCGACGAAATCGAGCGCGCGCTCCAGCGGCCCGGTGCGTAGCGTGAAATCGGCGGAAGTGATCGCCGGCGTGAAGCGATCGTAGAAGGGCTTCGTGATCCGGAGCCCCGAGTGAACGCGGTCCCAGCCGGCCTGCAGGGCCAGGTCGTGCAGGCGCAGCGCCCGCGCGTGGAACAGCCCCAGCAGCTCCACCCGCTCGAACACGCTCGCACAGAGCGCGCGGAACTCCTGCGCCCGGAACTCGCGCCGGTGCCACGGGTTGTCCGACTTCTTCGCCCCCGGCGGGGCGAGCGTGAGCAGGTTGGGCGTGGAGACGTAGACGGTTTGGCACATCTCCTTGAAGTGCCTGAGCACGGCCTTCGGGTCGAGGACGTGCTCGATCGTCTGCAGGAAGACGACCACGTCGCACGGCTCCGAGTAGGTCTCGATCATGTCGCGCACGAATCGGACGCCCGGCCGCGTGTACTTGAGGCGTGCGTGCTCGTAGGCCTCGGGGTTCGCGTCGACGCCGGTGACGCGCCGCGCGCGCCGGGCAAGGACCTCCACTCCATAGCCCTCGCCGCAGGCCATGTCGACGACATTCAGGCCCGCGCAGCGCTCCGCGATCCACTCGTAGACGGCCAGGTGGCGGCGGAACCAGTAGTTCTCGGCCGGCACATCCGGCATGGTGCGCTCGCCGGTCAGTTCGAGCGGGGGCACGCCGGGCGGCTGGTTGAGCTGGACCGTCG
Source organism: Thermoleophilaceae bacterium (assembly GCA_036519295.1). Taxonomy (GTDB): domain Bacteria; phylum Actinomycetota; class Thermoleophilia; order Solirubrobacterales; family Thermoleophilaceae; genus JACVRW01. Next base: position 28,132 of record DATDLN010000088.1, read on the forward strand.
GCGGCATCGAGCGGTGCAGTGTAGGTATT
>DATDLN010000089.1:0-2423 GCA_036519295.1 Thermoleophilaceae bacterium
CACTCCCCGCGGCAGCACCGCAGCAGCACCCCGGTGCTTCGTCCCGGCAAGCGGCGCCCCCATCTGCGGCTTTACGCAACAGCCACGACGACGAGCGGAAGCGGCGGGGCTCCCGCTCTGCATGGAAGGCAGCACTGACCGGCTCGCTGCTGCTTTTCCACAGGTGCTCGTGACGTCGGAGCCGATCGCGCGCCGGTGGACGGGCGCATTTCGTCCGCTGCAGCAGCCAGACTCGTGTCGGCGCCGAGTCCTGCCCACGCAGGGAGAGCATGCGCCACGTCCTGGTGTTGGCGAGAACCAGGCAACGATCAGCGACGAGCGATACTCCTACGTCGATGCGGCCGGGTTGAGCTTGTGCGTGTCACGGAGTGTTCGACGCCGTCGTGCAGGCGGGCTGCGCGCTCGTCGACTAGTGCCAGCATCTGCTCGAGCCGGTCGTGGTCGATGGTGGCCGAACGGGGCGGCCGAGGCTCATCCTCGCCTGCCGCGACGCGGCGCAACCACCCTCATCTGGCAGACCGCGAAGGACAACCTCCGCGCGGAGGCCGTCTACGAGCGCGCCTGGGCGCCGTGCGCGAGGAGTGGCTCGACTAGTCGCTGGCGGTCTGAGGGCCGCTTGACACGCGCCCCGGCGGGCGCTTAGGTGCCCTCCCATGGGGACCCGAGCGCGCCTCGCTGGGCTCGCCGTGACCTGCTGTGCGGCGCTCGCGCTCACGGGCCCGGCCGGCGCCGCGCCGCTGCCGGGCGACTTCTTCGGTCTTGACTCGCCGGACTCCTTCGACGCCAGCCCGGCGGACAAGCAATGGCTCTTGGGTGACCAGAAGGCCGTCGGCGGCCAGGTCATGCGCCAGATCTTCGACTGGTCGCGGATCGAGCCGGCGAGCGGCAGCTACGACTGGTCCCCCTACGACTCGTTCATGACGAGCACCTCCCAGGCGGGCATGGACGTGCTGGCCACGGTGGGCTGGCCGCCGGCCTGGGCGTCGCGGTGCCCGTCCGGCCCCAATCCGTGGCGCTGCCCTCCGGCGAGCTACGCCGACTTCGGCCGCTTCGTCGCCGCCCCGATCGGCCGGTACGGCCCCGAAGGCAGCTTCTGGACCGCCAACCCCAGCCTGCCGAAGCGGCCGATCCAGGCGTGGCAGCTCTGGAACGAGCCGAACCTGCGCCGGTTATGGGGCGGCGCGCCGAACGCCGCCGAGTACGCCGAGATGCTGAAGGCGGCGGCGCCGTACATCCGCGCCGCCGACGCGAACGCCGAGATCGTCTCCGCGGGCGTGCCGAACAGCTACCTCATCGGCGCCGTCCCGATGACCGACTACCTGGAAGGGATGTACGCCGCGGGCGCCCAAGGCTCGTTCGACACGCTCGGGCTGCACATCTACTGCGAGACGCCGGCCTGCTCGATCGGGCTCGTGGAGAGCGCCCGCTCCATCATGAACGCCCACGGCGACGAGGACGCGCCGATCTGGGTGACCGAGATGGGCTGGGCGAGCGCGGGCAAGGCGTACCGGTTCGTGACCGACCTCGAGGGCCAGGCGGCCAACATCGGCGAGCTCATGGGCGAGCTCGTGGCCCGTCACGAGCAGCTCGGTGTGCGCGGGCTCGTGCATTACATGTGGCACGACCTGAGCCCCCAGGCGAGCTCGACCGACTCGATGTGGAACCACGTCGGCCTCACCTACCTCGACTACACGCACAAGCCCGCGTGGACTGTCTACCGGTCGCACGCGATCGACACGGCGCCGCCGGACACGAGCATCGACGCGGGCCCCTCGGGGAGCGGCAACGGACCGTCCGCGAGCTTCGAGTTCTCGTCCACCGAGGCGGGCTCCGACTTCGCCTGCAGCCTGGACGGCGGCGCCGCGCACCCGTGCGCCTCGCCGCAGGCCTACACCGGCCTCGCGGACGGCCCTCACACGTTCTCGGTCATGGCCACCGACCCCCACGGGAACGCCGATCCGAGCCCGGCCACGCTCTCCTGGAGCGTCGGCTCGAGCCCCCTACCTCCTCCTGCCCCACCTCCGCCGCCCGTGCCACCGAGCACCCTCAGCACAACCCCGCCACCCAGCAATCCTCGGGGCGCGGAGCCCAGCACCACGATCCACACGAGTCAAACCCACCGAGGCCGCTGACGGCCAGACTGCTGCGTTGGACGACCAGCAGAAGCGCCACGCGACTCGCCGTGCTTGACGAACACAACGAAACGAGCGCGGCCAGAGAAGACGAAACGCCCGATCCGCCAGCGAAGCGTGCAGCGCACGTCGTTCGCGGAAAATCGTTCGCAGCGGCGCGTGAGTCCGGTCACCCGCCCGTTCGTCTTCTGGCGGAGCATGCGGCGGATCAAACGCGGGATTTGACTCCGATGAATCGTGGTCCGGGGCTGCACGCCCCGAGGATCGCTGGGTGGCACGAGCGGCGGAGGT
>DATDLN010000090.1:0-5971 GCA_036519295.1 Thermoleophilaceae bacterium
CCCGGCGCTTCGGCCGGCTCGAGCTCGCGCAGCAGCGGCGCGACGCCGGCAAGGATCGCCCGCCGCTCGTCGCTGCCCCGCTCAAGCCAGCGGGTCAGCCGCTCCTCGGAGATCAGATCGATCGCCGCCCGCCCATCGAGCTCAGCGCGCGGCCGCAGCAGCCAGTCCCAGACGAAGTCGGCCCAGCGGCGCTCGAAGCCGCGCTTCCCGCGGCGCAGCCGTCCCTGCTCAAGCGCCTGCTCGAGCTCGAGGGCCACCCGGTCCCGGAGCCGCGCTTCCTCCAGCCCCATCACTGAGCCCCACTCGAGCGCAGCGGTGTCCGGCGGCTCGATCCCGGACGCGTCGAGGGCATTCCGCAGCATCGGCCCTGCACCAGGGTCGTCCTCCTCCCAGGCGCTCAGTAGCCGCATCGTCTCCTCGGAGGTGCAGATTCCGGCGTAGTCGCCGGCCCGCCCGCCGACCAGGTCGAGGAATCGCCCCAGCCGCGCCGCGACCGTTCTCTTGTCGTCGAGCGGAATGAGCCACTTGCGGGGACGTTGGTACCAGAGGAAGACCTGCAGGTGGTAACGGCGGAGCAGCAATGGCGCCTCGGGGGCCTCGCGTCTGGCCATCCACTGAGCGCTCCCTCGACCTCGCGCGGCGCCTCGAGGTCGTGCTCGCCGAGCCTGGCCAGGGCGCCTCCCACGGGAGCCGATGAGAGCTCGATCGGCAAGCGTCCGCCTCAGCCAGACGGGGTCGTGGTGGCGTCGAGCCTGATCCGGTCGAGCAGCGCCACCAGATTCCGCTTGCGGGCGTGGGTGGCGCGGATCTCCCCGACGAGCGCCGGCAACTCGTGCTCGCGTCCGAGCCGCCGCAGGAGCCCGCCCACTTCCTCGATCAGGCCGACCGCGTCCTCGTAGTCGGCCTTGGTCTTGCGGGCGATGGTCGGCTCGATCCGATCGTGGTAGACCCGTAGCGCATCCTCCGGATGGGTCTCCTTTCGCCGCCCCGCGAGCTCGAGCCAAAGGGACTCGTCGCAGCCGCCCGCCTCGGCCTCGCGCCAGGCCTCCTCGACGTCCCCCTCCCAGAGCAGGATCCGCACGAGCTGCGAGTGGTCGCCGCCCCGGAGCCCGCGGTAGCCGCGGCGCCGCGCCTCCTCACGCACCTCCCCGGCGCGCTTCCGCAGCAGCCCGAGCGCGCGCTCTCGCCTGCGCGGCCACTCCGCGACCCGCTCGGCGTACGGCTTCAGCTCACGGTAGGAGTCGAGGCCGGGGTGATCGGCGAAGCGGTCCCAGGCGATCTCGAGCGCCTCGGCGTGCCGCCCACGCGCCGCATAGAGCTCGGCGAGGAAGCTCTGGAGGCGGGAATCGGCGCGCTGGCCGGGAAACGCCTCGAGCCCGCGCTCCGCCTCCTCGTCCCGATCGGCTTGGCGGTAAACCTCCGCGATCCGCAAGAAGTCGTGGGGCAGCGAGAGGTCGCGGCGCATCACCGCGGCCAGCTCGTCGACGTCGTCACGGGCCAGATCCTCCATGACCTTGGTGATCCGGAAGCGTCGGCCGTACTCGCGCTGATCGCCCGGGCCGAGCTCCGGCACCTGCTCCCACTCGGCGCGGGCGAGCTCCGCGTAGCGCAGAAGGCCGGCTTCGCCGAGCACAGCCGCATAGGCGTCGGCCGTGTCGTAGAACACCTCGAGCTCGCAGTCCAGCTGCCAGCGCAGCAGGCGCTCCGCCAGCTCCGCCGGGTCGGGGCGCGCACGTTCACACGCCGTCAGGTGGAGCCGCTCGAGCCGCTCGCAGAGCATGGCGACGTGGCCGCTCGAATCGTCGATTAGGCCGCCAAGCCCGGCGAGGGCAGCGAGCACGTGCTCGCTCAACTCGATCACGGCGCCCGCGTGGCCGTCGTCGAGCAGGCCCTCGACCGCGTCGATCACCTCGTCGACCCCACGGCTCCAGTCGTATGCCTCGTGGTAGGAGACGAAGTCGCCCGGGTCGACCGCGAGCTCGATCGCGCGGCGGAAGCTCTCCAGGTCGACTCGCTCGGAATCGGCGGCGAACCAGAGCCGCAGACGCTCGAGCACGCGCTCGTCCGCGCGGGCCTGCTCGAGCAGGAGCGACTGAAGCGCTTCCCGATCCAGGTCCTCGAGCCGCTCGCGGATCGCGTCGAGCGAGAGCGGCTCCGGCCGGGGCTCGGGAGGATCGGCACCGGCCTCGAGGAAGGCCAGCCCGGCGGCCACGCAGTGCTTGCAGAAGGCGCTGTCCCGCCCATATGGACAGCTACACGAGTGTTCCAGTGATCCCTCGCCGGGCCGCAGCTCGACCCGATAGCGCTGGCTCCCCTGGACGGTCGCGAGCAGCAACTCGCCTTCGAGCACGACCTTCTCGACGCAGCCGGCCTCGAAATAGCCCAGGCCGCGCTCGTAGGAGCGAGCTCCCGCCGGGGCTCGCAGGAACAAGCGGTCGAGCATGCGACCGAGGGCGCCGCTCACCCGACAGTCGGGGCCGCCGCATGCTGGGCGACAAGTCGGCCCGGCTCTCCCATCGCGCCGCACGATAAGCGCCCGGGGGCGACGGATGCAGCGAAGCCGCTCGTCGCGACTGATCGCGGCCGAGGGTCCCAGGAGCCTGGTGCCTTGCGGCGACTTCGCTTCGATCTTGGCCCGCGTCGCGCGACGAGGACGGCTGGCTGAACGCCGCGATGGAGAAGCGCCTCGGGCCCCAGCGGGTGGCCCCGCGAGACGCGAGCACCCGTCGTGAGCCTCGCGAGCTCAGCTGAGCCGGCCCACGCCGACGTCGCGATCGGTCGCACCGGAACTGCTCACGTCGAGAAGGAGCACTGCCAGTCTGCACTCCTACTGGTCGTCCGGAGCGGCGACACGCTCAAGGCGAAGTAGGGCCGAGTAAACGAGCGCGCCACACCACGCCGGTCCCGGGCCGGGTAGGGTCGGCACACCCAGCGAAAGGAGCAGATCATGTACGCGCGAGTAGTCCGGTTTACCTGGGCGGACGCCGAGGGGATCGAGGCGAACGTCGCCGCGATCAGCGCCAACCCGGAGCCGCCCGAGGGGGTGACGGCCACTCGGTTCCTGTTCCTGACCGACAAAGCGAACGGCACCGTGGTCGCGATCAGCTTCCACGAGACCGAGGAGGACATGCGGGCCGCGGACGCGGTGCTGAACGAGATGAGCCCGGACCAGCCGATGGGCACCCGGGAATCGGTCGACATGACTGAGGTCGCGCTCGACCTGACGCCTGCGTAGGCGCGGGCGGCTCGGGGGACGCCCCCGGCCACAATCGGGCGCTTGGCGCGGCGCAGGCGCACAGGGCGCCGCGACCGGGTGCTCGAGGGTGCCGGCACTACCCTCGGCGTCGAGCGCTCAACGGTCCGACCCCCTGTGCGGCGCCGGGCAAGCGACGCCGCCCGCCCCCGGCTGCGGAGTGTCGCCGCAGCGGCCGGTGCGGCGGCGTTCGCGCCGCACCGGCTCCGCCATGCCCTACGGGGTCGCGAAGGCGGGCGGTATCAGGGTGGCGACGCAGTTGGTGTCGGGTGCGTCCGGCCGCAGGAGGAACGAGGCGATGACCGATTGGGCGCAGGGCGACTCGGGTGCGACGAAGTGCCCCACGCCCGGGATGCTCGCGATCCTCGAGTTGGGCAGCGTCTCGGCGGCGGCATAGGCCCAGGCGAGCGGCGTCACCGAGTCGAAGCTGCCCGACAGGATCAGCGTCGGGATCTCGCTCACGGTCGGCTCGCGCACCGAGGCGGGCGCCGCCGGCACGTCCCAGACGCGGCAGTCGTCGAAGTTGTAGGTGAACTGCGGCGGCTGCGCCAGCACTGAGCGGGGATACCGGGGCAGCACGTCGCGCCCCTGGGCGAGCACCTCGCGCTCGCTGTCGAACGGGACCCACTCGCTGCAGATGACTCCGTAGGTCAGCCCGTAGCCGACGAATCCCGGCGGCGTGACCTGCGCGAGGCGCAATGTGGCGATGCTCTGCGGATCGCCGGCGGCGAGCTGGGCGATCCAGGACGGGACGTCCTTGAAGGAGGGCGTGTAGAAGCTCATGGTGACGAGCCAGTTGGCGAGCGCCCCTCCGTCGAGCACAACCGGGGTCGGCTGGCCGGTGGCAGGATCCGCGACCGTTGTCCTGACCGGATCGGACTCGAGCCGACGCACGAGCTTGGTGAAGGTCCGCTCCAGGTTGGGGAAGCTCCGGCGGCAGCGAGCCTGCGCCTTGCAGGCACGAAAGATGTTTTGAAAGCCATCGCGGGCGTTGGGCCAGAACTCGGACAGGGCCACGACGCTCGGCGGCACCGTCGAGTCGAGGATGACGCTGCGGAGGCCCTCGGGGTGATCGCGCAGGATCGTGAGCGCCAGGTCCGTGCCGTAGGAGACGCCGAACATGTTCCATCGGTCGTAGCCGAGCGCGCGCCGCAGGTCGGCGAAGTCGGCCGCGTTCTCGGTCGTGTTGTAGGCGGCGATGTCGATGCCCCTGGCCACCAGGTCCCTGCGGCACTTGCGCGTGGCCGCCACGTGCTTGCGTCGCGTCGAGCGCGCGTCCAGGGGGAGCCCCACCTGCTGGCGGTTGAACCTGTCGATGACCTTGCAGGTGAGCGCCGGCTCGGAGAGGAACGTCCCGCGCTGGTCCATGAGGATGAGGTCGCGGTCGCGGTTGAAGCCGGCGTCGACGAGCTCCTGCGCCTCCAGAATCGCTACGCCGCCGGGGCCGCCGGTCAGATGGACGAGCGGGTCGGGCGCCGGCTGCTGCGCGATCGCGGGAATGATCGCGACGGCGAGGCGAATCGTCCGGCCCTCGAGCCGACCGCGGTTCTCCGGGACGACGAGGAAGCCGCAGCGGGCGTTCTGCAGCGCCGGCACGGGAACCGGCAGTCGAGGCGTTGTCGGGCAGGGAGCGGACTCGAAGCGCGGCTCATAACGGGCTTGCGCCGGACCGGCCGCGGGCGCGGCGCCGGGAAGGACGACGAGGGCAAACGCGCCAACAGCGGCGAGCGCCGCGAGCGAGGGACGGACTCGCATGGGACTCTCCTCTCCGGGCTGTCCCGCAACCGTAATCGGGCGCCACCGTCCGGGTCAAGTCGGGCCGGTGATCCGCCGCGCCCCGCGCACGAGCACGTTCTTCCACGTCGAGCCGGTCGGTACGGGCATGCGAGGACAGCCACACGGCCTAGGGGTTCGTCCTGGGCGTCAGGCGGTCCGTCGCCTGCAGTCGTCACCCGATTCGCCGAGTTCTGCGGCGCAGCTCTTTGCTACGCCGGGCACCCAGCGCTGGGGCGGGCTGCTCGAGGACGCCAGCGAATCGTCACTATCGCACGACCTGGCCGGCGGCGCCGTCGTGAAACGGCCCCTCCCACCGCTCGGCGGCGTAAGCCTAACTCGCTGACTGCTCCGCTCGGCAGCTGCTCCCCGCAGTGCCAGTTCGACGTGCCGTGGCCGCCGCGATCACGAAGTCCGACACGGCGCCGCCGCAACCCTGCCCCGCGGCTCGATTCCCCAAGAGGCCGAAGAGGCCGCACCACGTGGGGCCTCGCCGATCGGCCTACCCGGGCCGAGGCCGGCCCGACCAGGGACGGGTGCCAGCCATATCAGGCGCCTCGTAGCGCAGTGCTCCTCCTGCGGAAGCAGTGGCGGCCTGCGTCTCCCGCCAACCTTCAGGGTTGCGGGCTGGGCATTGGGCTCCTTGTAGTCCGCGGGCGAGCCAGTCGTTCCACGAAGGAGGGTCCATGTCCGTGCCGCCGTTGCTGAATGCCGCCGGCCGCCGCCGCTCGCCCGCCAGCCTGCCCGGCTACCTCGCCGGCCGCCCGCCGCGCAACAAGGGGCTGCGCTACCCGCCCGATCCGCCCACGGTGGAGGAGATCGTCGCGGTCATGCGCCAGGCCGGCGACGGCATCCACGGCGCCCGCCTGCGAGCCTTGATCGTGCTGCTCTGGCGCGCGGGCCTGCGCATCAACGAGGCGCTCACTCTGACCCAGCACGACCTGG